>NZ_CP039543.1:4424087-4761435 GCF_013085545.1 Oceanidesulfovibrio marinus
TCGCCCAGTCGCTTACGGACAAGCCCATGAAAGGAATGCTGACCGGGCCGGTGACCATCCTGTGCTGGAGCTTTGTGCGCGACGACCAGCCCCGGAGCGAGACGTGCCGGCAGATCGCCTTGGCCATCCGCGACGAGGTCGCCGATCTGGAGCAGGCGGGCCTGCCCATCATCCAGGTGGACGAGCCGGCCCTGCGAGAGGGCGCGCCCCTGCGTGAATCCGCCTGGGACGAGTACTTCCGCTGGGCCGTGGACTGCTTCCGCCTGGCAGCCAACGGCGCGGCCCCGGAAACGCAGGTCCACACCCACATGTGCTACTGCGACTTCAACGACATCATCGAGCACATCGCAGCCATGGACGCCGACGTCATCAGCCTGGAGGCCAGCCGCAGCCGCATGGAGCTGCTCGAAGCGTTCCGGCTGTTCAACTATCCCAACGAGGTCGGTCCGGGCATCTACGACATCCACAGCCCGCGCGTGCCCAGCGTGGACGAGATGGCCGACCTGCTGCGCCGCGCGGCCAGGGTGTTGCCTGTGGAACGGCTCTGGGCGAACCCGGATTGCGGCCTCAAGACGCGCGGTTGGGAAGAGACCACGGCCTCTTTGCGCAACATGGTGGAGGCGGCGCGGATCGTGCGCGCCGAGCTCCAGACGTAAACCAGAAAGATGTGGTTTAATAATGGCTTACTACCAAAAGAAAGCGCAGGTTGAGGCGCTGCTCCTGGAGATGAACCCGCCGCCACCGGTGCGGCGGTACTTCCAGGTCGTCAAGGAAGTGTATGCGCACGAGCGCTTCGAGCTGACGCTTTCGCTGTGCGAAGCCTTTGTCCTGTCCGTGCTGCCGTGCGGGCAGGGCACAGGCGTCCTGATGCGCTCCGCGACAGTGGCCAATGCGCGGGCGGCAACGTCGTTCGCCGAGAAGGAGACAGCCACGCTGGATGCCATCTGCACCGCCGTGGCGCTGGCTCTGGTCTTCGGCGTGTCGTTTTCTCCGGTACATACGTTGGGGCTTTCGGGCGGGCATTCGTAAGCGCAGCCGCTATATACACCGCACACCCCTGAAACTTTTTTTCAATGAAAAAGTTTTGAAAGGGGGAGCGCGAGGGGGATGCCTTTTTCAAAAGGCATCCCCCTCGCATTGCTTTTCTTATCCGTTCTTCACCAGCAGGAGCCGGCCCCAGGCGGCCTGGCCCAGGGCAATGCAACCGTCGTTGGGCGGGACAAAGCCATGGACCAGGGGGATGAGGCCGCGGTCGGCCAGAGCTTTGGGCAGGGCCAGGGCAAGGGTGCGGTTCTGGAACACGCCGCCGGATAGCGCCACGTGCTCCAGGCCGAGGCGGCCCGTATGGTGGGCGGCCCAGTCGGCCAGACCCCGGATAAGCCCGAGGTGGAAGCGGCGGCTGATCACGCCGGCGGAGACGCCGGCCTCCCAATCTTGATGCGCCTCGGCAAAGAGGGCGAGGGTGTCGAGGTTGCCGTCGCCGGACACGGCGCAGGGGTAGGCGACGGTCTCGGCCATATCCTGCGCGCCTTCCAGGCGGATGGCGGCCTGCCCCTCGTAGCTGGCGGTGTTAGCCAGGCCGAGCATGGCGGCCACGCCGTCAAAGAGTCGGCCGCAGCTGGTGGTGATCGGCGCGTTGATTTTCTTGTCGAGCATCTGCGGCAGCATCCGGCTCATGGGGCCGAACGTATCGAGCCACGGCCACGGCCGGTTGCCGGGCTCGGTGATGCCCAGGGCGTGGAGCATGCTCTGGGCGATGCGCCAGGGCTCCTTCACGGCGGCGTCGCCGCCAGGGAGCAGGATGGGCGAGAAGTGCGCGACGCGTTCGTGGGTCAGGGCCTCGGTATCGACGAACAGGGCTTCCCCGCCCCAAAGGGTCCCGTCCTCTCCAAGGCCGGTGCCGTCCAGAGCCAGGCCCAGGGCCGCGCCGCGGAAACGGTGCTCGGCCAGCACAGCGTGGATGTGTGCCACGTGGTGTTGCAGGCCGTGCGCGGGCAGGCCGGACTCCTCCACGGCCCAGCGCGTGGCCAGGAAGTTGGGGTGCAGATCGTGCACCACGATGGCTGGAGAGACCTGGAGGATGGCGGCGAGATGGGTTATAATCTCGCGAAAGAAACCCATGGTCTCAAGGTTCTCCAAATCGCCGATGTGCTGGCTGAGAAATGCCTGCGAGCCTTTGGTGAGGCAAATCGTGTTCTTGAGTTCCGGACCCACGCCGAGCACCGTGGGCACGCCGTCCGTGCGGTCATCAAGATTCTGGATGTCCACGGGCGAGGGTGTGTAGCCGCGCGCCCGGCGGAAGTAGATGAGCGGCGGGCCAGGCTCGGCCGCGTCTTTGGGCATGCCGAGGGCGTCGTCAGGCGTGAGCGGCATGACCACCGAATCGTCGGTGCGGATGAGGATGTCGCGGTCGTGCAGCAGGAAGCAGTCCGCAATGTCCGCCAGCCGGGACAGGGCCTCGCGGTTGCCCAGGGCGATGGGCTCGTCCGAGAGGTTGCCCGAGGTCATGACCAGGGCCGGATGGGAGCCGCCGCCGGCCTCGCGCAGGTAGCGGAAGAGCACATGGTGCAGCGGCGTGTACGGCAGCATGACGCCCACCAGATCGGTGTCCGTGGCGATGGAGGCGGCGAGAGCCTTGCCCCCAGCGGGACCGGATGCGCGCGGCAGCAGGGCGATGGGCCGGACCGGGCCGGTGAGCAGCCGGGCGGCGGACTCGTCGATGAAGACATAGGCGGCAGCGGCCTCGATGTCCGGAACCATGACCGCGAGCGGCTTGTGCGGGCGGTGCTTGCGCTCGCGCAGGAGCTGGACCGCAGATTCGTTGGTGGCGTCGCAGGCCAGGTGGAATCCGCCCAGGCCCTTGATCGCCGCGATGGTCCCGGCCGCGAGACGGCGGGCGACCTCGCGCAGGGCGTCCTGGCCCTGGCACACGGGCATGCCGTCGGCCTCCTGCAGCCAGACGCGTGGACCGCACACCGGGCAGGCGTTGGGCTGGGCGTGGAAGCGCCGGTCCAGAGGATTTTCGTACTCCGCGGCGCACTCCTCGCACAGAGGGAAGCAGGCCATGGAGGTGGTGGCGCGGTCGTACGGGATGGAACGAGTTATGGTATAGCGCGGGCCGCAGTTGGTGCAGTTGGTGAAGGGGTAGAGGTAACGGCGGTCGTTTGGATCGGCCATCTCGGCCAGGCAGTCGGCGCAGGTGGCGGTGTCCGGGCTGATGAGCACGGCGTGGCCCTCGCCCTGGTCGCTCTTGAGGATCTGGAATCCGCCCTCGGTCGGCGCGTCGGGTGGCTTGACTTCTTGGGCTTCTTCATCGAGGGAGACAATGCGCGCCAGCGGCGGAATCTCGGTGCGCAGAGCATGACCGAAGGATGCGGCGTCGACCGCCGGGCCGGTGATCTCGATGACTACGCCCTCGGGCGTGTTCTTGACGAAACCGGCAAGACCGCGCTCCACGGCGATGCGATAGACAAAAGGCCGGAAGCCCACGCCCTGGACTTGGCCAGTGACCACGAAACGGCGTTTTTCGTATGGCAGGAATCCGTTGGGCATGGGGCGGATGTACCTATTCAAACGTCAAATTGGAAGTAATTGTGAAAGGTTCGTAAACAACATGTGAGAAAATGGGGATCGGGTAGACATGCGGCGCGCCGGGATTTAGTTAAAAGCGGTGCGCGGCGGCAGGCGCCGTGCATGCTCCTGTTTTATCAATCATACAATTTGTGAAAGGAAATTGGGACGTTGTTATGACGTGTTGGATTGATATGCTTCCGGATGAATCCGTGGCCGCACAGTGCGCCAAGGAGGACCCCGCTATTTGCGCGCGGTGCGCCCTGACCGGACCCACGTGCTGCACCGTGACGCCCGGCAGCGAGGCGAACTGCTTTCCCGTGTCCGAAATGGAGTGGGAACGCGTGCTTGAACACGCCGGCGAGCGCGGGGCCTTTGTCCGGGAGACCAACACCCAGCCGTTCCGACACATGGTCGCACGGCTCTTTCCCGGCGAACACCGGGCTGTGGAAGAGCTTTTTCCCCATCACAAGGTCCACCTGCGTCTTGCCACCACTCCGGCCGGGCAGTGCATATTCGCCTCGGCCGAGGGCTGCGAGCTCCCCAGGGAGGCGCGGCCGTACTACTGCCGTATCTTTCCTCTGTGGGTATACGGCGAGCGCCTCACCGTGTTCAATGCCGACGGGTGCTCCGCGGTCCGCGAAGGCCGCGGCCATCGCGGCGTCATGGCGATGCTCGGCACCACGGAGAACGAGGTGCGCAGCCTCTTTGGTCGGCTCCGACTGGCCTGGGGGCTGGACCCCGGTCCCGGCTTTGCGACCGCTGCGCCGCAGGCCGCAGCCGGTCGCTAGGTAAGACGCCACAATCCCTATGAAAAAGAAAATCCTCATCGGAATCGCCATCGGGCTCCTCGGGCTGATAACCATCGCGGCCGCCGGCGGCCTGGGGCTCTATCTGTGGGCGGCGCGCGATCTGCCCAGCTTCAAGAAGATCACGGATTACAATCCGCCGCTGGTGACCACTGTGTACGCCCGCAACGGCGACGTGCTGGGCCACTTCTACCGCGAGCGCCGCTTCCTGGTGCGGCTGGAGGAGATGCCCGACTATCTGGTCAAGGCGTTCCTCGCAGCCGAGGACCGCGGCTTCTACGAGCATCCGGGCATCGACCCCTCGGCCATCTTCCGCGCCATGGTCAAAAACTTCCTGGCCGGCGACATCCGCCAGGGCGGTTCGACCATCACCCAGCAGATCATCAAGCGGCTGCTGCTCACGCCGGAAAAGAGCTACGAGCGCAAGCTCAAGGAAGCGATTCTGGCCTACCGCCTGGAGAGCTACCTCTCCAAGGACGACATCATCACCATATATCTGAACCAGATATACCTTGGTGCCCGCTCCTACGGCGTGGAGGCCGCGGCGCGCAGTTATTTCGGCAAGCACGTGGGCGAGCTGAGCCTGGCCGAGGCCGCTGTGCTCGCCGGTCTGCCCCAGGCCCCGTCGCGTTACGATCCCTACCGACATCCGGAGAGAGCCAAGCAGCGGCAGCGCTACGTGCTGGAGCAGATGCTCGACGCGGGCTGGATAACCCAGGATCAGTTCGACGAAGCCGTCAACGCGCCGCTGGAGTACTCCGCCATGCCCGACCCGTCGTGGCAGGTGGGCGCGTACTATCTGGAAGAGGTCCGGCGCTGGCTCATCGATTACATGAGCCGCGAGAACATGAATGCCATGGGCGCCACCCTGGACCGCTACGGCGAGGACGCCGTGTACGAGTCGGGCCTGCATGTCTACACGGCCATAGACCTGGACCATCAGCGCGCAGCCGAGAAGGCCCTGCATGACGGGCTCATCGCCTCCACCAAGCGACGCGGCTGGCGCGGGCCCATCAAGACCCTTGCCCCCTCGGCGATGGAGGACTTCCTGGCCCGGCAAAAGGACGTGGTGCAGCGGCTGGCTTCCGGCGAGTGGGTGGAGGCCGTGGTCAAGGAGGTTTCCGCGACCGGGGCCACTGTGGAGCTCGGCAACTTCGAGGGCTGGATACCGGTCAAGAGCATGCACTGGTGCCGCAAGCCCGATCCCAAGAAGGCGACGGAGCAGGTGCCGTCCGTCTCGGACGCGCGGAAAGTCCTGTCCATCGGCGACGTGGTCTGGGTCTCGCGCGCTTCCGGGGACGACAAGGGCAAGAAGAGCAAGGCGACGCCGGAAGAAGGGCAGATTCCCCTGGAGCTGGAGCAGGAGCCCGAAGTGCAGGGCGCGCTCGTCTCCCTGGAGCCTCCCACGGGCGAGGTCCGCGCGCTAGTGGGCGGATACGACTTCCAGAAGAGCAACTTCAACCGCGCCACCCAGGCGCACCGCCAGCCCGGCTCGGCCTTCAAGCCCATCGTCTACTCGGCGGCCATAGACGCCGGGTTCACGCCAGCCTCCATTATCATCGACGCGCCCACAGAGTACCGCTTCGGCGGCAGGGTCTGGCGGCCATCGAACTTCGAGGGCGAGTACTACGGCCCCACCTTGCTGCGCACAGCGCTGGTCAAGTCGCGCAACACAGTGACCGTGCGCATTGCCGAGCGCATGGGGGTGGATGCGATCATCGACCGCGCCCACGCCCTGGGGATCGAGGAGGAGTTTCCCCGCAACCTGACAATCTCGTTGGGCTCCGTAGCCGTCACGCCATACAACCTCTGCGAGGCGTACACCGCCTTTGCCCGTGAAGGCACGGTCATCAAGCCGCGCATGGTCCTGGCCGTCAAGGGCGCCTGGGGGGATGATCTCTACCAATCCGCGCCGGAAGTGCGCGAGGCCATCAGCCCGCAGAACGCCTACATCATGGACACCCTGCTGCAGGACGTGGTGCAGCACGGCACCGGCTGGCGCGCCAAGGTTCTGGACCGTCCGGTGGCCGGCAAGACCGGCACGACCAACGAGGAACATGACGCATGGTTCATGGGCTTCACGCCGTACCTGCTCACCGGTGTCTATGTCGGGTTCGACCAGCTGACCCCCATGGGCCGCTTCGAGACCGGCTCCCGCGCCGCCTCGCCCATCTGGGTGCAGTACAGGCAGGCTGTGGAGGATACGTACCAGCCGGAAGAGTTTCCCGTGCCTCCGGACATTGTGCACGTGAACATCGATCTGAAAACGGGTAAGGTGGCCGACGGCAGCTCCAACGACACCGAGTTCCTGCCGTTCATCGCCGGCTCGCAACCGAGCGCGGCCGTGGCGGGTTACATGTCGCCCGGCGCCAACGGGACCGCAGGCGACGCCGGCCCCAGCAGCCCGGAAGACCTGTTCAAGCAATTCTGATGAAAACAAGCTACGAAAGCGCTCCCCCGTACGTGACCAAGGACGGCTCCAAGATACGCGAGCTGATGCACCCGGCCGAGCACGGCAACGCGAACCAGAGCCTGGCCGAAGCGCGGGTTCCTGCCGGAGCCGAGACGCTTCTGCACAAACACCGGTCAAGTGAGGAGCTTTACCACGTGACGGCCGGTTGGGGCCTCATGGTCCTGGGGGACGAGACCTTCCCCATCGTGCCGGGCGATACCGTGCACATTGCGCCCGGTACGACCCACGGCCTGATCAACGACGGCGACGAAACCCTGGTGGTGCTCTGCTGCTGTGCGCCGGCGTACAGCCACGAGGACACCGAGCTCGTGGAGCGTGAGCCTTCCGAAAGCGCCGGGAACTGAACTTCCAAGGAGACGACCATGCCGTGTCTGAAGATCGAAACGAACATCGAGCTGGATGACGCACAGGCCGAGGATCTGGTGGCCAAGGCCACGAGCCTGGTGGCGGACGCCCTGGGCAAGTCCGAACGATACGTCATGGTGGTCATCCACCCCGGCGTGCTGGTCTCCTTCAACGGCACGCAGGACCCGGCCGCCTACTGCTCACTCGGCTCCATCGGACTGGAGGAATCGCTCTGCCCCTCCCTGTCGGAGTCGCTGTGCACCTTCCTGGAGACCCGCACCGGCATCCCCCAGGACCGCATCTATATCGAGTTTTCAAATCTTTCCCGGTCAATGTTTGGCTGGAACGGCAAGACCTTCGGTTAATCCGGCCGTGTAAACCATTCGTAAAGAATACGCCGCCGTTGTTCTGGTCGGCCCCGGAATCATGGTATGGTGTCCGGGAACCCAATAAGGAGCAAACAATGCGACGTCATCTCCACCTCTTTTCTGCTGCTGCGATACTCACTCTGCTGCTGCTCGCGAACGCACCAACGGCTGACGCCGAGGTCGTGGAAGCCACCCTCTATCCCAACTCCGCCCGCGTGGTGGAGTCCCTCACCCTGCAACCCGTGAACGGCACCGTGGAGTGGACCGTCCCACTGTCCGCCGATCCGCAGACCCTGCGCGTGGAGTCCATCACCGACGGCGTCTCCCTGGTGGACGTGCATTGGGAGCAGGTCCCGGCCGAACCCTCGCTGGAGGTGGACAGCATCCGCACGCAGCTGAACGCCACCCGCACGCGTCTGGCCGAGGTCCAGGGCGGTCTGGACGCCATCACAACACAGCTTTCGTTCTGGAACAATCTGCCGGAGTTCAAGCCCGAGGCCGCAACGGAGCTGGAGCAGACGGCCACGGCCATGGGCCGCGAGATCCAAAAGCTCGTTGCCGGCCGCTACCCCTTGAGCGAGGAAAAGAAAGACCTTGAAAAAACCATCAAGGATCTCGAAGCCAAGCTGAACGACCTGACCGGCAAGGCCCGCGACAGCTGGCGCGTGACCGCCATGCTGGACGGCGCGCTGTTCTCCCCCAGCGTGGACCTCACCGCGGCCTACATCCTTTCCGGTTGCGGCTGGGAGCCGCTCTATCGCCTGGACGCCCGGCCGGCCAAGGCGGCCGTGGAGTTCGGCTTTGATGCGCGCATGTGGCAGAGCTCCGGACAGGACTGGACGGATGTGGACCTGGAGCTGGCCACCGTGCGGCCCGAGTTGGGACTGGAACCCCCGCGCCTGCCGAACTGGGTGATTCAGGAACGGCCCAAGCCCCAACCCGTCATGCGCCAGAAGGCCCTCGGCGCGGCACAGGACTCCGTGATGTTCAACGAGGAGGCCGTTGCTCCCAGCGCCATGATGGCGCCCGTGCAGCAACGCATGACCAACTATACCTCCTGGGAGATCGGCCGGCGCAGCCTGCCTGCCGGCGAGCAACCGCGCCTCTCCGTCATGGAGGAGTCCTGGCCGGCCACATTCCTCTACACCGTGCGGCCCTCGGTCAACGATATGGCCTTCCTCACCGCAGCCGTGGACCTGCCTCAGGCGCGCGACCTGCCGCCCGGACCGGCCGTGTTCATGGCCGACGGCGCCGTGGTCGGCAAGCGGCCCTTCTCCCTGGGCGAAAAAGAGACCGATATCTTCTTCGGGGCCGATCCCCTGGTCACTGCCGAGATGACCCTGGAGGCCAAGCAGGCCGGCGATGCGGGTATCATCTCCACCAAGCAGACCTATCTTTGGGACTGGACCATCGAGGTGCGCAACGGCGAGAAGCACGAGGTCGCCATCCGCGTGGAAGAACCGGCTCCCCAGGTGCGCAACGAGAACATCAAGCTGGAGGTCAAATCCCAGCCTGAAGCCCAAAAGACCGACAAGCAAATGCTGGAATGGGAAAAAACCCTGCCCGCAGGCGGCACCTGGACCATCGACCACTCCGTGTCGCTCACCGCGCCCGGCAATATGGATTTGGATCTCGGTTTCCGGCGCTAGCCACTTCGCAGGCCGTTGAAAATTTCCCGCTGGCTGCGTTGCTGCAAAAAGTTCAAACCCTTCGTATCTTTTATACGCGTCAGCCTTGAACTTTTCTTGCGCCTTGCCAGCGGGATTTTTGAACAGCCTGCCGTGAGAGAACTTTTTTAACAGCTTCTTAGTATATGTGACATTAAAAGCGGGGAGCCTGGTTGCCAAGCTCCCCGCTTTTCTTTTGGTAATTTCTAAGAAACTCGGACCAGAATAGGGTTGATTTCAGCCATCGGAGTAGTTCTTAATGCATTGAGAAGAATAGGAAAAAGATCTTCATTCCGATGATTGAAACGAAAGCAAACTTCACCCAAATACAGGTGAAAGAATTTTCTGGGAACTCCGCGGAAAGGGTACTGCCAATTCTTCGCATAGCTCCAGAAGCCCTCGATCCCTTTGATGTGGTCACGTCCCTTGGGCCGGCCCTTCTCCTTTCGGACAACAACATGCTCGCCTCGAAGACGCAGGCTCGCGTACGCCTGCCATTGATCCGTATAATACAGGCTTCCGGGGAGCGTGTGCTCGCGCACCAACTGCACCACCTCGGCCTGGCTTCTGGCCTTGAGGGGAAAGGCGCGGACCATGCCGTTTCGTTTGACAATGCCCAACACGATGACCTTACCAGCGGCGCCCCAGCCACGTTTGCCCTTGCGGACTCCGCCGAAAGTGCTTTTGTCGCACTCGACATCACCCTCGAAAGGCGCACGCAAGCCTTCGGCGTGCGCAACAAGCCCGGATCATACGATAGAACCGGTCCACGGTCGGGGCGCTGGCCGTTTCGCGAAACCGCTGCCGGTAGACCGGAACGCCGAAGACAAAGAGTTCGAGGAGGCGGCGCTTGGACGCTTCGGGGAGCCGGCAGGCTTCCCAGACAGTCTTCCACGTGTAGCGCTTGGCGCACCGGCGACACTTGAAACGGCCGTCTCCCAGCTTCCAGGCCCAGGTGTACGCGCACGAAGGACATTTTCTCATCGTCGAACCTGCCTACCACAGGTCCGGTTCGCTTAGGAATTACCTTTCTTTTTACAATATGCCCTCCGGGGTCCAGGGAGCCAACATGCGCTTAGAGTCGCCGGACACGTATGTTACGTATCAACCTCTGGGCGTATAGGTGAGGTATCGGTTTCGGTGCGCCGGGCTGGTGCATTACGGCCGGCGTCGTTGTATGCTGGGAGGTGTATCCCCACCTGCAGCGCGAGGAGCGACCATGCTGGAGCTACGAGAAACGCCGGGCAGCAACATCGTTGAACTCGTCATCGACGGCCGTATCAGCCGTGACGACTTCGACCGGGCCATCGAGATTATCAACCGGGTCATCGAGGAGCACGGCAGCGTCAAGCTGCTCGAAGATATCCGGGCGTTCGGCGCGGTGGACCCCTCGCTGATCTGGGAAGACCTCAAATGGGCCTTTGCCCACTTCAAGGACATCTCCAAAACTGCCATTGTCGCCGATCGGAAGTGGCTGGAATGGTACACGAATATCTTCAAGCCGTTCGTGAAGATGGAAGTCCGTTACTTCGACTCCAGCGAGATCGACGACGCCCGGCGCTGGCTGGCTGAGCCACCCGAACAGGAGTAGCCCGCACCCTCTGCCAGGGGAGTTCAATTCCCCTGGACCCTAGATATGGGTCCAGGGAGCTAAGCTCCCTGGTGGGAGTTTGAGGGCAAAGCCCTCAAGACCCCTGGCTCGCCGCTTCGCGATCGGTTCGCCGTACTCACCGGCCCAATTCTCTTTTCCTGGAGAATTGTGAACCCAGAACGGTGGCCCCTTGCGGGGTGACCCGAGGGGCAGCGCCCCTCGGGTCACCAGGATTAGCCAGAAATCTTTCTACAGCTTGGATTTGAGGACGAGGTCGGTGATGGGGCCGCGGGAGCGGTCGCCTTTGAGCACGATGTGCGCGTAGTTGGAGAACCCTTTGAACTTGCGCACGATCCAGTTGAGGCCGTTGTTGGAGGCCGAGAGATAGGGGTTGTCCACCTGGCTGGTATCGCCCAGGCAGAAGCATTTGACGCCTTCGCCCATGCGGGTGAGCAGGGCGCGGACCTCGTTGCGCGAGAGGTTCTGGGTTTCATCTACGATGACCACGGCGTTCTCGATATTCATACCGCGGATGTAGTTGAGCGGCAGGATTTCGAACTTCTTGGTGTTGTAGCGCAAGAGGTCGTCGTTGGGGTTGAGGAATATCTTGTTGGCCGGCCGCGACTCGTGGAGCTTGAGCAGCAGGTCGTGGATATACTTGACGTACGGCTCCATCTTTTCCTTCACGTCGCCGGGCAGGTAGCCCAGCTTGGAGCCCAGCTCGATGGTGGGTTTGACGATGAATATCTTCTCGTAGAGCCGTTTTTCCAGCACGAGGTAGAGGCTGGTGGCCAGGGCCAGGAAGGTCTTGCCGAAGCCGGCCTCGCTCTGCATGGAGACGAGGTCGATGGTGGGATTCTGCATCAGCATCAGCGCCAGGTTCTGGTACACGCTGCGCGGTTTCACGTTCCACATGGAGGTCGTGTAGTTGATGCACTCGTCACCGGCGGCGCCGTGGAATATGGGCTTGCCGTCCTGCCAGGTAAAGCAGTTGGTCACGGTTTCTTCGCCATCGGGCACGAACCCTGTGTACAGCTGCGACTCGGACTCGAAAGGTTTGGAGTCGCGGAACTCCTCGCTCTTGATCTTGGCCAGTCCGGCCTGGAGCTGGAGGATGCGGTCATTGGTGACCAGGATGGGGTCCTCGATGGACGTGCTCTTGATCTCCTTGAGGATGTAGTTGTCCACGATCTCCTCGGTGAACCGGGAGATGGAGGCGTCGTTCTGGATGAACTGGATGGAGTCGCGGTGCTCCAGCAGAACGTCGACCACTTTGGCCACGATGTGGCGGATGCGCTGGTTGGTCTTGAGCTGGTTGAGCTCGATGAGCACGTGGTAGGGGATGAAGATGTTGTTTTCTTGGCCGTTCTTCAGGTTGACGATGGCTTGAGGGTTTTCAATGAGGACGTTGGTGTCGAGGACGTAATTCTTTTTGGTCATAGCGTGTTCGCCCAGGGGCTAAAGGCCATGGATGGACAAGTCGACGCCGCGTCCGCATGGAGAGCAGACGGCGCCGGGACCGCAGCCGAACCGGAACCAACGCAGCGTACAGGCTGTGTGGAACCGGAAAAGTGACTTGGGAAGGAAGAGGAGGCGCGTGCGCCGGGGCGGCAGGAGCGCCCGAGAAGCCGTTGTGCGGCTGAAGAGCGGAAAGGGGTACTCCGTTCAGTCAGCACGCAGTGTCACCTCGCATACATCGGGAGGGAGATGCTGACGGCCGGACAGCTGGTCCAGACGCGCAGATGGCGATAGGGATGGTGTCCCAGGAGAGGGTGGCTTGCGCCGGGGGTATGTGGCGTTCGGTATGCAGCGTCATGTAGCTGTCACACTCTCAATGCACGCGTGGCGTGACACAGGCTGGGAACCGATACGCATCAGCCTGTCCATTTCAATTATCTGCACATTACCCCGCGCGCGGTTACAAATCAATGACGCGGGCAGGGACGTTACGTGACGCGGGGTTCAAGGCGCCACGGGCGCGACCCGGACTCGTCCTGTCCGAGGGCTTTGCCCTTGGGCTCCCACCAGGGAACTAAGTTCCCTGGACCCATGTCATCGATTGCACAGGACAGCGTCCCCGGACAACTGGCGTGAGACGCGCACCAAGGTTGTAAAATATCGCGTCCTGTTTCAAACTATGCGCCCGGGTCCATGGAGACCCGGCAAACCTGAACATACATACGGTACAATATGAAACTCTTTTGGCGATTGATACTTATCCTGGGCATTATCCTGGCGGTGGGGGGGTACCTGGCGGAACGCGAAACACGATTGAGCCCAGACCTTTCGCAAGTCGATATCCAGCAATGCGAGCGTGGCACGCCGCGTGAAGCCATTGCCTCGTTTTTGCGCAGCATGCATCGCTATGAGGAGGACAACCAGTTCGGTTTTTCCTGCCTGGTCCCACTCGTGGCCTCCCCGGAGGAAATCAAGGAGGAGATAGACAAGTCCGTCATTCTGCTTCGGGCGAGACAGCTGTTGCTCCTCCTGGAGAATCTCGACTTCCAAATGGAGGACATCGTCTCCGACCGTATAGATGTGGATAAGGTGACGCTGCCTTTCACCTATCAGAACAAGTCCGTAGACATCACCATGTTGCGAGCGGACACGGGCTGGTTTTTTGATCCTTCGATGTTTAAGAGTGCGGAGTTTCGGTCCACATACCAGACCTTGCAGGATACGTTCGAACGGTTCACCCGGTCAGACATGCAAGGCGACACCTTTGTTCCGGATCTCATGAGCCCCTATCGCACGTTGTATACGTTGAGGGCCGGCGTGGAGGGACTGGATGCCGAGGGTATGACCGATGCATTAAAGACCATGGACATGAGTGAGTTCTTGCCCCCGGAACGTTCGGTATACGGCCCGGTCCTGGCTGTCATGCTGTACCGGATCATCACGTTGCATTCCACGCTGCAGCTGGAAGAGCTCTCCGCCGACCCCACGACCACGCGACAGCCCATCTTTCTGGTGGTGCCAGGCCTGGGAACAGTGACCATGCACGTGGTCACCCAGGAGAACGGGGTCAAAGCCTGGAAGTTCACCCCCAAAAGCCTGGAGGTGGCCTGGAAGAGCTATGATGACATCATGCGCAATCTCATGGTCCAAGGCGTCGATCCCTTCATCGGTGTGCGGCTCTCCCTGCATACCCGCCTCGACGACCTGGTCCAGAAACATGCCCGTGGGCTTTTGGTCTATTTTCTCAAAAGCAATCTCTATAAATGGATCATTATATTTGTGTTGCTAGTGGCGACGCCGCTTCTGTGCCGCGTGTCCTCCTGGCTCGCAAATCGCATCCTCACGACCGTGGAGAGCCGTCTGCCCAGTGGCGTTTCAGGCTACAAACACTTTGTGCTGCCCGCCCAAATTTTGTTGGTGGCTTTTGTCTGGCTGAAAACCATCCTCATACTTTTCCCGTATCGAGGGCTCATGGTGGCGACTCTGTACAGCCTGGAAATTATGATGATCGGCACGATGGTCTGGGTCGTCCTGCTGGGCGTAGGGGTGCTGACAGAAATCCTGACGGCAGGCCGGAGCGCCAGCATACGCGGCACCATGCTGCTCATCATCGGCCAGATCGTGAAGATTCTGGCCATCCTCGCGGGATTGGTGGCCATTGCCAATCTTTTCAATCAGAACTCTACGCGCATCGTGGCCGCTTTGGGGATCGGCGGCATCGCCTTGGCGCTGGCCGGTAAAGACACCCTGGAAAACATCTTCGGCACCCTGGTGATCATGACCACGAGACCTTTTGCCGTGGGCGATTGGATCTTGGTGGATCAGGTGGAGGGCACTGTGGAAAAGGTGGGGGTCCGCTCAACCTCCATCCGCACCTTCTACAACTCCGAGGTCACCGTACCCAACGCCAAGTTCATCACTTCGCCGGTGGACAACATGGGGCGGCGCACCTGGCGGCGCTACAAAACGTTCATCGGCGTTGCCTACGACACACCCATCGAAAATGTGAACGAATTCGTGCAGGGACTCAGGCAGATTGTGCTCGATCGGCCGACCATGAACAAAGAGAATTTTCACATCGTGGTCAACGACTTCGGCCCCTGGTCCCTCAACATCATGGTCTACGTCTTTTTCAAGACAGCGGATTGGGCTGAGGAACTTAAAGAGCGCCATCGCTTCATTATGGACACCCTCGCTCTGGCAGAAACAATGGGCATATCCATAACCGTGCCCGAAAGTATCGTGCACCTCAGGCAGGACGAGGCCAGCGCCCAGGCAGAGCGCACAGGTCCGAGCATGGGCACTGCCAAAATATCCTCGGATTAAAGAGCACCTTGCGTACCGAGGGGCGCTGCCCCTCGGCTCCCCGCCAGGGAGCACTGCTCCCTGGACCCTGTATTAGGCCATAAAAGACCCCAGAACGGGGTCAAGGGGCCAATGGCCCCTTGCAGGGAGTTTTGAGGGACAGAGTCCCTCAAAGACAGCGTCCCCCAGATATTTTTCTGCCGAGGACGTCTAGGCGTTTTCTTCGCCCAGCAGGCGGCGGGCGATTTCCTGGGCGGCCCGGCGTCCGGCGCCCATGGCGGAGATGACGGTAGCGGCGCCGGTCACGATATCGCCGCCGGCAAAGACGTTGGGCATGCTTGTCTCGCCGGTTTCCTCATCCACCTGCACGTAGCCGCGCGGTGTTTTCTCCAGCTCGGGCGTGGCTTCCAGGAGGATGGGGTTGGGGCCGGTGCCCACGGCGATGATCGCCATGTCGCAGGCGAGCTCGAAGTAGTCGCCCTCGATGGGGATGGGCCGGCGGCGGCCCGATGCGTCCGGCTCGCCCAGCTCCATGCGTTGCAGCGCCACGGAGGTGAGCACGCCCTGGTCGTCGCCCTTGAACTCGATGGGCGAGGAAAGAATCTGCAGCTCCACGCCTTCTTCGATGGCGTGATCCAGCTCTTCCACGCGGGCGGGCATTTCGCCTTTGGTGCGGCGGTAGACGATGAACACGTTCTCCGCGCCCAGGCGCTTGGCGGTGCGGGCGGAGTCCATGGCCACGTTGCCGCCGCCGAACACGGCGACGTTCTTGCCGGCATACGTGGGGGTGTCGGTTTCCGGGAACTTGTAGGCGCGTCCGAGGTTCACGCGGGTCAGGTACTCGTTGGCCGAGAACACGCCGATGAGGTTCTCGCCGGGAAGGTTCAGGAACTTGGGCAGGCCGGCGCCCACGCCCAGGAATACGGCCTTGTACCCGGCCTCGAACAGCTCGCTGATGCCAAAGGTCTTGCCGCCGATCCAGTTGGTAAAGAAGTCCACCTCCTGCTCGCGCAGGGCGTCCACTTCCTGGTGTACGATGTCCTTGGGCAGGCGGAACTCCGGAATGCCGTAGACAAGCACGCCGCCCAGCTCGTGCAGGGCCTCGAACACAGTGACCTTGATGCCGTGGGAGGAGAGGTAGCCGGCGCAGGTCAGGCTAGAGGGGCCGGAGCCGATGCACGCGACCTTGATATCCTCGTGGATGGGGGCGCAGACCTTGGTTACGCCGACCATGTGGTCGCAGGCGGTCTGGGCCATGTAGGTGTCAGCCGTGTAGCGTTCCAGCCGGCCGATGGCCACGGGCTCGCCTTTCTTGCCCAGGATGCACGCGCCCTCGCACTGCACTTCCTGCGGGCAGACGCGACCACACACGGCGGGCAGGCTGTTGGTGCTCTTGATGGCCTCGTAGGCGCCGGGCACGTCGCCCTTTTGCAGAAAGCCGATGAAATCCTTGATAGGCACTTCCACGGGGCAGCCCTTGACGCATGCTGGCTTCTTGCACTGGAGGCAGCGCGCGGCCTCGGCCATGGCCTGCTCCTGCGTATAGCCCAGGGCCACCTCCATGAAATTCGTGATGCGCTCCTGGGGCGGCTGGGTGGGCATGTCCACGCGCGGCGCCGCGGGCTTCTTCGTCTTCCTGGGGGTTTCCTCGCTATTGGCCATGGCTCTTCTTCCACTCCTGGTAGGAGATAGCTTCCTGCGGTTTGAACGCGTTGAGCCGCTTGCGCAGCTCATCGAAATCCACCTGAAGGCCGTCGAACTCCGGGCCGTCCACGCAGGCGAACTTGGTTTCGCCGCCCACGGTGACGCGGCAGGCGCCGCACATGCCCATGCCGTCCACCATGATGGAGTTGAGGCTCACAGTGGTCTTCACGTTGAAAGGCCGGGCCACGCGCGCCACGGCGGCCATCATGGGCACAGGGCCCACGGCCACCACCTCGCCGATGTCTGCGTCGCTTTCCAGGCGCTGCTGCAGGATGTCGGTGACAAAGCCCTTGTGGCCGCAACTGCCGTCGTCCGTGCAGACCTCCAGCTCGGGGCAGAAGCTCTCCAGCTCGTCGCAGAAGAGCAGAAGGTTCTCGCTGCGCGCGCCCACGATGGCGACCACGCGGTTGCCGGCCATGTGGTGGCCCTTGGCGATGTGGTGCATGGCCGCGATGCCGGTGCCGCCGCCCACGCAGATGACCGTGCCGATGGGCTCGATGTGCGTGGCTTTGCCCAGCGGACCGCAGAGGTCCAGGATCACGTCGCCTTCACCGAGCTGTTCGAGGGCGGCCGTGGTCTTGCCCATCACCAGGTAGACGATGGTGATGGTGCCAGCCTCGGTGTCTGTGTCGGCTATGGTCAGGGGGATACGCTCACCCTCCGGCGCGATGCGGAGGATGACGAAGTTGCCGGGCAGTGCCTTGCGCGCGATGTGCGGCGCGTGGATGACGAGCTTGCTCGTCTGCCCGGGGATGAGACGTTCCTTGGACAGAATGCGTGCGGGTGGAGCAGCGATCTCTATCATATCATCTCCAGTACAATGTTCAGGAAAATGTTGTACGGGCATGCCATGCCCTTGGCAACCATTGATATCTGGGGATATCCGGATACTTGCAATGGACTGCCGGAGTAGGATATAGAAATGTATCCCAAGCTGAAACAGACCATACCCTTATGAACGTCGCTTCGTCATCGGCTTACGGCGCCGGGACCACAATTCGGGGAATACGGGCATATGCCCGCCAATCCCCGCGGTTTGGCGCGTTCGGCCGCAACGACTCTGTCAGCACGACAGGTGACGCGGCACGCCTTGGGACCGCCCTGGCCACGACGGCCGACGAATCTTCGGCATCCGCCAGCGCCAGCAGCACGCCGCACACCGAGCCCTCTCCGCGCAGCCGGTCCATCGGCTTCCGGATCGGGCCGTTCGCCATCCGCTACACCACAGAAGAACCAGACGTCGCCCCTGGCGTGAGCTGGGACGATCTGGTCCGCGAAGCCGAGCGCCTCGCCTCGGTCAACACCTCCGCGCCGTACGAGGCCGAGCACGAGGTGGCCGAGCTGCGCAGCTCCCTGGCCGAGTCGCCTGTGGAACGGCTGACCCGGCGGATGGGCGAGTCCGCGACAGAGCAGCCTGGGCAATCACTCTCCGCGCTGGACGCCGGCGCGGCGCCCCCTGCGGCCATGCGCAAAGCGGCCGCCGCCTATGCCGACACCGCCTCCCTGAGCCATCGTCCCCAGACCGGCGGCGTGTGGCACTCCGTGCTCTGATTCTCCATGTCAGTTGTCTGGGGGACGCTGTCCCCCAACCCCCCTGCCAGGGGAATTTAATCCCCCTGGACCCCTAATTTAGGGTCCAGGGAACTAAGTTCCCTGGCGGGTGCCCGAGGGCAGAGCCCTCGGACTAACCCCAGAACGGGGTCAAGGGGCAGCGCCCTTCGGACGAGGCGAGCCTGGCGTGGGCACGAGTCTGACGAAGTGCGGTCAACCAAAACGGCGGTTGTGCGTTGTTATGGGAAAGGGCTGTTGGTCGGCATACCCGGCAAGCCCCGTCCGGCGGGGGTTTACATTTGCGCTGTTTTCTCGTTTACAATGGGCTTTGTCCACGGCACTACATGATACATAAGGAGAAAATATGCCCAAGCTGGATGTGAAGCCCACCCCCGAGTTCAAAAAGGCACTCGAGATAGGCCGTCCGCCCAATGTTGCGACCCTGTTCCCCAACTCCAGCGCGCTCATTGTGAGCGGCAAGGTCATCGACCGCGCCATGCTCCGGAAGGGCAAGTGTATGACCATTGCGGTCAACGGCCGCAGCTCCTTCGTGGTCCGTGGCGCACTGCGCGGCGCACAGCGCGCCAACGCTGCAATCGTTCTGGAGATCGCCCGTTCCGAGGGCGGGGCGAATGCCTACTGCCACGTGAACATGTGGAACCTGGCGCAGCATGTGAACCAGATCGTCAACGAGCTGGGGCTGACCATCCCGGTGGCCATCCACGCCGACCACTACGGCATCAAGAAGCCCGAAGACATGGCCGGCGCCAAGGCCGAGATCCCCTCGCTGTTCGAGTCAGGGGTCACCTCCATCGCCATCGACGCCTCGCACATGCCGGACGACCAGAACCTGCTGGCCAACATCGAGCTGCGCGACTACGTGCCTTCCTGGGCCGGGTATGAGACCGAGGTGGGCGAGATCAAGGGCAAGGCTGGTCTGTCCACGCCGGCCGAGGCGCTGTTCCTGATCAAGGGGCTCAACGCCCACGGCATCCATCCGGACTGGATCGCCCTGAACAACGGCACCACCCACGGCCTGGAGGCCGAGGGCGAGGGCATTCAGGTGGGGCTCACCCGTGAGATCCACGAGGCCCTGGCCCCCTACAAGGTATCTGGCGCGCAGCACGGCACCTCTGGCAACAGCTATGAGCGGTTGAAGCAGATTGCCGAGCAGACGCGCACCACCAAGGCCAATGTGGCCACGGCCCTGCAGATGGTCTCCTGGGGCGTGAAGGTGAACGAGTACGGCAACGCCCAGCTGGACGCCGACGGCAAGTTCATCAAGGAATCCGGCAAGGGGCTGGATGACGAGATCTGGAACGAGATGGTGGCCTACGCGGACAAGCAGGGCTGGTCCGGCGGCAACTACAAGAAGCTCAACCTTCCGTTCGAGTGCCGGCTGCTGGGCCAGTCGCGCGAGATTCGCGAGCGCATGGTCCAGGGCGTGGAGGACTTCGTGGCTTCCCTGCTCACGGACGTTTTCCATGCGGACGGCACGGCGGAGATCGCCTACGAGCTGATCAACGAGGCCGGCAGCTTCGACCTCGGGGCCAAAGGCGAGAGAATAGAGGACCCGGCCGAGTGGACTCCGGAGAAGATCCGGGAGCGCGCTGCGGCCATGGATACGGATAAGGGCCCGGAAGGGGACTTTGACGACTAGAACGTCACACGCATCGGCGGAAAGGGCGGCTGTCCGGTCGCCCGCCGCCGTGTTGGCAGCGCGAGCCGGGGCGGTCCTGCTGTTGGCCGCACTCCTCGGGCTTGCGCTCTGCATGTCTCTCCCTGCCCCTGTTTCGGCGCAGTACCGCTGTCCGGATGGAACCTACTGGCGCTCCGGACGCTGCCGCTCGGAAGAACCGTATCCCTACAACCGGTCCGAGGTGTACCGTGAACGGCTCTGCCTCGGTCCGTACAATTACTGCGCGGCCGTGTGCCGCCAGGGATATGTGACCTCCGGCTCCAGCGCATTCCGCGTCTGTATGGACCAATGCGCGGAGCGGTACGCGGCCTGCGAGGCCGCGCCGCCGGAGCTGGGGGCACAGTGACGGGCGCAACGCCCAGGGAGAAATCATGCGAACAGTCCGCTCCTATATTGTAATCGCAGTCGCGCTGCTCGTCCTCAGTCTGTTGGCGAGCGCGCCGGCCGATGCACGACGACACCACCACCGCTGCCCGCCGGGCTATACTTTCTACGCCGGCCAGTGCGTGCCGGCAGCGCCGTACGGCTACTACGGCCGATGGGGACCCTACGGCCCGCGCTACCCCGACAATAACCGCGCCGCAGGCTGCTCTCCCTCACTGTTGCTTTGCCAGCAGCAGTGCGAAGCCATGCGGCGCAAGATGGACCCGCTGGCCTACGCCCAATGCCGGCAGAATTGCCAGATAGGCTACGAGTCCTGCGTGTACTGACGCCGGCGGCAGCCATTCCGGAAGTACAGAGCGCCCCCGAGAATTTTCGGGGGCGTTTTTTCATGACGCATGTTACGATGTGGAACGCGTGACAGCACACTGGTCGGACATCATGGCCGGCCCAGATTAAGGAGAATCCGGAGATGAGAAAGAAGACGTCTGGTCGTACGCGTGGGTATTGGATCGCACTGTGCGCCATCGCCGCCGTGCTTGTGACGGCCGGCACTGCTCTGGCCTCCGGACCGGACGCCGTGGGCGGAGAGCAGGGAGTGCTGCTGGCGCAGGTCTCACCGGAGCAGGCCACGCCCCAGGCGCTCGACCTGGTGCAGTCGGTGGAGGACGAGCAGGGTCCCGAGGTTCCTCCAGCAATGCCGCTGGATGACGACGACCCCATGTCGCCCCTGAACCCGGAGGAGGACCCCATGTGTGGCCCCGACGAGGTGCCCTACGGCGATAGCTGCCTGCCGCAGCCCGGCGGACCAGGCGTGCAGCCAATGGCGACCGGCGACTGCCCGGATGGCCACTTCCCGTTCCAGGGCATGTGCCACCCCCTGCCACAGGGGTTCCTGCCGGACGCCCAGTAGCCCGGAGCTGCTGTCTGGGGGACGCTGTCCTTCACGTCAGCTGTCCCCCAAGACCTCCCGCCAGGGGAATTAAATTCCCCCGGACCCCAATAGTTGGGTCCAGGGAGCTAAGCTCCCTGGCGGGGTGCCGAGGGGCAGAGCCTCTCGGTGCGGGACGGTGTCTAGCCTTCCACCAGTGTCTTCAGCGTCTCGAAGGCGGCGTTGATGCCGGATGCGTCGGTACCGCCGGCCTGGGCCAGGTCCGGACGGCCGCCGCCGGAGCCGCCCACTTTTTCGGCCACGGGCTTGATGAGCTGGGGGGCCGTAAAGTGGTCGTGCAGGTCCTTGGAGACGTAGAGGATGAGCGGCACCTTGCCGTCGTTTTCGGTCACGAGGCAGGCCACGCCCGAGGGCAGCTTGGAGCGCACGTCGTCCATGATGTCGCGCAGGGCCTTGACGTTGGGGGCGTCCACGCGGGCGGCCAGCAGCTTCACGCCGTTGACGTCCTGGAGGTCGTCCATGATGTCGCCGCCCTTTGCCGAAGCGGCCTTGGCCGCGAGCTTTTCGTTGTCCTTGGCGAGCTTCTTCAGCTCATCCTGCAGGGTTCTGATCCGCTTGACCACGTCCTCGGGCGCGGCGGAGCGCAGCTTGAGCGCGCCGGCCACGTCGTGCACGGCGGAGCGCTGCTGCTCGTAGTAGTCCAGGGCGTTCCAGCCTGTGGCGGCCTCGATACGCCGCACGCCGGCGGCCACGCCGGACTCGGACAGGATGACGAAGGGGCCGGCCTGGCCCGTGGAAGTGAGATGCGTGCCGCCGCACAGCTCGGTGGAGAAGTTCGGGACTTCGACCATGCGGACCTCTTCCTCGTACTTCTCGCCAAAGAGAGCCATGGCGCCGCGGGCCACGGCTTCTTCATAGGAGAGCACGCTGGTGCAGACCGGGGCGTTGGCGAGAACGGCACGGTTGACCTCGCGCTCCACGGCCGCGATTTCCTCAGGCGTGAGGGCGGCGATGTGGGTGAAGTCGAAGCGCAGGCGGTCCGGACCCACAAGGGAGCCGGCCTGCTTGACGTGCTCGCCCAGAACCTTGCGCAGGGCGGCGTGCAGCAGGTGTGTGGTGGTGTGGTTGCGCGCAGTGGCCAGACGGGGGCCTTCCTCCACCACGAGCTCGGCTTCCTGGCCTTCGGCGATCTCGCCGTCTTCCACGGTGATGACGTGGGCGGTGAGGTGCGGGTTGGGCTTCAGGGCGTTTTCCACCGTGGCGCGGCCGCCGGGGGTGACGACTGTGCCGGTGTCGCCGAGCTGGCCGCCGGACTCGCCGTAGAAGGGCGTGGACTCGGTGACCAGGTAGCCTTTGCTGCCGGAGGCGAGTTGCTCAACGCGGGCACCGGACTCGTCGAGCAGGGCGATGACGCGGGACTTCTCAGCCAGTGACTCGTAGCCGGTAAAGCCGGAGCGTACACCTTGTTCGAGCAGGGTGTGGAACACGGAGCCCAGGTCGGCTTCGCCGCTGCCTTTCCAGGCGGCCTTGGCGCGTTTGCGTTGGCTGGCCATGTGCTCATTGTAGCCGTTCTCGTCTACGGTAAATCCTTGCTTCTCTGCGATATCGTTGACGATATCGATGGGGAAGCCGAACGTGTCGTAGAGCTTGAAGGAGAACTCGCCGGAGACCTCGCGCTTGCCGTTCTCCTCGGCGATGCGTTCCAGCTCCTCGTTGAGCATGGCCAGGCCCTTGTCCAGGGTCAGGCTGAAGCGTTCCTCTTCCTCGCGCACGACCTTTTCCATGAAGTCCTTGCGCTCCACGAGATCGGGGAAGGCGTCGCCCATGAGCCGCACGACCTCGAAGGCGGTTTTGTGCAGAAAGGGGTCGCGCAGGCCGAGCAGCCGGCCGAAGCGGAAGGCGCGGCGGATGAGCCGGCGCAGCACATAGCCGCGGCCCTCGTTGGAGGGCAGGATGCCGTCGGCGATCATGAAGGCAATGGAGCGGCTGTGGTCCGCGATGACGCGGTGGGCCGTGCCCGTCTCCTCGGCGGTGTTGTAGGCCACGCCGGAGAGCTTGGCCGTGTAGCCCATGATGTCCTGGAAAAGATTGATGTCGAAGTTGGAGTACACGCCCTGGCACACGGCCGCGACGCGCTCCAGGCCCATGCCCGTGTCGATGGAGGGCCGGGGCAGGGGTACGCGCTCGCCGCTTTCGAGCTGGTCATACTGCATGAACACGAGGTTCCAGATCTCCAGGAAGCGGTCGCACTCGCACACGCCGATGCCGCAGTCCGGGCCGCAGGCCACGTGCTCGCCCTGGTCGTACATGATTTCGGAGCAGGGGCCGCAGGGGCCGGTGTCGCCCATGGACCAGAAGTTGTCCTTCTCGCCCAGGCGGTAGATGCGCTCCAGCGGCACGCCGGCGACCTTCTGCCACAGGTCGGAGGCCTCGTCGTCGTCGGTGTAGACCGTGATGTAGAGCCTCTCGGGATCGAGCTTGAGCTCCTTGGTCAGAAACTCCCAGGCAAAGCCGATGGCCTGTTCCTTGAAATAGTCGCCGAAGGAGAAGTTGCCCAGCATCTCGAAGAACGTGAGGTGGCGCGCGGTGCGGCCCACGTTCTCCAGGTCGTTGTGCTTGCCGCCTACGCGCAGGCACTTCTGCGAGGTGGTGGCGCGCACGTAGTCCCGCTTTTCCTGCCCCAGGAAGAGCTTCTTGAACTGGACCATGCCGGCGTTGGTGAAGAGCAGGGTGGGGTCGTCCTTGGGAATAAGGGGGGCGGACTCCACCACGTTGTGGCCGTGCGACCTGAAGAATTCGAGGAACTTGGTTCGGATCTCGCCTGCAGTCAGATTGCTCATACGTTTGAAACGGGGCCTCGAAGGGCCCCTTTTGTTTGTGTCGCGCCTGCGCGCGTGTTCATATGGAACAACCGGAAACCGCGTTTCCGGAACTGTTGTGATCTGTCTAGCCTTCGGCCTTCTCGGTCTTCAGCTCCTCGGCCTCGGCCGGCGGGGTGGGCAGCGCATGGCCCAGGTGCTCCAGGAGCTTCTTTTCCACGGAATCGCGCAGTTCCGTGTTCTCCTGGAGGAAGACGCGCACGTTCTCCTTGCCCTGGCCCAGGCGCTCGGTGCCAAAGGCGTACCAGGCGCCACTCTTTTCTACCACGCCGTTGTCCACACCCAGGTCCAGCAACTCGCCTTCGCGGGAGATGCCGGTGCCGTAGAGGATGTCGAACAGGGCCTCGCGGAAGGGCGGGGCGACCTTGTTCTTGACCACCTTGACGCGCACGCGGGAGCCGTAGACCTCGTCCTTGTCCTTCAGGGTCTGGATCTTGCGGATGTCCAGGCGCACGGAGCAGTAGAACTTGAGGGCGTTGCCGCCGGTTGTGGTCTCCGGGCTGCCGTAGCCCATGGTGCCGATCTTCATGCGGGTCTGGTTGATGAAGACCACGGAGGTCTGGGACTTGTGGATGGTGCCGGTGAGCTTGCGCATGGCGTGGGACATGAGTCGGGCATGGCCGCCCACCTGGGTCTCGCCCATGTTGCCTTCCAGCTCGGCCTGGGGGATGAGCGCGGCCACGGAGTCCACGACCACCACATCCACGGCGGCGGAGCGCACGAGCATGTCCGCGATGTCCAGGGCCTGCTCGCCGTAGTCGGGCTGCGAAATGAGCAGCTCCTCGGTCTTCACGCCCAGGCGGCGGGCGTAGTTCACGTCCAGGGCGTGCTCGGCGTCGATGAATGCGGCGGTGCCGCCACGCTTCTGACACTCGGCAATGATGTGCAGGGCGAGGGTGGTCTTACCCGATGACTCCGGGCCGTAGATTTCCGAGACGCGGCCGCGCGGAATGCCGCCCACGCCCAGGGCGATGTCGAGGCCGATGGACCCCGTGGGAATGACCGGGATGGCGACGTGCGCATCGTCGGAGAGCTTCATCACCGAACCCTGTCCGTACTTGCGTTCTATGGTGGAAAGCGCGGTGCGCAGAGCTTCGGCGCGCAAATCTTGCGGATCAGCGTTCTTCTTCGCCATGAGACGTCCTCCGAAAAATAGTCTGGCTGAGGGTTCCGGGCCGAATCGCCCGGGTGGACAAGGCTGTACCAGAACCGGGCAGCGGGGGCAAATGGTGTGCGGCGAGCGGGTTTCCGGATGGGGCGCGGAGGCGCGAGAGCCGGGGGCTGAGGATGCGGGGCGGATTTGGGACGGGATGAGTGCGGCGTCGGGCTGGGACGCGGTAGTTGAGAGGATATGGTTTTCATGGCAGGAAGACCGTCCGCCATCGAAAATGCAACTGCTTTTGTAAACGATTTTTAAAATTCAACACATTATTTTTATTGATAATGGGCGAGCAGGGGCAAAAAAGATGACACCGGAAATGCACATGGAAATGACGCGCTTCGCCAAGCCCATTGCCTACCTGACTGATCCTGCTTAGGATACCACAACCATGCATCAATACGACGTTGTCGCCCTTTTTTCCGGAGGGCTGGATTCCATAATCGCGGCCAAGGTCGTGCAGGAGCAAGGACGCACCGTCAAAGCCCTGCACTTTACAAGCCCCTTCTTCGGCAAGCCCCACCGCATCCCCGAGTGGCAGGAGATGTACGGCATCGATATCGAGGCCGTGGACGTGGGCGACGAGTACGCCAAACTCATGCAGGGTCCGCCGCACGGCTTCGGCAAGGTGCTGAACCCCTGCATCGACTGCAAGATTCTGATGCTCCGCCGCGCCAAGCTGCGCATGCTTGAGCTCGGGGCCAAGGCCATCATTTCCGGCGAGGTGGTGGGTCAGCGGCCCATGTCCCAGCGCCGCGACGCCCTGAACATAATCAGCCGCGACGCCGAGGTGCGCGATTATCTCGTCCGGCCGCTGTGCGCGCAACGGCTCACGCCCACACCGCCCGAGGAGGCTGGCGTGCTGGACCGCGAGCGGCTGCTGAACATCTCCGGCCGCGGCCGCAAGTCGCAGCTGGCCCTGGCCGAGACGTACAAGCTGCCCGAAATTCCCACCCCTGCCGGCGGCTGCATGCTGGCTGAGGTGGAGTCTGCCAAGCGCTACTGGCCGGTGCTCAAGTGGAGCGAATCGCCCGCGGCCAACGACTTCGAGATGGCCAACCTGGGCCGCCAGTTCTGGAAAGGCGACAGCTGGCTCACGGTGGGCCGCGACCAGGAGGACAACACGCGCATCGAAGAGCTGGCCGCTGCCGGCGATCTGCTCTTCAAGGTCAAGGACTTCCCCGGACCACTCTGCCTGGGACGGCAGTGGCCGGGCCGGCCGTGGAGCCCGGAGACCGTGCGCGAGGCCGCCGCGCTCACCGCCCGCTACAGTGCCAAGGCTCGCCGACACGGCGGCGAGATCGCCGTCACAGTCACCAGCCGCGGCGAGATGGCCGAGGTCTGCGTGCCGGCCGCCGAGCCCCATGGCTGGGATACCCCGGATTGGGACGCGGCCAAGGAAGAGATCACGGCCTTGCGGGACTAGTGGAGTTTTTCGGGGGACAACCTTTCTGAAGAAAGTTTTTTCCCCCGGACCCTCTTTCCAAAGACTTTTCGCTGATCTTTTTTATTAATTCGGGCTGTTCTTGCTGCGTTTGCAAACGCAGCAAGAACAGCCCCGCTAAAAAGTTTAGGAAGGGAGAGCGCGAGAGGGAGAACCGCGCTGCTCTCTTCATCCCTATAGCGCAAACGACCGCGCCCAAGGGCTGAAGGCTTTTCAAAGGGTTTCCCTCTTGCCAGATTAAAGAGGGAGAACCGCGCTGCTTCTTCATCCCTACGGCGCAAACGACCGCGCCCAAGGGCTGAAGGCTTTTCAAAGGGTTTCCCTCTCGCCAGCATCCATAGCCGGCACACACCGCTCGCCAACCAGGAGGAAGCCGATGTCGATGATACCGATACCGCACGGACCGGTCCGCAGTGTGCTCGCGCTGGTGCTCGGCCTCGCCTTTGGCGTGGGCTTCTACGTGGTGTTCTTCCAGGGGCAGGGCACGCTGGAACTCTCGGCCGATCAGCTTCCGGACATGGTGCTGACCAGCGTGGGCGGCGAGGTGCAGTCGCTGCAGGAGATCGCCAGGGAAACGCCGGCGGTCATCGCGGTGTTCGCCTCCTGGTGCCAGTACTGCAAGCCGGTGATGCGCCACCTCAAGCAGTTCAACACCTACGGCCATGGAAACGGCGTGGCCGTGTACGCCGTGAACTACGGCGAGGACGCAGCTGCGGTGCGCCAGGTTGTTGAGGATTTGCAGCTGGAGATGCCGGTGCTCATGGACCAGCACCTTACCTTTGCCAGGAGCCTTGGCATCGACGGCATCCCCGTGGTGCTGGGTGTGGCGCGCGGCGGCGAGATACGCTATACGGCCTACGCCCTGCCGCCAAAGGAGGAGTGGGCCGACTTTGTCGCATCCTTGAAGTGAGTATTGGGATACGTTCCTGTCCGCAGGCCGGTGTATTGTGTTGTATAGGCAAATATGGCGGGTGCCCGGACCGAACATCTATACTGGCCCATAACACCTGGAACAGGCTAGGAATGTTGCAGGATTGGTGATAGACCCCATGCTCTATCCAACTGTGTTTTGTTTGCGCGCATGACGTTTCCGGGGGGAACATGCCGAAGCTTGCAGGATCATTTTACACCCTGGGCAGCTCCAGCCTGGGGGACGGCGTCACCAAGCAGGAGGTGATGCGCCGGGTCAACTGGTTCGCCATCTTTCTGGACGGCGACCAGGTGCTCGTGACCGCCACGGAAGCCAAGGGCCTGCCCACCACGGTGTCGCGCGCGGTGCCGCTCAAAGATTTCTTCGCCAAGTTCATTCCGGACAAGACGCACTACGACAACGTGGTTCTGCCTTTGCTGGAGAGCACGCGGGACAAACTGGAGTCCAGCGAGGGCAAGCCCTCGCGGCTGAGCCCGGACGAGATGATCGTCTACAAGGCGTTGCAGCTGAGCAAGCACCACGTGCCAGGCGCCACGGAACAGGAGCTCGCCGACATGCCGCTGACCTTGCTGCGCGAGCTTCCGGACTACGAAGCCTCGTTCTCGGCGCACAAGCACGAGCTCAACATGGCCAGCATTGCCTCGCGCAAGAGCGGCCGGTATCAGGAAGCGCTGGAGCTCTACAACGCGCTGCTCCGGGCCACGCCCGACGACCACCATATCGTGTTCAACGCGGCGCGGGTCTACTTCGAGAAGCAGGATTACGTGACCTGTCGCAAGTGTCTGCAGCTCGCGCTGGAGAATGACCCGGATTTCGACGCGGCGCGCAAGTTCATGATCTACCTGGACAAGCATTTTCTGAAAGGCACGTCCGAGTATCGCAACTTCCTGCGCTATCAGTTCTTTACCCCGCAGCCGTGCGAGCTGACCATCAACGGGAAAAAGTACGCCGCCGAGGTGATCGACCTGTCCGCAGCCGGCCTGCGCGTCCGCTGCCCCAGAGACGCCGCTGCGCATATGTCGACCGGCAAGGAGATCGTGGTTCAGGCTGATACCGATCTGCTCAAGCCGTTGCTGCGCGGAATTCCCTGCCAGGTGGTCTGGTTCCGCGACGATGTGTGCGGCATTCTTCTGCTCGAACCGCTCGATGGGAAGTCGCCGGACTTCAAGCGCATTGTCGGTTACTCGCACATCGTGTAACAATACCATTCCGGCCCATGGGGCCGCGGCAAGCGCCGGCGATAACTCTGCGGGAGACGCCGGCCGCCGGTCCACGATTACGAAAAGGAGCGCCTGATGAGCGATGAGAATGCCTGCAAGCAGTGGCTCAACGAGGTCAACTGGGACATGGTCCACACCGACGCCGTGACCATGTACCTGGAGTGGGGCAACAACAACTGGCGCGACGCCATGCGGCCGCCCGTCACCGGCTCCGACGACTACTCCATCTATTTTGTGGTCGATACCTGGGAGGAGCCCAAGGTCGTGCTCATGAAGATGACCAAGTACGGCTCCACCACCCTGTGCGAGAAGAAGCTGCCGGACGACCTGTCTGCGCAGTATATGCACGAGATCGGTGGCCTCAAGGGCATCCACGAGCTCACGCCTTCCATCCGCAAGTGGCTGGAAGAGGAGCTGGACGTCTAGCGCCCGGCACAATACCCGAACGGAAGGCCCGGTCCGGCACGGCCATGCAGTCTGCGGGCTGCATGGAGCACCGCCGCGCCGGGCCTCTGCATACCCTGCGTTGCGAGATGGTGTGCGGCAGAGACCGCCGCCGTGCGACTGTCGTGTTGTAGCAGACCCGATTACGTGGGGGCGGCAGTGTGCTCTCCGACTCGGTTGTTTCTCGTGCCTGGCCGGAATCGCTGACCCGCGCAACCACGGAATTTCGGAATCAGGGAATCACCCCCGCGGCCGCCATGCAGACCATTCACCAGAGCCCGCCCACGGCGTGCACGATCTCGGTCATCGTGCCCGTGCTCCACGAGGCCGTGCGCATCAACGACCACATCGCCCACATCAAGGCGCTGGCCGCCGCGGCAACGGATGTGGCGGACGTGGAGATTCTCGTGGTCGACCCGGAAGGCGACACCCTGGCCGCCCTGGCCCCCGAGAACAGTGGTGTGCACGGCGGTGTGCGTGGCGTGGCTTCGCCTCCTGGTCGCGCCCGGCAGATGAACGCGGCGGCGGCAGCAGCCAGCGGCGAGATTCTTCTGTTTCTGCATGCGGATACGCGGTTGCCCGATGATGGCTTGCAACAGGTGGCGGCCGTGCTCGGCCCGGTAGTGGCGCTCATTCGTCTTGGCCAGATGCCGGCCGGCCTGCCCGAGGCCGGGGCGTTTCATCTCGCCTTTGACGACGACGGCTTCTTCTTCCGCCTGATGGCCGGAGTGGCCGGCCTGCGCAATCGCCTGCTGGCCACGCCGTACGGCGACCAGGCCCAGTTCTTCACGGCGCGGCTCTTTCGCGAGCTTGGCGGCTACCCGGACCTGCCGCTCATGGAGGACGTGGCCATCATGCACAGCGTAGGCCGCAGCGGCCGCCGGCCCGCGTTCGCGCCGGGCAAGGCAGTCACCTCCGCGAGGCGTTATCGGGAGGAGGGCGTCCTGTTCGCGGCCGCGCGCAACACGGTGCTGCGGCTGCTGTACGGGCTGGGTGTTCCGGCCACGCGGCTGGCCCGGCACTACCCCAGGCGGCGGAGCACGTGAGTCAACACACGAACATGATTATGCTCTTTGCCCGCAGCCCGGAGCCCGGCGCGGTGAAGACGCGGCTGGAGCGCGACCTCGCACCGCTCATGGGCCGGGATCAGGCGCAGGCGCTTACCCTGGCGCTGTACGAGGCGTTTCTGCTGGACACGGTGGACGGTCTGCGGCAGGCGGCCGGGGAGGGCGTGACGCTGCGCGTGTGCTTTGATCCGCCAGAGGCCGGGCCGGCGATGCGCCGTCTGCTGGGCGCGGATCTGGAGTACGCGCCGCAGCATGGGGATGACCTTGGCGCGCGCATGGCCAATGCCTTTGAAGAGGCGTTTCGGAGTGTGGACCGCGCCGTGCTGATGGGCTGCGACGTGCCGGACTATCCCCAGGCCCTGGCCGTGGGGGCACTGGATGCTCTTGGCGAGCACGACGCCGTCATCGCACCGTCGCTGGATGGCGGCTACTTCCTTATCGGTTTTCACAGAGCAGTCTACCGCCGCGAGTTTTTTGAAGATATCGAGTGGGGCGGGGCAACGGTGCTGCGCGATACCGAGGCCGTGATTCGCGCCGCCGGGCTGCAGCTGGCCACGCTGCCACCATGGAACGACGTGGACCACGCGCACGACGCCCTGGCCATGTGGGCCATGCACCGGGGCGGCACTTTTGGCGGCTCCCGCACGTACAGGATTCTCGATTCCCACGCGGCCGTGCTTCGGCAACTGGAGGACGACGCTGCCACCGGCGCTTCCGCCGAGGCGATATGCAGGGACCTGGAGGCATCGCGCGAGGCCATTCGCAGCCGCCTGGCGTGGGATACTTTTGTTGCCGAGTGAACGCTAGAGATTTCAATATATTGTAGCGGTGCGCTGTGTGGCGATCGTCCGGTTTGGGCTTGACGTCCGGCCCAAGGATGTCCACTTAAAGGCCTTGAGCGAAATTCACGAGAGTCCCCGTGATTCTTGTACATCTATTTGGAAACAAGACGAAGGAGCCCTCATGTCGTACGACAATGAAACCATGCAGAACGCCATACAGGACATCAGCAGGCTGATGCAGTTCGAAAACTGGATCCGCTTTTATTTTATCCGCGAAGAAGATGACACACTGTACGTGCGCATTCCTGACGAAGCGGTCAAACGCATTGAGGAAGAGTATCCGCTGTACATCAGCATAGTCGAAGAGCTCAACAACAAGCCCATCGACTATGAAAAGTCCATGGCCACACTCTGCAAGCAGGTCGTCACCATCTTTGAAGGCGACAAGTATCCTTTTGGCATCTCCGGCGATGTCTTCGACACCAAAGATTTCCAGGCCGAGATGCACCTGTTCAATGTGTGGGTGCAGAGCCATGAGTCCCAGCTCGACCAGGCTTTCATGGACTTCAGCACGTGGCAGGAGATTTTTGGAGAGTGGCGGCAGGATGATCGCGTGAAGGAATACTTCGAGAAGCTGTGCAAGCATGCGATCAACACGACGGTCAAGTGCGAGTCCGACACCGTGCACTAGACCACCTTGCGTCCGAGGGCTCTGCCCAGATTTTCCGAGGGGCGCTGCCCCTGACTCGCCCCGTCCCAAGAGGCAGAGCCCCTTGGTTTGAGGGACGCTGTCCCTCAAAACTCCCTGCAAGGGGCCCTGGCCCCTTGACCCCGTTCTGGGGCTGGGGGAACTATGTCCTTCCGGTCACCGGGCGCATGCCGTTTTCTGGGCGGCCGGCGGCATCCCCACATCCCAAAATCCCCCCAGCCCTGATTTCTTGACACGAAATCACGCCACCATGTATCAATAATCATGGGCCTTTTGTTTGCACCGGCCCGGGTCATGTTTTTGGGGGCACTCATGATGCGCGTGAAGGAACACTCTGGTTGGATGCACCGGCTCGTCGCGGTGCTGCTTGCACTTTGCCTGGGGGCGGGATGCCTCGGTCTGGGCGCCTGCTCGTTCGGTGAAGGGAATGATGGCGACGCCGGCGTGGGCTACTCGCGGCCGCCCAGCCCGGGGCCTGAGTTCATGTGGCTGGAGACCGGCCCCGGTACCGGATACTGGAAGTACACGGGAGAACCGCAGCCAGGCCAGGTGTGGGTGCCCGGACACCGCCAGCCGGACGGCGCCTGGGCTGCAGGCCATTGGCGCGATCTCTGACCCGCACCGCCCAACGCATATTGCAATATCTTTCTGGGGGACGCCGTCCCCCAGTCCCCCTGCAAGGGGCTAGTGGCCCCTTGACCCCTTTCTGGGGTCCAGGGGAATTGAATTCCCCTGGCCGCCGGAGGCAGCCAGAGATATCTCGACGTTATGTCCTCTACCGGGACCCAGTAGCCCCCGGACTCCTGTATGGAGTCCAGGGAACTAAGTTCCTTAGCGGGAGCCCGAGATCAGGTTTCCAGGGTGCCGCGCAGGTCGTCCAGCGTCATGACGCCGTAGCCGTTCATGAGGATGGGCAGCTCGTTGACGATGGAGAACACGGTATCCGGCCGCATGAAGTTGGCGGTACCGATCTGCACGGCGTGCGCGCCGGCCAGGATGAACTCCAGGACGTCGGTGGCGTTGGAGATGCCGCCCACGCCGATGACCGGGATATCCACGGCCTGGCACACCTGCCAGACGCAGCGCAGGGCCACGGGTTTGATGGCCGGGCCGGAGAGCCCGCCCACCACGTTGGCCAGGCGGGGGCGCCGTGTTTTCAGGTCCACGGCCATGCCCAGCAGGGTGTTGATGCAGGTCAGCATATCCGCGCCGGCGTCGGCCACGGCCTTGGCCACGGTGGTGATATCCGCCACGTTGGGCGAGAGCTTGACCATGACCGGCTTGTCCCCGGCCGCGTCCTTCACGGCGCGGGTCACGGCTGCGGCCTGCTTGGGGTCTTGTCCGAACGCCTGGCCGCCGGCCGCCACGTTGGGGCAGGAGACGTTCACCTCCAGCGCGCCCATACGCTCGTCCGCGGCCAGCGCGGCGGCGAGCTCGCCGAACTCGGCGGCGTCGCAGGCGTAGAGGTTGGCGATGACCGGTGTGGTGTCGTGGGGCAGGGCCGGGAGCTTTTCTTCCAGAAAGCGTTCCACGCCGATGTTCTGCAGGCCGATGGCGTTGAGCATGCCGCACGGCGTCTCGGCGATGCGAGGCATGGTGTTGCCGGCGCGCGGCTTGAGGGAAAGGCCCTTGACCACGATGGCGCCCAGGTCCTCCAGCTTGCCGAAAGAGGCGTACTCAAGACCGTAGCCAAACGTGCCGGACGCGGTCATAATGGGGTTCTTGAGGTCGAGGCCGGGCAGCGATACACGGGGGTCCGATATTGTCGGCGTCTTGGAGGCCATATCCTTGGTTCCTTACAGCTCTATCTTGTGGGACCAGAAGACCGGTCCCTTGGAGCAGACCTGCACGTTTTCGCCCTTGGTGTCCTTGATCACGCAGCCAAGGCACGCGCCCACACCACATCCCATCTTGTTTTCCAGGGAAAGTTGTGCCATTGCGCCGTGCTTGGCCGCCATCTGTTTAACGGCGCGCAGAAACGGCGTGGGCCCGCAGGCGAGCACGAGGCCGCTGGTGGCGTGATTCATGATCGCCTCGTCCACCATCTCCAGAAACACGGGCAGATCTTCGGGCGAGCGCTCATGGAAGCTGCTCACGGTCATCTCCGGGACCAGGGTCTTGGCGTTGTCAAACGGGTACGTCTCCAGGGGCAGGCGGTGGCCAAAGATCAGCTCCAGCTTGTGGGGCGTGGGGTGGTTCTCGGCGTAGGCCAGGAATGGCGCAATGCCCACGCCGCCGGCCAGCATCAGGGTGCGCTTGTCCTGGATGGCGAAGCCGTTGCCCAAAGGGCCCCAGACCGTGACCTTGTCGCCGGGGTTGGCTGCGGACAGGCGTTCCGAGCCGCGCCCCTGGGCCTGGATGAACAGGGAGAGGCCGGAGGAGACCAGCCGGCTGATGGAGAAGGCCCGGCCCCAGATCAGCTCCAGGCCGAAGCTGGGGTGGCGGACCATGACGAACTGGCCGGGCCGCCAGTGCGACCAGCCCGGATCTTCCAGCCGCAGGGCAAAACAATGGGTGACGCCAGTGGACGTTTGACCGAACGGCACGACGTCCAATACGGTAAGCTCCTGACATTGAATATTACGCAGGTATACCGGCGCTTTTACGCTTTTCATCGGCATGCGCCTCGTAGGAGAATAGGATAAATGACGGACATGCAATCAGATCTGTCGCAGGCACAGAAGAATCATCGCCCGGAGATATTGGCTCCCGCAGGCGACAGACAGGCGTTCCTCGCGGCTCTGGCCGCCGGGGCAGACGCCATATACATGGGTCTTAAACATTTCTCTGCCAGAATGCAGGCTTCGAACTTCGCCGTCAAGGAAACCATGGCTTTGGCGGATCTTGCACACGCCCACGACGCCAAGCTCTATCTTGCGTTCAACACGCTGCTCAAGCCGGGGGACCTGGCCGCCGCCGGGCGGCTTGTGGAGCGGTTCTCGCGGCCCAATACCCCGTCTCCCGATGCGCTGATTGTCCAGGATCTTGGAATGGTCGAGGTCGCCCGCCAGGCCGGGTTCCAGGGGGAGTTGCATCTCTCCACCCTGGCGGCGCTTTCGCCTACGGCCGGGCTGCAGACCGCGTCACAGCTGGGCGTCTCCCGCGTGGTGCTCCCGCGCGAGCTGGACATCGAGGAAATAAAGGCCATGGCCGAAACCTGCCCGGAGGATATGGACCTGGAGGTCTTTGTCCACGGCGCGTTGTGCTACGCCGTGTCCGGCCGCTGCTACTGGTCCACGGCCCTGGGCGGCAAGAGCGGCCTGCGCGGCCGTTGCGTGCAGCCGTGCCGCCGCATCTACGCCAGGGGCAGGCACAAGGACCGCTTCTTTTCCTGCTTCGATCTCGGCCTGGACCTCATGGTCAAGACGCTGCTGGAGGTGCCCCGGGTGGCCTGCTGGAAAATCGAGGGCCGCAAGAAGGGCGCGCATTACGTCTACTACACGACCACGGCGTACCGCATGCTGCGCGACCAGGGCCGGGACCCGGCCATGCGCAAGGAGGCCGAGGCCATCCTGGAGCGCGCGCTGGGGCGGCCCACCAGCCGCTCGCGCTTTTTGCCACAGAGCCGGCAGCTGCCCCTGCCCGGACCCAAGGACGCCGGCCGCACCGGCTCCGGCCTGTTCGTGGGCACCGTGGCGCGCACACCCGAAGGCACGGCGTATCTCAAACCGCGTGTGCCGCTTATTCCACGGGATTTGTTGCGCATCGGCTCCGAGGACGAGAAGCACCACCGCATTCTCAAGGTGAGCAAGGCCGTGCCCAAGGCCGGCACGCTGGATATCCCGCCGGACTCCGGCCCCTTCCCCAAAAAATCCCCGAACGGCAAGAGCACGTCTTTCAGGGATGATCGCCGCGGCCCCAAGGGCAAAGACGGGAAGGACGGCAAGTACGGGAAGAGCGGAAAGTTTCAGAGCAAGGGCGGCAAACGGCCGTTCGTACCGCGGGGCAAGGTGCCGCCGTCCGGCACGCCGGTATATCTGGTGGACCGGCAGGAGCCGCAGTTGATGGAGCGCATCAACGCGATGGAGGCCGAGGCGCAGCGCAGGCCCGAGATCAAGTCGCCCGGGGAGTCGAAGTTCCAGCCGCGGCTGCCGGAGCGGTACGTGGCGGGCAAGGAGCCGATCATCGACATGCTGGTGCGCCGCTCCCCGCCCAAGGGCAAGGATACCAAGTTCCGCGGGCAGCTCGCGCTGTGGATGTCGCCGCGGCTCATCGACCAGGTCTCGCGGACCTTCCTGCCGCGCACGTGGTGGTGGCTGCCGCCGGTCATCTGGCCGGACGAGGAAAAGCTGTGGCGCGCCGTGCTGCTGCGCATGGTCAAGCAGGGGGCGCGGACCTTCGTGCTCAACGCGCCGTGGCAGATGGCGCTGCTGCCGGAACGCCAGCCCGAGCCGCAACGCAAGACCGAGGGCAAGCGCAAGGTGCCGGAGTGGCAGATCCTGGCCGGGCCGTTCTGCAACATCTCCAACGCGCTGGCCGTGGAGTCGCTGGCCGGGCTCGGCTTTACCGGGGCCATTGTCAGCCCGGAGCTGGGCAGGGACGACTACCTGGCGCTGCCGCAGCACTCGCCGCTGCCGCTGGGCATTGTCACGGGCGGGTTCTGGCCGGCGTGCGTCTCACGCCACACACCCGCGCCCATCAAGCAGCGCGAGCCGCTGACCAGCCCCAAGGGCGAGGTCTACTGGCCGCGGACCATGGGGCAGAACCTCTGGCTCTTCCCGAGCTGGCCCGTGGACCTGTCCGAGCACCGCCAGACGCTGGAAAACGCCGGCTACCGCTGGTTCGTGACCGTGGACGAGGTCAGGCCGAAAGAAGTGGCTGATCCTGGGAGAACGACTGTTATGAACTGGGATGGTGGGTTGTTGTGAGGGGGTCAGGCTATATCAGTGCTTATGAGCTGGGAAGAAGAGGGGACAATGCGCCGCTGCAAAATGCCTGCGCGATTTCTTCCTGAAGGCTTTTACGGTCTTCGGTCTCTAAAGCATCATTCAGGAAATCATCGATGTCTTTGAGTGATATTGAATTTGCTCTTGGATGGCTATGAATAAAGAACTGGTTGTTGATGAGACATATAAGCCCGATACCTTTTTCTCCAAGGTCGCAGATGGATGGTCCATCAATATCCATTAGCTCCTGATGGGCCATAAGATAGCTTTTATGTGCTTTGCGCTGATGGGAATGCGCTTCGGCAATGGCTTCTTTATCGACTTGCCATTTTACTTCCACAGTAACGACTTCCATTTCAGCACCACAAAGAACACTAAACCTGTTAAGTCTATATCCAATGACGTCAGGCGTATTCCATCGTCCCGGGAGTCGGCGTTTTACACCCAGCGTAACCGCTTGGTACCCCTCTTGAGACAGGATTTCGTGTGCATAAGGGTAGAGTTTGCTTTCGTGCTTTTTCTCTTGTGCTTTTTTTTCACCGTCCTTAAATTTTGATAGGTCTTTTGCGGTGTCATCTATCGTTTTGTCTTGTGTTTTTGTTGTATATAGTTCAAAGCCACCTGTGCGCCCAGCTCCTACACTTACAGCTAGGTGCTCTAGAGATAATATTTGCAGTATACTATAGTAGTATGGGTCAAGATTGTATTCTTGAAGGATGGGAGTGATTTCATTTTTAGAGAGTCTGTTAAATGGATTCTCTTTAAGTTTTACCAAGATAGTATTAATACACTCTCTCAGGTCGGATAGATAACGCTCTTGTTTGTCTCGAGTCGTTTCTAACACATAAACGTTACTTGTCCCCTGCGTTTTGCGGATGGCTCCAGTGAGTTCAAGAATATAAGGAACCGACGGTGGGGCATCTTTAAGCCCTAATTGTTCAAAGCTGATGAGGTCAGGGGAGGGGCTACGTTTAAGAATTTCAGGGAGCGATTGTTCGATGACTTTAATACTCTTATCAAGTGTTTTGTTGTCAGCGGGCATTTGGCGCTCCTTTTTTATTTGAAATATTATTATGGATTCATTTGTGTGTAAAGAGGTTGCTGATAATTTCCCCGCCCCAGTCCTCAGACCAAGGCGGGGCTTCCTCAACTTTCTTTTCTCTCATCCGGCCCATACTCACTCGTCATTGCACCCGCACGTGTCGCCGCTGGCGGCTTTCACCTCGGTGGGTTTGCCCGGCTCCAGGCGCAGCATGGCGCAGTCCGGGGCCTCCTGCTTCAGCAGCCGCTCGAACTCGTCGGTGCTCTGCTCCAGCACCGGGAACGTGCCCCAGTGCATGGGCGCGACGGCGTCGCAGTCCAGCATCCAGCAGGCCATGGCGGCCTGGCGCGGGTCCATGGTGAACACGCCGCCGATGGGCAGCATGGCCAGGTCGATGGCGTAGAGCTTGCCCCAGAGCTCCATGCTCGAAAAAATTCCCGTGTCCCCGGCGTGATACGCTGTGTAGCCGTCCGGGAAGGTGAGGATGTAGCCCACGGGCACGCTCGTGTCCGACGAGTGGAACGCCTGCGTCATGGTGATGGTCACGCCCTTCACCGTCACCGACCCGCCGATGTTGAAGCCGATGCCGTTGATGATCTGCTCCTGCGGCACGCCTTGCTCCACCAGTTTGCCTGCCGTGCCCACCACCGCGCCCACCATGGCGCCGGTCCGCTTGGCCAGCTCCACGGCATGGCCCACGTGGTCCCCGTGGTCGTGCGTCACCAGAATTATGTCCAGCTTCTCGATGGATTCCGGGTCCACCGTGGCGAATGCATTGCCCTCGAAAAACGGGTCGATGATCACCGAAACGTCGCCGGCGGTGAGCTGGAAGTTCGCGTGGCCGTGCCAGGTGATGGTATGATTCATGATATCCGCTCCTTTCTCTAGGAATATTTTGTGTGCAGTTGTTCTGGAGGAAAACCTTTCTGAAGAAAGGTTATTCCCCCAGACCCCCTTTCCCAAGACTTTTCATTGAAAAGTTTAGGAAAGGAGAGCGCGAGAGGGAGAACCTTTTTTAAAAGGTGTCCCTCTCGCCACGATACATCAAAAAAAGTTGAAGCTCACCCCTCCCAGCGGGAGGAGAGGTCGTGCGGCACGCCGAGCTGGTCGAGGATGCGGGCCACGAGATGGTCGACGAGCTGCTCGATGCTGGCGGGCCGGGTATAGAAGCCGGGGCAGGCCGGCATGATGGTGGCGCCGGCCTCGGCCGCGGCGGTCATGTTGCGCAGGTGGACGAGGTTGAGCGGTGTTTCCCGCACCACGAGGATGAGGGGGCGTTTTTCCTTGAGCGTGACGTCGGCGGCGCGGTGGAGCAGGTTGGCGCCGAAGCCGTTGGCGATGGCCGCGAGGCTGGCCATGGAGCACGGGCAGACGACCATGCCCTGGTGTTGCCAGGAGCCGGAGGCCGGGGCCGCGGCGATCTCGTGTTGGGAGTAGACGCGGGTGGCGCGGGTCAGGCGTTCGTCTAGGCCGGCGCGGGTGAGCTGCGTCTCGTGCCGGAGCACTTCCCGGGCGCCGTCGGAGATGACGACGTGGGTTTCAACGTCCGTGTTGTCGGCGAGGATATAGAGGAGACGCAGGGCGTAGGGCATTCCGCTGGCGCCGGAGATGCCCAGTATGATGCGGCGGGAGGTCTTCATCTACGGTCTTCCTTTGGGCGGAACCTTGGGCACGCCGGGTAGAGGGATGTCCAGCTTGTTCCAGACCGAGTCGATGCGGGCCTTGACCTCCGGGTCCATGCGCAGGGAGCTGGGCCACTCGCGGAAGTGGTTCTCGTCCGGGCCTTTCTTGGTGGCGTCGATGCCGAGCTTGCCGCCGTAGAAGGCAGTGGGCGAGGCGTGGTCCAGGGCGTCGAGCGGGCCTTCGACAATGACGAGGTCGCGCCGCGGGTCCACGTTGTTGCCCACGCGCCAGAGCACCTCGGAGACGTTCTGCACGTTCACGTTCTTGTCCACGATGACGATGATCTTGGTGAACATCATCTGGCCCAGGCCCCAGAGGGCGTACATGACCTTGCGCGTCTGGCCGGGGTAGCGCTTGTCGATGGAGACGAAGCAGTAGTTGTGGAACACGCCTTCCAGCGGCAGGTTCATGTCGATGACTTCCGGGAGCTGCTTCTTGATGATGGGCAGGAAGATGCGCTCCGTGGCCTTGCCCATGTAGCAGTCCTCCATGGGCGGCGGGCCCACCAGAGTGGCCGGGTACACGGCGTCCTTGCGGTGGGTGATGGCCGTGACGTGGAACACGGGGTAGTCGTCGGCCAGGGAGTAGTAGCCGGTGTGGTCGCCAAAGGGGCCTTCGCGGCGGCGCTCGTTCGGCTCCACATAACCTTCGAGCACGAACTGGCAGTTGGCCGGCACCTCGATGTCCACGGTCTTGCACTTCACGGTTTCCACGGGGGCCTGGCGCAGGAACCCGGCAAAGAGGAGCTCGTCCACCTCATCCGGGATGGGCGCGGTGGCGGCGTAGGTCACGGCCGGGTCCGGTCCGATGGCCACGGCCATCTCCAGGCGCTCACCCTTCTGCTCGGCCAGGTGGTAGTGGTAGGCCCCGCCCTTGTGCCGGTGCCAGTGCATGCCGGTTGTGTTTTTGTCGAACACCTGCATGCGGTACATGCCCACGTTGCGCATGCCGGTTTCCGGGTTCTTGGTAATGACCAGGGGCAGGGTGATGAACGGGCCGGCGTCCTCGGGCCAGGTGGTGAGCACGGGCAGGATGGAGAGGTCCACCTCGTCGCCGGTGATGACCACGTCCTGGCAGGGCGCCTTGGTGACTGTTTTGGGGAAGATGTTGGCCATGCGCGAGAGCTTGGGCAGCATCTTGAGCTTTTTGACGATGCCTTCGGGCTTTTCGAGCTCGATGAAGTCCGTGATCTGGTGGGCCACGTCGTCGAGGCAGTCCACCTCCAGGGCCATATGCATGCGTTCGTACGAGCCGAAGGCGTTGGTCAGCACAGGGAACTTCTTGCCCTGGACATTGGTGAAGAGCAGGGCCGGACCATAGCCCTTGGAGGCGCGGTCGGTGACCTCCGCAATCTCCAGATAGGGGTCGAGCAGTGCGCCCACGCGCTTGAGCTCGTTCTTCTTTTCGAGGTCCTTGATGAAGTCCTGAAGATCCTTGTAGGCCATGGGTGTTCCTCCAACCATGAATGACTACACGAGAGCACGCCGCGGAGCAAGACTGGCGCGGCTGGAGAAGCGCGGGGAGAGGGAGGAACGTGGGAGCAATGGCGGTGGATGGGCAGCATTGGGCGCGAGAGTAAAAAGGGCGGTCAGCGCCGGGATCGTGCGGCGGCAATGCTTCGGGGAGGCGGGAAGAAAAGGTGCGCGCGGCCGCGATTCGGGGGAATTGGAAAATCACCGCATCCGTGGTAAATAGTCTTGACGGCTGAAAAGCCGCAGCGTAAAAAGTTCGATTCCGGGCAATTAGCTCAGTTGGATAGAGCGTTGGCCTCCGGAGCCAAAGGCCGCAGGTTCGAATCCTGCATTGCCCACCATATTTCAAGGCGGTTAGGACGAAAATCCTGACCGCCTTTTTTTATGCGCCGTCATGAGTGCACAGGCCTTCTGGCGCTGGTGTCTGGTCAAGAAGCAGCAAACCCGGTTATATGAAGAAGTGTTGCACAACCCGACCACCAAGGAGAGCCTGCATGAGCTTTACGATCCACGACCCCATGGCCATCGACAAGGAGCCGGAGTTCGATTGCATCTTCTGCAAGCAGCCGGCCCTGCATTCCTCCGAGGCGGCCAGCACGGCCACGACGCGGACCGTGGAGGTGTTCTGTCGGAAATGCGGGGCCCGGAAGACCGTGACAACCAGTAAGAGTGCGGACGGCACGCGCTGGGAGCTCGTGGACTAGACGCGATCGCCACAAGCCTTCGGGGGCCATCGGCCGTGGCATGCGCGAATCCCTCGGAGTCATTCCTCCAGCACGAAATGGAAGGGCAGCATGACAAGAGTGGACACGTTCCGGCCGCCGACCGTGCCGGGCAGAAAGACATAGCGCCTGGCAGCTTCCAACGCGGCCGACTCGAAGACACCTGCCGGCTCGGCCTTGCGGACAGCAAGGTTCGTGGGCTTTCCCGCCGGGTCCACCACCATGCTCACGAGCACGGTGCCTTCGATCCGCATGCGTTGCGCACGGCGCGGATACGTTGGAATGACCGATCGGGTAACGCGGGGCGGGATGTCCACCGCATCGACTCGATACGGCTGCCCGTTCGACAGGCCATTGCCGCGCCTCCCTGCTCCTGCTGCCGCTTTTTGTCCGATGTCGGATCGAGCTGCTGCTATCTGAGGCGAGGCGGTGCTGTTCTGAGAAGCTGGGGTCTGCTTCGAGGCGGCCTTCTTCGCGCGGGCTCGCTGCTTTGGCGGAGTCCTCTTTTTCTCAACGCGTCTCGGCTCAGGCTTTGGAGGGGCTGTGGGCGCAGGGTCCTTATGGACCTCCGGGATTGGAACAGGCGCGGCTTCCGGTTCTGGTTCCGGTTCCGGTTCCGGGACAGCTTCCTCCACAACAGGTTCGGGCAAGGGAACGGAAGGTTCGGGCTCTGCCGGAAGCACCGCCTCTTCCTCCGGTATTGTGTCTATATTCTGAGACATGGGAGCACCCTGCGCAGGGAGCGCGGCGGCCTGCCGGAGCTCCACCATGCCCACCACGTAGCACGCGTCTTCGGGCGGCGTGAGCGGCGTGTTGCCCAGCCCGGTGAGCAACAGCGCCAGGAGGCTCAGGTGCAGCAGGGTGGAGATCAGTACATCGCTGCCGTGCATGGTCACTCATCCCTGCCGGACCGCCTGGCCACGATGCCGAGATGCTGGACGCCGGCCTCGCGGATGCGGCCCATGACATCCACGATGCGACCGTACGGCACGGATCTGTCCGCCTGCAGCAGCACGGTATGCGAGTTGCCTGCCGTCATGCCCAGGTGTCTGGCAAGGGCCGCCAACGGCACGGCGTGCTCGTTAACGTACACCGCGCCCTCGCCCTTGACGCCCACCACGATCTGGTCCTGGCCGGCCGGCAGGGTCTCCACGGTTTTGGTCTGTGGCAGCTCCACCTCCAGGCCCTCGGTCATCATGGGCGCGGTGACCATGAAGATGATCAGCAGCACGAGCATGACGTCCACGAACGGCGTGACGTTGATCTCCGATGCGAGCTTGCGTTGCTTGCGGCGGCTCATGAGTAGACCTGCCTGGGACCGGCGTCACGGCAAAGGGTGACTGCGTCTGGATTGGCGCGGGCTTCGTGGCGAATCCGGTTGAGCAGCAAGGCGGCGCATCGTTCGTACTCCGTCTCGATGGATTCGATTCTGCTCTGGAACAGGTTGAAGGCCATGCCGGCCGGGATGGCCACACCAAGGCCCACGGCCGTGGCAATGAGCGCTTCCGAGATGCCGGGTGCGACCGTCGCCAGGGACGCGGACTGCATCGTCCCTATGGCGTGGAATGAGTGCATGATGCCCCAGACCGTGCCGAGAAGCCCGATGAACGGCGCAGAGCTGGCCGCCACGGCGAGCAGCGCCAGAGGACGGGAAAGCCGTTGCATCTCCCCGGCCGCGGCGTGGTGCAGGACCGCGCCGATGTTGTCGTCGGCAAGGGTGTCTGCATGGCCTGAGCGGGCAAGCCGTGATAGCTCCTCCACTCCAAGCTCGGCCATGTCCTTGAACGCGGGGCCGGCGTGCAGGTCGATGTCCTGTAGGGCCTTTTCCAGGGACCCGGCGTCCTGCATACAGAGCCGGAGCTGCCGGATGCCGCGCCGGGCCGCCGCCAGCCTGCGGGACATCATGAAGATGATCGCCCAGCTCATGGCGGACATGGCCACGAGCAGGAGCAGTACGGCCAGCGCCAGCTCGCTCGCGCTGGCCAAAATATGCAGCAGATTGCCATCCATCGGGTTACTCCTCTGGCAGTGAATGGGTATGGTTCGTTGCCCGGTGACGCGGCGCCGGTTCGAACTCCGGTCCCCGGGGGGTGAGGTGCAGCACGCGCGTGGCCGTGGACGGTATTTCGACCAGATCATGGGTCACGTGCATGGTGGCCGCGCCGGACTGATCGAGGTACTGCTCCAGGTGGCGGAGCATGGTTTGTCGCAGCTTCGGATCAAGGCCGGTGAACGGCTCGTCCAGAAACAGCAGCTCCGGCTCGATGGCCAGGGCCCGGGCCAGAGACACACGCTGCCGCATGCCGCCGGAGAGCTCGTGCGGATGCGCCGTGGAGAAACCGTTCAGCTCCATGCGGTGCAGCATGCGCCGGGCCTTGGCCCTGGCCTCTTTGCCCGGGCAGCCGCAGGCAATAAGGGGCAGGGCCACGTTGTCCAGGGCCGTGCGCCAGGGCAGCAGCCGCGGCTCCTGAAAGACCACGCCGACGCGCGTTGCATGCATCGAGACGGAGCCCCTGGTCGGAGGCGTGAGCCCGGCCGCTATGCGCAGCAGGGTGGACTTGCCCACGCCGCTCGGGCCGCGCACTACCAGGACCTCGCCAGGGCTCAGTGTCAGGTCGATGTTGACCAGAACGTCGCGCGGGCCGAAACGCTGGGATATGGAACGGCAGACAAGTACCGGGCTCACGGCCTGCCTCCTGGAAACGCCCGGCGCGCCACACGGAGCAACACCATTTCCGCAATGCCGACAAGCGCCATGCTGAGCAAGGCCAGGGCGTACAGCTCCGGGGTTTGCAGATTGGTCCGCGCCACGGCCAGGGCGTGGCCTATGCCCTGGTTGGCTCCCAGAGCCTCGGCCAGCACGGCCACGCGCATGGAGCCGCCCAAGGCCACGATGCCTGCGGAGACAAAGGGCGCGGCCATGGCCGGGCAGTAGATATTCACAAAGCGCATGCGCGGCGTCAGGCGGTAGGCTCGGGCCATCTCCAGCAGCCCGGCGTCCACGGAGCCCAGGCCTTCCACGACAGCCACAAAAATGGCCGGCGCGACCATCAACGCCACAATGGCCACAACCATGGCCGAGCCCATGCCGAACCAGAGCATGCCCAGCATCACCACAACCACGCCGGGTACGCTGCCGAGCATCCAGCGCGCGGGCGTCAAGGCGGAGCGCACAAAGGGAACGAAGCCGGCGATCATGCCCAGCCCGCCGCCGCACAACGCTCCGACCACGAAGCCCAGGACGACGCGCCACACGCTTGTCCACAGGTCGCCCAGCAGAAACGCCGGCTGGTTCGCGAATCGCCACAGGGCCGCCAGTGTTTCCAGCGGCGAGGCCACGGCAATGCCGTGAACCTGCCGGGAGACGAGCTCCCAGGCTGCAATCAGCAAAGCAACTCCGGCCAGCTTACCGGCCAGGGACTGACCGCTCATGGCCGAACCTCGAAGAAGCCCTGCGGCGGCAGCGCGCCTCCGATGGACGCCGGAGACAGCCCATGCAGGCGCTCCAGCAGAAACCGGGCCGAGCCCTCGGCCATGGGACCCCGGAGTATCCGCACGGCGGTCAATGGGGCGGGCTCGTTTCGTATCTGCGGCCAGAGAGCCGGAGAGGTGTCCTTGACCAGCGCCTTCATGGCCTCGGGGTGGTCCGCGCCCCAGGCATGGGCCTCGGCGTACGCGGAGCGGAGCATAACCCGCAGACCAGGGTCCGAGGACGCTTCCCCAACGGCGACCAGCGCGCTCAGGCAGAGGTTGGGATGCTCCGGAAACACGTCGCGCCATGTCTCCCGGAAGTCGAGCCGTTTCCGGGGCCGGGCCTCCAGGCGCGCTCCCCGCAGCACGGCCAGGGACGCGGCCGGCTCGCTCAGAAAGGCGTGCCGCGCCTTGCCGAGCAGGAGCAGGTTGACGGCCTCCATGGCGTTGCCCGCGTGTCTGGCGCGGTAGCGCAGGCCGGACTCGCCAGCCAGTGTTTGCAGGATCAGATCCGGCATCTCCCCGACTCCGAAGGGCAGCAGGATCTCCTGGTCCTGCAGGCCCTGCAGCGTGTCCGGTGAGTCGTCGGCCGAGACGATCCACAAGGGGCTGGAGAAGAGCCCCACCACAACGGCGGGGATGCCCCTGTTGCGCAGGGTGCAGGCCGTGGCCGTGGTCATGAGCGCCGCGTCTACGGCCTTGGTCGCCACAAGCGCGCGGAGTTGGTCCGGCGAGCTCCAGGGAATGAACTCGATGGCCGGGTTGCGGCCCGCCATGATCACCAGGGGCAGTGTCTCGGCAATGGCGGGCCCGGAGACCCGAAGCGGCCTCTGCCCGGCGGCGTAGGCCGGGCAGGCTGCGAGCGCACACGCCAGGAGCGTGAGCAGAATACGGGGCATGCTCATGCGGCCAGCCTGCCCGGTTTGCGAAGGATATCCACATGGATTTCGCCGAATGGCGAGACCACTACGCGTTTTTCGTGGCCCGCAAACCCTGCCGCCTTGGCGGCGTCCGCTACCTCTCCTTCCGCAAAGGAGACGTTCCGTCCTTCCAGGGCGCATGGCAGCCTGGCGAGAACGCATTGGGCCGGCCCGGTGCGCTCGTTTCGCAAGCCCTCATGGGCGCTGATGAACACGCCGCCGGGGTTCAGGCCCTGGAACAGTCTGCCCATGAAGTCCTGCAACCCCTTGGCGAAGTAAAGGTTGTGGCTGGCCCAGATCAGGTCGTAGGAGCTGCCGAAGTCGATCTCGTTGTAGTTGCCGGCGCAGCAAGTGACGCGGCCGGTCAGGCCCCGTGACTCGATTTCTTCACGCGCAACCTCGATCACCGCGGGCTGGTCGCAGATCACGCCCTCCAGCTCCGGTTTGGAGGCGACGATCTCCATGCAGACCACGCCGGGTCCGCCGCCCAGGTCGAGCACGCGGCGCATGGCCGGGAACTCCGGCAGGGACGCCGCGATCTCGGCCGCCATCCGGGCTAGCCCGGCGCGCTGATAGCGGGCCAGGTTGCGGGCGGATCGCCGCCAATGCGCCTCATCGAACTGGCGGCTCTCGTCCGCCTTTTCAGGCGGACCGTCACGCAGCAGCGCCATGAGCTGCGGCAGCTCGCAGGACTGCATCTTGCCGAGATCCGTGAGCAGCTCGCCGAGATAGGTATCACTTGTGGTGCGCAAATACTCCTGCGCAAGCCGGGTGTTGGCGTAGCGACCGTCTTTCTTCTCGACCAGCCCCATTGCCGCGAGCCCGTCCAGGAAAAAGCGCAGGTTTTGGGGATGTACGCCCAACCGCGCGGCAAGAACGTCGGGGTCGTCACTCTCGTCGAGATGGTCGGCGATCTTCAGCTCGATGGCCGCATCAAGCAGGGTCATCCGAATCGGGCCCAGCAGGCACTCGGTCAGCGGCGCGTAAGACAGCGCGCCCGAGAAATCTTCCAAACGTACGGTGTTGCCCATCTTTAAAACCTCCAGGATACGGACACGCCAAAGCTCTGGGGAGCGCCATCCTCCACAAGGATGTCCCCGGCGTTGTCCTTGACCTTCTTGGTCACATAACGGTTGTCGAAAATATTCTTGCCCCACAGGGCGATGTCCCAGCTTTCCGCGGCATAGCCCACGCGGGCATTGAACAGGGCGTAGCCGACCTGGCTCAGGGAGTTCTCCGCATCAAAATATTGCAGCCCCGCGCCGATCAGATCGACCTTGCCGAAGAGGCCGTTTTCATGGGTGTAGCCCGCGCCCACGTGGTAGTTGAGGTCCGGCGACCAGGGTAGCCGCTTGCCTTCGTACGAGTAGGGCACGCCGTCGTTGACCACTGTCCAGTCGTCCACCACGGCATGGCTGTAGCCAAGGCCGCCCGTGAGCTCCAGGCCGGGAAGCGGCCGCGCCTTCAGCTCCAGCTCCACGCCGATGGAGTGGGCCGATGCCGCGTTGGTGTACTTCCAGACACCGATGCCGCCATTGGGGTCTTCCTCGCGGACCTGCTTGTCGCGGATGTCGATATAAAAGGCAGAGATGTTGGCCAGGAGCTTTTTGGAGAACCAGTTGGTCTTCAGGCCGAGCTCATAGTTGGTGGTGTGCTCCGGGTCGTAGAAGAAGGTGCCCAGGCTGTCTGCGGAGAAGTAGTTGTACCCGCCGGCCAGGAAGCCGTTGGACCAGCTGCCATAGGCCGTGACGTTGGATGTGACGTCCCAGGACAGAGAGACCATGGGCAGGAGCTCGAAGTAATCCAGCGTCTTGCTGTACGCCTCGAACGCGGCGGCGCCGGTGATGCGCGTCTGCTCGCCGTAAGAGTGGGCGAACTCTCCGCGTAGCCCGGCGGTGAGGCGGAGGTTCTTGAACAGGGTGTAGGTTGCCTGCCCGAAGAGAGCGTAGTTGGACTCCTGCGCGTCTGTTTCGGTGAAGACCGAGGCCGGGGACCTGGCGCGGATGCGGTTCATCTGGACATCCATGTCGTTGAGTCCGGCGTACGCCCCGAGGAGCCAGGTGAACGTCTCGTTGTCAGGCGATGCGACGCGTATCTCCTGGGAGAAGTCGTTCTGATCCAGGTCCATGTCCGAGTAGCCCACGAACGCGGAGGTGCGGTCGAGATCCGAGACAAAGCCGTAGCGGTAGTCCCTGTAGCTGGTGACGGAGGTGAGCTCGACGGCGTCGCCCTCATACTTGAGGACCATGTGCGGGTTCACGCTGTCCTCGTGGGCCTTGTCCTCGGCGTCTGACATGACCGTGAACGGGCCCGTGGCGGCCTTGCCGGTGGCGTAGCGCAAGAACCCGATATTTTTTTCGGTGTGGGAGACGTCCAGGCCGAAGCGCAGGTCGATCTCGCTCGTGGGGGTCAACCGGGCCAGGATGCGGCCCTGCGAGGTTTCGTCCATTCCCGCCCTGTCGTCGTCCTTGTAATCGTTGTCCATGTACCCGTTGGTCTGGTAGCGCAGGATATCCGCCTTCAGAAAGAAGAGGTCCTTGACCAGGGGCGCGCTCACGCTGCCGCCCAGGCGCACCGTGCTGTAGCTGCCGTAGTCGGCGAAGACCCTGGCCCGGAACTCGTTGTCCGGCGCCTTGCGCACGATGCTGACCACGCCGGCCTCGCTGTTCTTGCCGTAGAGCGTGCCCTGCGGCCCGCGCAGCACCTCCAGGCGCTCAATGTCCTGGAACAGCAGGTTCTGCATGTAGGTGAGCGGGTAGGGGACATCATCCACATACAGGCCGACCGGCGTGTAGAGCGAGGTGTCGTAGCTGGACAGGCCCCGGATAATGATGGAGTCGCCGGATGTGGCGCTTTTCAGATGCACGTTGGGCAGGATGTCCAGCACCTCGCCGAGCTTCCAGGCGCTCAGCTCCTCGATCTCTACATCCGACACGGTGGAAATGCTGGCGGCGACGTCAACCGCCTTCTGGGTCCGTTTTGTGGCGGTCACGGTGACGGGCTGGAGATAGAGCGATTCCATTTCGTGCGTCGAATTGCTCGATTTTTCAGCTTCCTCTGCGGCCAGGGCCATCCCCGGGCAGAGCAGAGCGAGGGCGAAACAAAAAAACAATATGCGGATCATGAACAGGCCCCTCCTGTGTAACTTCCCGTCGATTTGAAGAATTTCATGGCGCCGGAAATCAGGCGCCGTTATCGACATTGATTTTCACTATCGATACGTCGGGGCAACTGCTCCTGCTAATCCTCGCGGGGTTAATTTTTAGCCCTTGCCGGGACAGGACCCCCGTGTTGTGCCATCCCATCACGGGCGGCATTCCGGACACGGCGCAGCCATGGCGCGGTTTTGAGCACAGCCGCAGCCGGACACGTTAAAGGCCCGGCTCCTCTGGAACGATGCCGCAGGCAGCGGCGACACAGGCAACGATCTCTTGGTTCTGTCTGTATATGGAAATATAATGATATTGACAATCACTCTCAATTGATCTAGCCAGAAAAAAACGAGCAATCACCATGAAATACACGATGAATGTCCAAAGCAATGCGCAGTCGCGCGACCACCGGGTAGACTACCGGGTCAACAGCGCGGATGGCGTCCTGTCCGACCGCAGCCGGGTCATCCATTTGCGGCCCGAGCTGATCCTCAACGTCTCGGACGTTGCGCCGAGTGCGGAAGGCACCTTTCGTTTCGAGATCGAGCAGGCCCCCATCCAGTTCGGTTTCGTCATCTCGGGAGCCAACCGCATCACCTACCACGACGGTAAGCTGCGCGGGGAGACCGAGGTCGTGGAGGGCGGCAGCAGCGGCATTTTTTACTTCGCCCAGACCTCCGGGGTCATTGACAGCGTGCGCTCGACCGGCGTCTGCACGTTGAGCATCCTGACCACGCCCCGTTTCGTGGAGGAGTATCTGCATATTCCAAGTAAGGCGCTTCCCGCCGAATTCCGCGGTATCCTGGCGGATCAGCCCACACAGTTCCGCTGGTCCGCCAACCCCCATCCCGCCAAGAGCCACATACTTTCCCATATTTTGTACGACCGGTTCCGCGGCCCTGTGCATCGCCTGTTCCTGGAGAGCCGGGTCCTGGAACTCATGGCCATGCAGCTGGAGGAGTGCCTGGGGCAAGGGGCCGGCATTCAGTCTGAGACGGTTCGTCTCACCCCTGCCGATATGGAGAGAGTCCGGGCCGCCCGCGACGAGCTTGTCCGGGATATTGAAAATCCTCCAACCCTTGTGGAGCTGGCAAAGGCCGTGGGCATGAACGAGAAGAAGCTGAAAAACGGCTTCAAGCAGGTTTTCGGAAAGCCTGTGTTCGCCTACTACCGCGATTACAGGCTGGACAAGGCGCGGGAGCTGCTGGAATCGAACGCCATGACCGTGACCGAGGCGGCGTACAGCATCGGCTATCTGAGCCTGAGCCACTTCAGCCGGGCCTTCCGCCGCCGCTTTGGGCTCAACCCAAAGGAGTACTCGCGGATTTTTGGTCGGATTTCGTGAGGCAGGGGACAGATTAACAGGTGCGCCAGGGGCATGCCGGCAATGCGCTGAACGGCGGGCTCCGATCCCGCTTCCAGTCCGGCTCAGCAGACCCGTTCGCAGCGCACGGCCCGGTTGGGCTCGAACCCCACAAGCGAGGGCAGGGCGTTTGTGCAGTTTGCGCTCGCCAGAGGGCAGACCGACGCCAGGGGGCAGCCCCGGTTTGCGGCAGCCTGATTTGCGGCTGCTTGGTTCTCCAGGCCGCTTGCGCGCGCACCGGCATGAATCCCTTCATCCACAGCGTCGAGCAGCAGGCGCGTGTAGGGATGGGCCGGGTTGCGAAACACGTCCTCGGCCGGACCGGTCTCCACGAACACGCCGCCAAGCATGACCGCTACCTCGTCGGCCAAGGCCCGGACCGTGGCCAGATCGTGGGAGATATAGAGGTAGGCCACGCCGTCCCGTTTTTGGAACTCGTTGAGCTGGCTGAGAATCTGGGCCTGGACCGAGCGGTCCAGCGAGGCCACGGGCTCGTCCGCGATGACCAGCTCCGGCTCCAACGACATGGCCCGCGCCAGGCCGATGCGCTGTCGCTGCCCGCCGGACATCTCGTGCGGATGCCTGGGTAAAAGATCCGGGGTCAGCCCCACCATGTCCAGCATCTCCGGCAACCGCTCCCTGGACTGCACGCGGGAGCTGCCGTGCAGGCGCATGGGCTCCAGCAGCAGCTCCTCCGCCGTCAGGTTCGGGTTGAGCGAGCCGTCGGCGTCCTGGAAGATCATCTGCAGCCTGCGCCGGAGCTGCTTGCGGGGCCACGCCGTTATCGTCTGTCCGGCAAACATGACCGCCCCGGCGTCCGGCCTGAGCAGACCGGCAACCAGCCGGGCCAGGGTGGTCTTGCCGCAGCCGGACTCGCCCACCACGGCCAGGGTCTTGCCCGGCTCGATGCGGAGCGAGACGTCGCGCACCGCCGTGGTCACGTGGCTGCGCAGCAGACCCGCTTTGAAGGTCTTGCCCACGCCGTCGACCTGAATCACTGGTGGTTGTGGCAACGCACTCCTCCGTTCAGCGGTGGCAGCACGGTCGCACAGGCCCCCCCGGAGTAGACGCAGCGGGGCTGGAACCGGCAGCCTTCGGGCAGATCGGTCAGGGCCGGGGCCTGCCCCGGAATGGGCCGGGGCGTTCTGCCGTCCATGGCCTGGCGCAGGGCCTGGGCGTAAGGATGTCTGGGGGTGCGCAGAACCCGGTCGGCCGGTCCGGTTTCCAGCATCTGCCCCGCGTACATGACCGCGGCCGTATCGCACAAACTCCGCGCCGCGTCCCAGTCGTGGGTGATGCAGAGGCAGGCCGCGCCGGTCTCGTCCAGGCACTCGCGCAGCAAGGACAGGATGCCGAGGCGCACCGTGGGATCGAGCGCCGTGGTGGGCTCGTCAGCCACCAGAAGCCTGGGGTCCTTGGCCAGGGCCATGGCGATCATCACACGCTGGCGCATGCCGCCGGAGAACTGGTGCGGAAACAGGTGGTACCGTTTTCCGGCTTCGGGGATGCGGACCATGTCCAGAAGCCTCAGGGCGCGGCGCTTGGCTGCGGACCTGGAGCCGCCGCGGCTGAGCCGGACCGCCTCGGCCACCTGCCAGCCGGCAGGGAACAGCGGGTTGAGATAGGCCGAGGGTTGCTCGAAAATCATGCCCATGCCTTGGCGCCGTACGCGCCGCATCGCTTTTTCGGACAGGCGCAGCACATCCACGCCCTGGAACAGAACCTGGCCGGACAGCCGCGTGCCGGGCGGCAGCAACCGCAGCAGGGCCAGGGCCAGAATCGTCTTGCCGCAACCGGACTCGCCCACCAGGCAGGTCCGTTCTCCCTGCCGCAGCCGCAGGCTCACGCCGTCCACGGCGCGGACCACGCCGGCCGGGCTGGGGAACTGGACCGTCAGCTCCTGGACGCGCAGCAGATCACCGTTGGTCTTGGATGCGGGCTCGCTCATCTCCGTCTCCTTCTCATGCCGCCACCTGCAGCTGACTCCACGCCGTGAGCCCGCTACGGGGGTCCAGGGCGTCCCGCAGGCTCTCGCCGAGCAGGGTGAAGGCCAGCACGCTCATGGCGATGGCCGTGGTGGCGGAAAGCGCCACGTGCGGGGCGGTTCCCAGCATGGGCAGCCCCTTGATAAGCATGGTGCCCCACTCAGGGGTCGGCGGCTGCACGCCCAGGCCGAGAAAGCCCAGGGCCGCCACCTGGATGATCTTGCCGCCGATGCCCAGGGTGGCGATGGTGGCCACAGGGGGCAGCACGCCCGGCAGGATGCAGCGGCGCAGCACGTACACCGGCCCCGCGCCTATGGCCCGTGTCGCCTCCACGTATCCTTGTTCGCGCAGGCCAAGGGCCACGGAGCGTGCCACTCGCGCGTACTTGGGCCAGCCAGGCAGGGCCAGGGCAATGACCAGGCTGACCATGCCCGGCCCAAGGATGCTGATGGCGAGCAGGGCCATGACAATGCCCGGAAAGGCGAAAAAGCAGTCGGCAATACGCATCAGGAGCGCGTCCAGCGGGCGGAAGTACGCCGCGGTTACGCCCAGGACCACGCCGACGACCGCCACGAGCAGCGTGACCGAGACAGCCAGGCCCAGGGAGGGCCGCAGCCCGTAGAGCAGGCGGCTGGCCACGCAACGGCCGAGCTTGTCCGCGCCCAGGGGGAACTCTGCGCTCGGTCCCTCCAGGCGGTGGGCCAGGTGCTGCTTGTCCGGGCTGTGCGGCGCAATGGCCGGAGCAAAGATCGCGCATACCGCCAGGCACAGGCACAGAACCACGCCGGCGATCAGGCCGGGACGACGCCACTTAGCCGGCATGGTGCGCTCCAGCCTGGATTCTGGGGTCCACCCAGGCCTGCACGATGTCCACCATCAGATTAATGAGCACGTAGATGCAGGCGATGGCCAGGATGCAGCCCTGGACCACGTATACGTCCCGCGCCTTGACCGCCTCCACCAGCAACCGCCCCAGGCCGGGCCAGAGAAAGATGGACTCCACCACCACGGCGCCGCCGAACAGATAGCCCATCTGCGCGCCCAGGTAGGTCAGCACCGGGGGCAGGGCGTTTTTCATGGCGTGCAGTCCGGCCACCCGCCACTCGCCCATGCCCTTGGAGCGGGCCGTGATCACGTACTTTTCCTCCAGCGCCTGGACCATGCACGTGCGCATGAGCCGTGTGGTGATGCACGCGCTGGCCACGGCCAGGGTCAGGGCCGGCAGAATCAGGTTGACGACCGAGCCGTAGCCGGCCACCGGCAGCCAGTCGAGCCGGACCGAAAAGATGAGGAACAGCAGGATGCCGATGCAGAAATCCGGGATGGAGATGGCGACCAGCGAGCCGGCCATGGTCGCCCTGTCCAGCAAGGAGCCGGATCTTGCCGCGGAGAGCGCGCCCAGCGGGATCACGATGAGCATGGCGAGCAGGGTGGAAGTTCCTGCCAGCAAGGTGGATGGGCCCAGGGCGCGTTTGACCTCCGAGACCACGCTCGCGCCGGTCTGGTAGGAGTGGCCCAGATCACCGTGGAGGGTCCGGCCAAGCCAGCGCCAGTACTGGACATACAGGGGCCGGTCCAGCCCCATCTGCTCCCGGAGCTCGGCCACGGCGGCCTTGGGCGGGGTCTCGGACTCGGTCAGGGTGCGCAGCGCGATCTCGGCTGGGTCGCCAGGACACCAGGCCAGGGAGAGAAAAGCCGCCACGCTGACGCCGAACAGCACCGGCGCCAACGAGACGATCCGTTTGAGTATGAATAGAAGCATGGCTGACGAGCGTCTGTCTCTCTAAAAATTGAAGAGTCTTCCGGGGGAACACTTTAAAAAAGCAAAGAGTCTTCTGGGGGAACACCTTTCTGAAGAAAGGTTCTTCCCCCGAACCCCCTTTCTAAAGACTTTTATCTGTTCTTCCTGAAATAACTCAGTATGTTGTGTTGTGCTTGTAAACGTCAGAAGAGCAGCCCAGTTAAAAAGTTTAGGAAGGGGAGTGCGAGGGGGAAAACAGCGCTGCTATCGTCATCCCAAAGGTGCGAACGTCCGCACCCAAGGACTGACGTCCTTTTTAAAGGGTTCCCCCCTTGCATCCCACCAGCGAGAAACACGCCCTAGTCGGGAAGGCTCACGGTTTCCAGGTGGTAGCTGCTCTCCGTGGGGTGCATGCGGTAGCCCTGCACGTCCTTGGCCACGGCGTCCACGTTGACGTAGTAGTTGAGGTAGGCCATGGGCGAATCCTCCATCAGCAGCTCCTGAATCTGGTCGTAGATGACCTTGCGCTTGGTCTGGTCGAACTCGGCCCGGCCTTCCAGCAGCAGCGCGTCGACCTTGTTGTTCTTATAGTGGTAGGCACCCCAGCCGCCGGCGAGCGCGTTGGTGGAGTAGTAGTCCTTCATGAGGTTGTAGTCCGGGTCCGGCACAAAGAGCAGGCCGCGTCCCACCAGGAACATGTCGTGCTTGCCCTGCTTGGCCATGGCCTCGGCCGCATCCACCTGGACCACGATCAGCTCCACGTCGAAGCCGACATCGCCGAGCTGCGCCTGCACGACCTCGGCCGTGGGGGGCAGGGCCGCGCGCTCCGGGTAGGTCACCAGCTTGACGTGAAGCGGCGCGCCGTCCTTTTCTCGGATGCCGTCGCCGTTCTCGTCCACCCAGCCGGCCTCGGTCAGGAGCTTCTTTGCCGCAGCCGGATCAAAGGGAAAGCCCTGCACGTTCTCGTTGGCCCAGAAGACCATGGGCGGGTAGAGCGTGGTGGCTGTTTCGCCAACGCCTTCCAGCACGTAGTCCACCAGGTCCTGGCGGTTGACGGCCAGGTTCACGGCCTTGCGCACCCGAATGTCGGAGAACGGCTCCTTGGCCATGTTCAGCCCCATCATCCGGCAGCGGCCGATGGCGGTGCGCATGATCGTGAACTTGCCGGACTGCTCCAGAGAGTCGATGGCGTCCGGCGGCAGGATCTGGGCGATGTCGAGGTCTCCGGCCCGCAGCATGGCCAGCCGGGTCACGGCGTCGGGCACGGCGCGGTAGACCACTTTGGCCACCTTGGCCTTTGGGCCCCAGTAGGCGTCGTTGCGCGCCAGGACCACCTCGTTCTTGGGCTTCCAGCTCTCAAAGACAAAGGGTCCGGTTCCGACCGGCTTGATGATTTCGTCCGATTCGTCAAAGGAGGAAGGCGCCAGGGGCGCACTCTCACCCATGGCCATGTACGCGGCCAGCGGGGCAAAGGGCTCTGTTGTCGTCAGCACGAGGGTGTGGTCGTCGGGCGCCTCGATGGACTGCAGCGGCACATCCTTGAGCAGCGAGCCCACCCGCTGCAAACGCTCCAGGCTGGATTTGACGCTGCCGGCGGTAAGCGGCGTTCCGTCGTGGTAGAGCACACCTTCGCGCAGCGTGAAGGTCCAGGTTTTCTTGTCCGGGGAGATGGTCCAGGACTCGGCCAGGCCGGGGACCAGCTTGATGTTCTCGTCCACCTCGATGAGGTTATCGATCACGCCGAGGCGTTTGTATACGTATCCGGATTTATGGACGTCTAAGGTCTTGGGCCCCCACGGGCCGCCGACGTTGAGCACGCCGTTTTGCCCTGCCGAAGCCAGCGTTGCGCCAAAGAGGCTCAGACACAGGGCAAGCGTCATCACCCCTACCAGTTGAATGCGCGAATGTAGCATGATTCCTCCACGGAGACTGTTTTGTTGACACGTTAATGAAATGCGTGTCACCAATCAAGCCGTCATATTGATTTTTTATCCAGGCATCGCTTTGGAATCAGGACCCCACGCCAAGGAGGCAGCAATGGGAACAGCTACAGCCTGTCGCTGGCAGGAACGCTGGCGCGAGCAGATGGTCGATATGGCCGCGCGCAGCGATACACCGTATTGGAACCGCAGGGCCGCGGATTACGACGACTTCATCACCACCAGCCGCTTTGATTACGGCGGGCGCATGGCCGAGCTGCTGGCGGCAGAGGGCATGCTTGCTCCGCACTCGTCCGTGCTGGAGATCGCCTCGGGTGTGGGCGCGGTGACCCTGCCCCTGGCGCGTCTGGCCGGACGGGTCACGGCTGTGGAGCCGGCCCGGTCCATGGCCGATCTGCTGGCCAAGAACGCTGCCACCGCCGGCCTGGACAACCTGGACGTCGCTGTAGAGGACTTCGCCTCCTTTGCGGCCCAGGCTCCGGATGCGAGCTACGACATGGTCTTTCTCTGCCATGCGGCGTGGCAGTTCCCGGACATCGCCGGGCTCATCCAGGAGATGTCCCGGCTCTCGCGCGGCTGGTGCTGCCTGGCCGACACCATGGGCCAGGGCGACGCCGAGCATCGGGAGATGCAGCAAAAGCTGGCCATAGGCACGCCGACTCTGGACCGCTCGCTTTATCTGTACAACGTGCTGAGCGAGATGGGGCTGCCCGCCAGCCTGGCGCCTGTCCGCCACGTGATGCGCCGTTCTGCGGACTCGGCCCGCTCCATGTGGACGAATCTGGTCTCCAAGTACCGCGACGTCTCGGCCGGGGACGAGCAGATAATCGACGAGTTTGTGGCCGCGCGCAGCACCGGCGGCGTGTATGAAACACCGGGGGCCATGGCCCTCATGTGGTGGAGGGTTCAATGAGTCAGGCGAACAACGTGATGGAAGCGTCTGAAGTGTCTGGAGTATCTTGGGACGAGCTGCTCGATGTGGCGCACTGGGAGCGGCTCTGGGAAGAGCGGTGGGACACCCGCGAGACGATGTACGTGGGCGAGGCCCACATGGGATACTGGCAGGCGCGGGCCGAGGACTTCTCGGACGGCCGCCGGGCGTACGACTTCGATTTCGGCCGCCAGATCGTCCAGGCGCTGTCCTCCCATCTACCGCAGCATGCCGAGGTGCTGGACGTGGGCTGTGGACCGGGCAGCCTGCTCATTCCCCTGAGCCAGGCCGGCCACCACGTCACGGCTGTGGAGCCGGCGGAGCAGATGATCGCGCAGCTTCAGGCCAACGCCACCGCGGCTGGAGTGGGCGAGTACGAGGTTCTCCAGCAGTTCTGGCAGGACGTGGACGTGCAGGAGCTGACCGGTCACTTTGACCTGGCCTTGTCGGCCATCACCATGTGGATGTTCCGAGATTTGCGTGTGCAGCTGGAGCGACTGGAAACCGTTTCCCGCGGCCTGTGCTGCGTGGTGGGCGGCGCCGGCGGCGAGGCCAGCGGCCACAGCGACGGGCTCTGGTCGGCCATCATGGGCGACGCGCGCCAGCCCGGCTACTCCGAGTTCCCCCTGGTCTTCAACCTGCTCTACGCCATGGGCCGGCTGCCCGAGGTCCGCATTGTGGACTACCGCACCGAGCGTTCCGTGGAAAGCAAGATCCGGCAGCAGCAGCTCTTTTACGCCAAGTACACGGCCATGACCCCGGCGGTGGAAAAGCTCATCGAGGACGCGATGCGCAACGCGGGGGAGTCCGGCATGGTGCAGGAATCCTGCAAGGCCTCGGTCGTGTTTTGGAACGCTCCAGGCGCAGGACGCTGATTGTGGCGCAGGCATTCTCCGAGCGACTGCGGCGAAGTATGGACGACCACACCCGATGGTGCAGGAGCTGAGCGCGGCCCTCGGCCGGACAGTGGCGCTGTGCGCCGCTGTGCTGCCGGTGATGCTGCTGGGCTGTCTGGCCGGGAGCGTACTGACCTCGTCCCGGGCCGGCCAGCGCTGCGGCGCCCTCTGCTCCCCGGTGGCGCGGCTGGCCGGGCTGGACAGGTACGGCTCCACCTATCTGGTGCTGTGCTTTTTGAACTTCAACGCGGCCAACGCCTACCTGGCGTCTCTGATCCGGGCCGGCAGGGTGCGGAAGTCAGGCCTGCTGGGCGTCTATCTGGCGGGCTGGCTCCCGGCAAGCTGCCACTACTATGTCTTCTACTTTGCGCCGATCCTGCTGCCCGCGCTGGGCGTGGGCACGGCAGGCCTTGTGCTGGCGCTTTACGTTGCGGCGAGCCTGGCCATTTTTGCGGCGGGCGCGGCTCTGAACCGCGCGCAGGGCAGCATGGGGTCAGGGTCTGACAACTCTGCCGGGCCGCAGCCGCTCGATTGGCCGGCCTGGCCCGGCTGGAGGAGTGTACTGCGGCAGGGCGGCAGGCAGTTCGCCGGCATTGCGGCTGTCTTTGCGTCGTGCATCCTGGTGGTCGAGCTCGTCATCGCCTCACCCCCTGCGCGGGCGTTGCTGGACATGATCCAGCCTGCAATCGCCTGGACCGGCGCGCCGCCCGCGTCAGCGCTGGTGGTTGCCGCGGCCCTGCCCAGCGCCATGGGCGGTTTCGCCGTGGCCATCGCCTGTCTGGGCGACTCGCTGCTGAGCCTGGCGCAGCTGCCGGTGGTGCTCATGGCCGCCGCCCTGGGGCACGCCGTATTCTCCGCCTTCACCCACTTCCTTCCGGCCAACGTGGCCATATTCGGGCCCACGGCTGGCGCACGGCTCACCTTCACCAGCCTCTGCGTCAGGCTTCCCTGTCTGATCCTGGCGCTGGTGGCGGCGTGGCTCCTGACCGCGATGCCGACGATCCCTGGGTGATCAGAGGAGGCAGGCCCCCTGCCCCTGGGGCACGCCGTGCGCAAGCGGGCAGGGCAGGGGAGGTGCGAGTCCGTGCGTTGCCCACCATTCCTCAAGGGGTTGCGAGTGCTCTTGCAGCCCTTTTTCTATGGGGAAACAGCTGGTTCGGAGGCGTCGATTGGGGCAGGGGCTTTCATCCTGGCGCTTTTCCAGAGCCGGACAGCGCCGAGGAAGAAGTATAGTTCGAAGGTAGTAAGCAGCACAACAGAAGGTACCGTGCTCAAGTAATAGTCAAAGAACTCGATTGACCCTGAATGGTATATGAGAAATGACAGTGGGATAATACTAAGGATGGAGTAGGTACAGTGAAGAGTAGCCAAGATCCTCCGAGCAAGCCGTATCCCACGCACGATGCCAAGCATCAGGACAAGGAAAATACCGAGGCCAAGGAAGCTGAGAAACAGGGTGCGACCATACAGCAAGCGAAAGATTGCCATGACAGAATAATACAGAAAGCAGAAAGTCAGATACACCGGCGGACTAACGATTGCATTGTACAGGTTCGACATATAATAAGTCTACTTGGTACGTTGATGTATGCTATCAGTTTGGAGATTAGCAATAGGTCAACAGTTTATTCAAGTTCATTGCGCCAGAGCCGTATAGCACCAAGAAAAATATAAAGATTGATGGATAGTATCAGAGCAGTAGATGACACTGTATTTAAATTATATCCGAGGATATCCGTTGTGCCTGCATGATATATAAGCGACGAAAGGAGAAAAAGACCAAAGAGGACGTAGATGACGTGAAGAACAGCCAGTATTTTACATGTAAATCGAATACGGTACACAATTCCAAGTAACAAAACGAGAAAAATGCCAAAACTTAAGAAGCTATGAAGCAGAGTGTAGCCTGAAAGTAAGCGAAGGAGTGCCATCAATGCATACAGTATGAAGCATACTGTCAGATATATGTGTGGGCTAATGATTGTGTTGTAAAAATTCAGCATCATATTTGCTCTGCTGGTATAGAACGTCATTGATTGCCACAGGGAAGATTCGTAACTTCTTCAATAATTTCATCTACTACTTGCTGGAATTGGTTCTTTCCATAATACCAGATGTCTCTAGTCGCATCGGATGCAGAGTATGAATTAGCGCGATTTAAAAGTTCGAGTTCCCACCGAGGGCAATCAGCATATAATTTTGCCTTATGGTGCAACTCTTTTTGGACAGCTTTTCGTAAGGCGACGACAGCGAAAGGGGCGCTTTCGCTTAGAAAAAAGTCATTAACGGGCATGTGCCAACTGTCAGGTTCCGGAGGGTCCAAGTTGTCTTTCAGTCTTTGCCGAGCCAGATCTCCCCTGTCTTTGAGATAATCCTGAACGTAGGCGCCAATTTCTAAAAGCGTTTCTCTGAGAACATTTCTGCCAGGAGACTGGGTCTGGGGCTGCGATGCAGCAGATGCGGAAAGAATCGGCACAACGGCGCACTTGCAATTCGGATGCGGCCGTGGGGGTACATCATTATAGGAAAATTTTTGACCGTCCAGGTCGGTGCACTTTTTACAAGCGCCTTCATTAGCCTACCATACCCACTTTGCCGATGGGTCATGTTTATAAATTATAGCATCGGCGTCAGTCAATGGTGTTTCCAATTTGTTCATCACTCCTCCTATTTTGTGGTCCAATTCCATCAGAATTCAGGAGTGACTCCCATCCAGAAGTATTTCCTCCAGATTAAGGAAACGGGAACCATCTTCAGAGGCCCGGGAAAGCGCGTTTCGCCAGAATGGGGAACGGTTGTACCGGTGCGACGTATGCAAGTGCGGAAGGTGCGGCAGCGCAGCGTCGCACTTTTTTTTCGTCAATATGCAGATCAACGCCTTGACTTTGAGAACCGTTTTCAATATCACCTGGACCACCCCGTTCATCAACACCGCCAGGAGAAGAAACCACATGTTTTGGAATCGACATCGTCACGGCAAGGGCAGGCGCTGCTCAATTCTTTCACCCGCCGAGACCGCAGGCTGCCCGGTCTGCGGAGAGTTCCAGCCCCTGAGCACCGTGGGCAAGGGCTGCCGCTGCCGCATCCGGCGTCATCGCGCCCACGGGGCCGTGCGCCAGCGCCTCATGGACATGGGGTTCGTGCCCAACACCGAGATCGAGGTCGTCCGCGTGGCCACCCTGGGCGACCCCATGGAGATCCGCGTCGGCGACTCCTTTGTTACCTTGCGCAAGCGCGAGGCCGACCAGATCGAAATTTTCGCAGCCTAGCTCCTCCCTGCTCGCATCCAACCTCTGCCCCTCCAACGAGCGCAATCCATGTCCTCCAAACGAACCATCCTCGTGGGACTGGCCGGCCAGCAGAACTCCGGCAAGTCCACGATTTTCAATATGCTTACCGGCGCGAATCAGCATATCGCCAACTATCCCGGCGTCACTGTGGACAAAAAGGTCGGCAGCTATCGTGACAGCGCCGGCCGTGTCGAGGTGGTGGACCTGCCCGGCACCTACAGCCTGACGTCCTTCTCCCTGGAAGAACGCGTTACGCGGGACTTTCTGCGCAACGAGAAACCCGACGCCGTGGTGAACGTTCTGGACACCTCGCAGCTCAAGCGCAGCCTTTATCTGACGTTTCAGCTGCTGGAAATGGGCATGCCCCTGGTGCTTGCCTGCAACATGGTGGATGTTGCCGAGGCGCGGGGCATGGCGCTGGACGCGAACGTTCTCTCGTCGGCTCTGGGGGTCTCGGTTGTTACGACCGTGGGGCGCAAGGGCGCGGGCAAGGCCGATCTGCGCGATGTTATCCGCACTACGGCGTCGCGCGAATCCGGGGCCGAGACGCCGCGCACCGTGGTGGCGTATGATGAGCTGGAGCCGCACATCGCCGCCGTTGAGAAACGGTTGAACGAAGCGTCGGGTCTGGCGCTCATTGTGCCACCGCGCTGGCTGGCACTGAAGCTTCTGGAAGGGGATAGCGAGGCGGCAGGCATTCTGGAAGCCAGCCATTCGGACGCAGCCGGCGTGCTCACGCTGGTCAGGAGCCTGGCCACATCATTCGAGGAGGAGATGGACATCAGCCCGGCGGACCACATCGTGAGCTGTCGGGACGAGCTTGCGTCGCAGATCGTTGCGGCGTGTATGACGCAGGAAAAATCGAAGCGCGCCTCCCTTTCCGAGAAGGTGGACCGCTTCGTGCTGAACCGCGCCCTTGCGCCGTTCGTGCTCGTGCTTTCGGTCTACTGCATCTATGAGCTGTCCATTGTCCAGGGCTACGAGCTGACCAAGTTCACATGGCCGGCGCTGGCCTGGCTGCGCGAGACAGTCGCGTCGCTGCTGCCGTTTCCCGGCCTGCTTGAGGACTCGCTGCTGCGCTCCCTGGTGCTGTGGATGGTGGACAGCGCGAACACGCTTTTGAACTACGTGCCGATCTTCTTCATCCTTTTCGCGCTCATCGCCATTCTCGAAGACTCCGGCTACATGGCGCGCATCGCCTTTATCCTGGACCGCATCTTCCACAGCTTCGGCCTGCACGGGCAGTCCACCCTGCCGTTCATTCTGGGCGGCGTCTTTGCCGGCGGCTGCGCCGTGCCCGGCGTGATGGCCACCAAGGGTATACCGGACGAGCGCTCGCGCCTGGCAACAATCCTGACCGTGCCGTACATGAACTGCCTGGCCAAGGTGCCACTCTACACGCTGCTGGTGAACATCTACTTTGCGGCGCACAAGTCCTGGGCCATGCTCTTCATCTCCACCATCACCATCATCATGGCGCTGATCATCGCCAAGTTCCTCACCAGCGTGGTGCTGCGGGGCAAGGAGACGGCGCCGTTCGTCATGGAAATGCCGACGTACCACCTGCCCACTGTGCTGGGCGTGCTGCGGCGCTCGGTGGACCGTACCTGGCAGTACATCAAGAAGGTCGGGACCATTGTTGTGGCGGTCTCCGTGTGCGTGTTCTTCCTGCTGCAGTTCCCCGGTGTGCCCGAGGAGCATATGGCGGATTACCGGGGCCGCATCGACGAGGCCATGACCGAATTCCGTGCGGATGTGGCGGCCCTGGGCGAGACTCCCTATCTGCAGCTGGTGCAGGGGGAAGGCCTGGAGGATCTGGTTATCGTGTACGACGAGTACCGCGCCGCCAGGCTGGGCGGCGGGAGCAATGTGAATGAGGAGTTCGAGGCCACCTATCCCGAGTTCTATCCGCTGATCGCCCGTAGCGGCGACGCTGCGGCCAAGAAGATCAACCGCATGCTGCGCGGGCTTTCCAACACGCGCAAGACCATCCGCAGGGAGATCCGCAGCGAACAGATCGCGAACAGCTTCTTCGGCCGTCTGGGCCGGCTCCTGGAGCCCGTCACGCACTTTGCCGGTTTTGACTGGAAGGTGAACATCGCGCTCATCAGCTCTTTTGCTGCCAGGGAGTCCAGCGTGGCCACCCTGGGCGCCATCTTCCAGGAAGGCGCCGACGAAGGCGCAACCCTGGAGCAGCGTATGGCCTCCGAAAGCAACTCCGAGGGCCGCACACCGCTGGGCGCTCTGGCCCTGATCATCTTCTTCGCTCTCTACCCGCCGTGCCTGGCGACCACGATCATGGTCAAGGTCCAGACCGGCTCGTACAAGTGGATGCTCTTCTCCATCATGTTCCCCACCGTGCTCGGGCTTGCCGTGTCCAGCGTCGTCTTCACGGGCGGCTCCGTGCTGGGTCTTTCCGGAGTGGAGGCCATGGGCGTGTTCTACGGCGCCGCCCTGATCCTGGCCGTGGCGCTCGCCTTTGTGCCGGACCCGGCCTGGAACGCGCCGAAAACGACATATGTTGAACAAAGCTAGGAGCACGTCATGTGGGAATATCTGATCGTCGCCCTCATCGTGGGCTGGGCTGTGTACTTTGTCTGGAAAACTTTCTTCCGCAAGCGTGGATGCTCGTGCGGCAGCGGGACCTGCGACTCGGGCTCCAAAGGCAAGGACGCCCCGTGCTGCGGCGGGAGCGCAACCATCAAGCCCATGGCCAAGGATGCTGGCCAGGATGAAGATCGCTGAGGAGTAAACGCAGGGCGACGCAGAGTTGCCCGCCAGCAGCAATGCCTGGACGAAGCGTTACGCGGGTTGCCGTCACTGGGCTCTTCGGCCTTGCTGCGTCTTTCCTCGCGTTCGATAAGTAACTATTTATTTTTGTTAAGGATATGTCCTTGATGTAGAAGGGCATGAATCGAAACCACCCCAAGTGAATCCAAACTAAGGAGAATTCGTATGCGACACTTTGTATCCCTGGCTCTGCTGACCGGGCTCGTCCTCATGGCCTCAGTGGCCTTTGCCCACACGCCGCTGTGCTCGTGCTTCGACAACGGCGACGGCACCGTGCTCTGCGAAGGTGGCTTTTCCGACGGCTCTTCGGCCTCGGGCGTGAAGATGCATGTCAAGGACGGCTCGGGCAACGTGGTCCTCGAAGGCCAGATGTCCGAGAACAGCGACTTCGAGTTCGACAAGCCTGAAGGCGATTACGTAGTGGTCTTTGACGCCGGCGAGGGCCATGTCATCGAGATTCCGGGCTCCGAGATCGTCGAGTAGCAGCGGGTACGTGCGCCGTGCGGCGGCATGCCCGCTTTTTTTGTCAAGACGTTTTGAGAATGGGAATCACTTTAAAAGTAAAGGAAGGATCATGAAACGATTATTGCTCGCCTTGTGTTTCACCCTTGTTACTGCGGTCCCGGCTTTCGCCCATTTCCAGATGATCTACACCCCGGAGATCGCGCTTCCGGAGGGCGACGCCCTGGACATGAAGCTCGTCTTCACCCACCCCTTCGAGGCCGGCCACACCATGGACATGGCTCCTGTGGAGGAGTTCTACGTGGTCAGCCAGCGCGGCGAGGAAGCCAAGCCCAAGAAGACCGATCTCAAGGAGTATCTCGCGGAGATCAGCTGGACCAGCCTGACCAACTCCGGCAAGGCGTACGAGGCCAAGCTGCCCAAGAAGATCGTCCGCTCCATGGGCGACTACGTCTTTGTGCTGGTTCCCGGCCCCTACTATGAGGAAGAGGAAGACATCTACATCCAGCAGATCACCAAGGTCGTCGCCAACGTGGGCGGCGTGCCCGGCAACTGGGGCGAGCCCGTGGGCCTGCCCACCGAAATCGTGCCCTTGGACAAGCCCTACGCCAACTGGACCGGCGGCGTGTTCCGCGGCGTGGTTCTTTCCGACGGCAAGCCGGTGGCCAACGCCGATCTTGAGATCGAGTTCATGAACCATCCGCCTGTGCCCGGCAAGAACGCATTCCAGAAAGAGGCGTTTGCCGAGGCTCCGCAGGACTCCTTCGTGACCATGGGCATCAAGACCGACGCCAATGGCGAGTTCACCGTGGGCATTCCCCATGCCGGATGGTGGGGCGTCTGCGCGCTGGGCTCCGGACCGGCCAAGGAGTTCGATGGCAAGGAACTCTCCCAGGACGCCGTCCTGTGGTTCAAGGCTGTGGACATGAAATAACAGCTGGTTCCTGACTGTCCCAGCAGGCGCCGCGGCGGTGCTTCTCTCCCATTCGCCGCGGCGCCTATACCAGTAAACAGAATCGAGGAAGTGCTGAAAACGTATCGAATCAGCAAAAAGGTTCGCTCCATGCCATCGAACGGAACTCTCAATACTGCTTCGCGGATGTCCGGAAAAGAAGAAAGCACCATGGTCGCGGTGTTCATACATTCCTTACGTTCCATTGTGCTGCAGCTCGTTGCCCCATTCGGACACCTCGTGAACATTATTTCCGGATGGGGCGTGGTCTTCAAGATCCGGCTCCTGTTGTTCTTCTGCGTGGTGGCGCCAGTTCTTGTTTCGCTCATCCTTCTGGAGGCCCATGTCCAGGATTTGCGATTGCTGCTCGTCATGTCTCTTGTGCTCTCAATCATCTGCTTCGAGCCCATGGCGAAGATCCTGAGCTATCTGCTGATTCGCAAGGAGCTCAAGGATATCGAGATGTTCTGCATGCGCCTCAAGCAGGGAGACTACAGCGGCAGCTTTGCACTGCCCCACGAGACGGACGACGAGCACGAGCTCACCGCGCTCAAGCGCAACCTGAACTGGATGGCGCATGTGATCTCGCGCCGGGAGTCGCGCCTTCACGCAGCCCTGGAGGGCGCGAACGAGGACAGGAACAGGTACGAGTCCCTTTCCAACATCGATCCGCTCACCGGCCTGGCCAACCGGCGGCGCTTTGAAACGCGTCTTGCCGAGCTGGCCCACGAAGCCGCCGTGACCAGACGCCCGCTTTCGATCATGTTCATCGATTGCGACAAGTTCAAGAGCATCAACGACAGCATGGGGCACCAGGCCGGGGACCAGCTCCTCAAGCGCCTGGCCGCGATCATCCGGAGCAGCGTGCGGGAGTACATCGATCTGCCGTTCCGCTACGGCGGCGACGAGTTCGGCGTCGTCTGCGTCGGCATGACGTCGGAGCAGGCCGGGGAGGCGGCGGAGCGCATCTGCGACGCCTTTTACACGCATCGCATCGGCGACGTGACCCTCAGCGTGGGGGTTGCCGGGTATGTTTCCAAGACCCGCAGTTACGATCCGCAGAGCGTCACGGATCTTGTCCAGACGGCGGACAAGGCCGCCTACCAGGCCAAGGCCCAGGGAGGAAACCAGGTGATCATCGTCCGGGAGAGCGAATGATGGGAGATCCTTGTACTTCGCTGCATTCTGGCAGCCTCGGACCACAGCCGAAGCCGTCGCCTGTCTGACCAGGGTTCGTTGCCAGCTTTCCGGCGCCTATTTTCGAGAAGGAGAAGCAATGCCATGACTACGATTCAGTTTCGCAAGACTTCGCCCCAATGGATGGGAAATCTGCTGAAAGCCAACGGCTTCTCGGAGGTCGAGACCCCGAATGGCTCGAAGCTCTTCGGGCGGTGGATTCGGCACTATGGCATGATGGTCTACTGCATCATCATGAACGCCGGGCAGACCGCCACGCCGGGCACGCTGGAAGAGCCGGTCTGGGTTGGCTACTACGATGATGCTTCCCTGGCGGAGATGCGCGGGGAAGAGCGGTTCGACAACGTGGTGACGTTCTTCGAGCTGCGGGGGCAGGGCATGCCCGATGGAAGGCGCGGCGAAGCGGCGGGTAACTCGGAAGCGGCGCAGCCGTCGTCATGCCGCCATGGCCGGGCGGCAGGGGAGAGCAAGACCGTGCTGGTTGTGGAAGAGCGGCCCGAGATTGCCCTGCGCCTGAAGCAGGAGCTGGCCCCGCACAAGGTGCGCATCAGCTCGTCAGACTGCATCCAGGACGCCGTGGTCAACGGGAATGGCTTCGACCTGATCGTGTTCGACCTCGGCAACAATCCGGAGGAGTGCCTGCAATGCATCGCCGGCCTGCAGGATCGTCTGGCGGACACGCCGTTCATTGCCCTGCACTCGATCTACGAGGAAGCACAATGCATCCGCGTCTTCGAGGCAGGGGCGGACGACTATGTCCTGAAGTACACGTCGGCGCGGGTGCTGGGCCTGCGCATCCTGGCAATCCTCAAACGGAATGCGGCGCATCCGGACACGCCTGCGGATGAGCCGGCCAGAACCATTGTGCTCGACGAGGCCGCGCGCAAGGTTCACATCGGAGGACGCCAGGTGCATCTTACATTCGTGGAGTTCCGGCTGCTCGCGTCGTTGTATAGGGCCGCGGGAAAGCAGCTCACACGCAGGCAGCTTATCGACGATGTCTGGGGCACGCGGTTGCCCGATACCAGCCGCAGGCTGGATACCGGCATCCGCCGTCTGCGGGTCAAGTTGGGTGCGCACGCCGCGCTGGTGGAAACCGTGTACGGCCTGGGGTACCGCTTTGTGCCGTCTCCCAGGGAGGACCGCGCCTGAGGCGACCGAAGCCCGAGCCTACTGCAGCGGCGGGTGGTGCAGGACAGAGCGGATGACCTCCTCGATGGTTTCGCGCTCCACGGGCTTGGGCACATAGCCGTCAACGCCGGCTTCCAGGAACTTCTGGCGGTCTCCGGGCATGGCGTAGGCCGTGGTGGCGATGACGGCGATCCCCTTCACGTTGTCGCCGGCCAGGCCGTTGCGTATGGCCTGGGTCGCGTCCAGGCCATTCATCACCGGCATCTGGATGTCCATGAGCACAATGTCGAAAGGCTTCAGGGAAAGCACGTCCAACGCCTGCCTGCCGTTGGTCACGGCGACGACTTGGTAGCCGAGCTTCTCCAGCAGGGCCTGCTGGGCTTTCCTGCTGATGTCGTCATCCTCGGCTAGCAGTATCCGCAACGCGGCGCCTTCCGTGTCGGCAGGCGCGTCCTCTCGTCCGGGCAGCAACGCGGCGTCGCTCTGGGCCTCGGGAAGGGGCAGGCAGAGCTCGAAGCTCGTGCCCCTGTCCACCTCGCTGCTCACGGAGATCGTGCCGCCCATGAGGTCTACGAGTCTTTTGGAGATGGCCAGACCCAGTCCGGCGCCCTGAAAGCGGCGGTTGAAGTTGGACTCGGCCTGGGTGAACGCCTCGAACAGGTGGTCCAGCTTGTCCTGCGGCATGCCGATGCCGGTATCCGTGATAGTGAAGCAGATGGTCGAGGCGCTGCCGATGGTCGCGGACATCCGCCGCACCGTCAGCTCCACGTGCCCTTTGCTTGTGAACTTGAGCGCGTTGCCTATGATGTTGCTGAGGACCTGCTGTATGCGGACGTTGTCGCCGACCACCACGCCGGGCAGGTCGGGATCGAGCATAACGCGAAGCTCGAGGTTGCTGTTCCTGGCCACGGGCGTGAACATCTGGGAGAGCGCGAGGATGGACTCGCGCAGGTCGAAGCTCTCTTCGGCGAGCTCCAGCCGATTCTCTTCGCTTCTGGAGATGTCCAGAATGTCGGAGAGCAGGCTGGTGAGCCGTCTGCTGGATTTGAGGGCCGTGTCCGTATACTCGGTCTGCTCCTGGTCGAGCTCCGTGGTCTGAATAAGCTGCAGCATGCCCTGGATGCCGTTCAGCGGGGTGCGGATTTCGTGGCTCATGTTTGCGAGAAACCGGGATTTGGCCTCGTTGGCCGCGTCGGCCTGCTCCCTGGCTTCCTCGGACTCCGCCACGAGACGCTTGAAGTCCGTGACATCCCTGCTGGCCCCGGCCACATAGCCGGTGTTGGCGCCCGGCTCGCCCACAGGGGAGAGGATGTTCTCGTAGTAACAGGCCTCTCCCGTCACCGGGCTCGTGTAGTAGGTCTCGTTGGTGAACACCTCGCCGGTGCGCAGCACGTACTCTACGCCCTGGGTCAAGGCCTGCTCGACCTCCTCGGGATAGTTCAGCTCGCGCATGGTCTTGCCGAACGCCTCCGTGGCGGAAAGTCCCCACAGGTCCAGCAGCTTCTGGTTGGCGAAGACGAATCGGCCCCTGGCGTCGAACATAAAAATGTAGTCCTGGACCGAGGACAGGACGGCGTCCAGCTCGCGTGTGCGGCTTTGCAGTGCGTCCCTGGTGCTGAGAAGCTCCTCCCGCGATGTCTTCTTTTCTGTGATGTCGCGGATGGATGAGCGATATCCGAGATTTTCGCCGTTGCTGTCGAATATGGGTTGCCAGGATACGGCCGCCCAGATGACGGCGCCGTCCTTGCGCACCAGCCTGAACTCGAAGTCCTTGCCCGGTTCCCCGTGGAGGGCCGTGGTGAACTTCTGCTGCATGAAGGCCCGGTCGTCCGGATGGATCAGGGGAATGGGGAAGCCTTCCATGTCATGGCATTGCTCCGGCGTATATCCCGTGATGCGTGCGACGGCCGGGTTGACCCACAGGAGCTCGCCCTTTGGCGAAAACCAGTTTTCCCAGTCGTAGGTGTAATCGGCGATGGCCCTGAAGCGCTCCATGTGCTGGTGCAGCTCCCCCTCGTGCTGCTGCCGCAGGTGCAGCGCCTCCTTGTACGCAAGGTCGAGCCGCCCGAGCTCGTCAAGGGTGTCGGCTTTGTCGGACAGACGCATGCCGGGCGAGAGCTTCTGCGCGGTCTGTTCCAGTCGGCGGACGCGGCGCAGGATGGATGATGTGAAGAAGAACATGGAGGCGATGCCGCCGAGGAGACCGAGGAGGAGGCTGGCGCCGACGGAGTAGCGCATTTTCGCCTTGATCGAGTCGAGGTGCTGTCTGTTTGCTGCGAGGTTCTGGTCCTCCAACGCGCGCATCTCGGCAAGCTTCTGGAAGACCTGGATCATTGTCGCCCGGCCTTGCTCGACCACCTCGGGCATTGTTTCCAGCGGATTGGGATGACTGGCGAGCCGCCAGGCCAGATCCAACCGCCTGTTGGCCAGGACGGAAAGCTCCGTGACGTTCCGGCTCTGTTCCGCGTTGTTCTGCGTCAGCCGCGTCAGTCTGTCGAGGTCGTGCATGACCAGCGCATGGGCCTTCTGGTAGCGGATGTCGGTGTCTGGCTCATTGGTGGTGAACGTTGCGTACGCTGCGCCGACCGCGCGGAAGATGTCGCCGTAGAGTCTCGATATGGAGTCGATTACCTCGATGGTCTGATTAATCTGCTTGCGCGCCTCGTTTTCCAGCTCAAGCGACGCATGGAAAAGCCATGCGCAGGAGACAAGGGACAGCACCGGTACAATGAGCACCAGATAGCCTTTTTTTCTCAGGGACATACCGTTCCAGGCACTGACCAACCCACGGGGGGACGCCGGTTTTTCAAGAGCGGGAATCGTCACGGTCATACATCCTGGTTGCAAGGAGGCAGGCTCGGGATTGAGTTGAAAATCAAATCATGTCCGCATCGTTCCATGAGTTTATATAGCTTTGTATGATAATTTATGTCCCAGATTGAACAGCTAATGTGCCGAATGTGCGCTATAATATCACATTATTCAAGGTTCGTAGGATTTGTAACGCCACCGCCACGATCTCGGGTAGAGTTTAGGTATGCTGTAGCACGGTCCAATACTGATCGCCAAGAATATTTGCCAGGCTGATTCAATCTCACAAAATGAGATTGGATGAATCGAATTGGCGATGTGGGAAGCTGAAGAGGGCAGACGGGCGGAGCGACTTGGCACACAGGCAGGGGATGGCCGCCTGTGCCGCAAAAACAAAAGGGGCTGTGGCAATCCGCCGCAGCCCCTTCTCCATTGTGCGCGTGGTTGTTTATACGTGGACTTCCATGTCCATGTCCCGGATGCGCGAGGCTTCGTAGAACCGGGCGGCCAGGGTCATCGGGTCCACAGTGTTGCGCGTCATCAGATCCGTTTCCGGATCATAGTGCTGGTCGAGCTGCTTCTGCACCCACTGCGCCGGAGTGGTCGTGCCCTTGTAGATGTCCGTGAAGCTCTCCAGGATGCAGGCCATCTCAAAGCCCGTGGGGTGGTAGGTATAGGCGTATGGATTGTCTTCCGTCGTATAGTTGATGACATTCTCTTCCATGAAGTTCAGCGACGAGCGGAACTGGTGCAGGAAGGACTTTTTGTGCCACACGTCCAGCTCCGGCGCGATGTTGTGCAGTATGGACAGGGGATAGTAGCTGTAGGCGATGTAGCCCTGGGAGCGCGCCTCCAGCTTCAGGTGGTTGCGCACGCGGCTTTTCATGATGCGGTAGAAGAACTTGGGCCGGCCGATGAACAGATACTCGCGCAGGCGCATGCGGATGAAGCCCTTCCAGAAGTTGGCGACGGTCGGGATGCGGTCGCTGAACAGCTTGACCCGCTCGTTGATCTTCTCGTTGCCCGTCTCCTGGTACACGCTGCGCGACAGGGCCGAGAACCAGATCTGCTGGTTGAGGGACCACTGGATGCCCATGTCTTCGCCCTGGGGGGAAAGGGCGCGCCAGATGCGCAGCCCCTGGTCCCAAGGCTGGTCCAGGGCGCGCTCCTCGGCAAGCTGCAGAAATCTTTCCTCGCCGAACTTCTTGTACATGGCGAGCAGCGCTTCCATGACCCACGCCTGGCCCACCAGGCCGTTGGAGCCGCCGTACATGGCGCCGTCCGTAAAGACCATGAAGGTGCGGCCCATGGGACAGCAGGCGTCGGAGGCCAGGTAGGAGCCGGCCTTGCGCAGAGCCTCCTCGTAGACTGCGTCGCCGGTGATGTCATGCGCCTTGGCCAGGGTCAGAATCCAGTGGGCCGTGTTCCGGATCGGGGTTTCCTCATTGTGCCACGGCCCGTTGTGACCCGGCGGGAAGCTGCCGTCCTCTTTCTGGATGCGAATTCCGGCGCTGGCTGTCCTACACAGAATATCCTTGAGCATCATGAAGGTACCTCTCCGCGAATAAGCCGACAGTGTAGTAATTGTATTTGACCTGATTGCCACGCAAGCCAGTTAAAGCACGTATTGCATCAATCCGAAGGCCAGGAGCATGCAGCTCGCGCGAGACATGCGGCTTGTTCACTTCGTAGATGCGTTCGAAATCAAAGGCGTCCCGGTAGCCGATGGTGCGGAAGATCGGCAGGGTGACGCCTGTTTTCTCGTGGATTTTGTACTTCACCTTGAGGGCGAATGTTTTGGCATGGCGCGCCCAGCTCGGGTCCATGAGGCTGTAGGCGCGTCGTTCGGAGCGGATGCGGGCGAGCCGGGGAAAGCGGTAGCGGATGAAGCTGTGGTAGAAGTTGTTTTCGTAGAGCTCATCCACGGGCAGCGAGAGGATGAACTCGACCACGTCCAGGTCGGAGAACATGGAGTAGGTCGGCAGGTAGCGGCCGTAGAAGTGGAAGGACGGACTGTTTTTCACGAAGCGGTGCTGGCGGTTGTCGATCTCGCTGCGCTCGGCGCACTGCCAGTGGGGCTTGCCGATGTCGTAGCTGGCAAGGTCGGCGTCTACCCGCGCCACAACGTCGTCCTCGGCGAGCTGCGTCTTCACCACGTCCAGCCGCTTGCGCAGCTTGGGAGCCAGGTCGCCGTCGTTGGTCAGCTCGGCGGCCTTGATGTGGCTGCCGAAGCCCGTGTCGCCGAAAAAGCCCGTGACCATGGCGTCGCACTGCGGCAGCTGGTCGCGGATGGTGCAGTAGGCGGCGTTGCGCACGGAGTACATGGGGTCGTACTCCATGTGCGCGTCGAGCACGCTGGAAAAATCGTCCGGGATGACGAGGCGCTTGAGGGGCAGGCCCATGACGCGCGCCAGCTTGGCCGAGACCCGCGCTGCATCGGAGTTGTTGTGGTCGAAGACGAATGTCGTGACGTTGGCGCCGCGGTCCTTCAGGTATTTGGCGGTGATGCGGCTATCCAGGCCACCGGACAGGCCGATGCCGAAGACGCCGTCCGGGTTTTCCATGCGGATGCGCGTGATGGCGTGGTTGAAGAGACCGTCCAGCTCCTCGAAGGCTTCCTTCCGGCTGGGCCGCACCTTGGGCGAAAAGGCGTAGTCCCAGTACTGGTACGGCTCCTTGCCGATGGTCTGGACCGTGCCGCAGGGCAAAAGGCGGATGGACTCGATGAATGTCCGGCTTTTGATGCAGTGCTCGAACATGACGAACTCGGCCACGCCGACCGGGTCCAGGTCATCCATGGTGTACTCGGCAATGCGGAAGAACTCCGTGAAACGGTCGGAGACGATGAGCGGGTCCTCCTGGACAAAGACGTCGCCCAGGCCGAGACGGTCGGTAAAGACAGTCACGTCGTTGTTCATGATCAGGGCGCCGCAAAAGACTCCCTTGAACTGACTGATGTCGTGCGTGGTGCGAAGCCGCGCATACAGATCGCGGGGCGTCAGGTCGAGGTCTTTATATAACCAGCCATGGAAAAGGAATACAGCGTCATCTTCTTCTATGACTTCATCACATCTGGAAGTATCGTAATAATATCCGCTGAAATTATTGTGCAGTGGAATTGAGCGAGAGATCAGCATGCAGGTACTCCATCAGGTGTTCGGGCCGAGATGGTAACGCAGGCGGTATGGAGAAGCATCGTATTTCCATGTATCAGTGCGTCTGGTGCGGCCTTGAATGGCTTCCAAAAAAGGACCGCCAATGGAAAGAAAAAGGCGGACGCATCCAATTCTAAAGCAGCAGGGAAGACACCGCATGCTGCGGAACGTAATGTTGCCAATCGACCAGTCCGATTGTTTTGGCGTGGGCCTGTCGGTATTCCCCCCTACTTAATGGGTTTAGCGCGAATCAAAAAAAATGCAACAGAAAGATTGCATCGGCATGAAAAAGTCACCGATGTTGAATGCCGTCGGATTGGGCGGGAAATGGGTATAGAGCAAGAGCCACGGCTGGATTCCGCGGCCCTTGCTCCAAGGAGTGATTCAGGTGGGTAGATATCGGGGATATCAGGAGGAGGCGGCCAGGGGCGGGGCTTCGGCGGCAGGGTCCGAGCCATCCCCGCCGGGATGCGCCGGCGTATTCTGCTTGATTCGGAAGAATACGCAGTAGAGCACCGGCACCACCACCAGGGTCAGCGCCGTGGCAAAGGTCAGGCCGGCCATGATGGTTACGGCCATGGCCGCGAAAAAGGCGTCCCAGACCAGCGGGATCATGCCGAGCACCGTGGTGAAGGCGGCCATGCACACGGGCCGTACGCGGGACACGGCGGAATCGACCACTGCCTGGTACGGCTCCTTGCCCGCCGCGATCTCCAGGTTGATCTGATCGAGCAGCACGATCTCGTTCTTGATCAGCATGCCCGAGAGGCTGAGAAAGCCGAGCATGGCCATGAAGCCGAAGGGCTGCCCGGCCGTGAGCAGGCCGGCCACCACGCCGATGAGCGCCATGGGCAATCCCAGGAAGATGATCAGGGGATGGCGCAGGCTGTTGAAGAGCATCACCGAGATAAAGAACATGATGGCAAAGGCCAGCGGCACGTTGGCCATGAGCTTGCTGTTGGCGTCGCCCGATTCCTCGTACTCGCCGCCCCATTCCAGCGTGTAACCCGGAGGGAAATCAATGGCCTCGATCTCCGGCCGGAGCTGCGCAAAGAGCGTCATGGCCGTGCCGGTGCGCTGCTGGCAGCTCACGGTCAGAGTGCGCTTGCGGTCCAGCCGGCGGATGATGGGATTTTCCCACACGGTCTCGGACCCTTCGGTGACCTGCCCGATGGGCAGCGCCTTGCCGACCGCTGTGCTCCAGACCTGTACGTCGTCCAGATTGCCCACGCCCTGACGCTGCTCCCTGGGCGGACGCAGCATGATGGGCAGCAGGGTGTCGCCGTCGCGGTAGACGCCTGCGCTCACGCCGGAGAAGTTCATGGCCAGGGCCTCGCCGATGTCCGGCCGGGTTACGCCGGCTTCGCGGCTCTGGGCCTCGGCCATGTGGATCTCCAGGGCCTTCACCCGCTGGCGCCAGTCATGCTGGATGGTGCGCGCGTTATCATTGGCGTGCATGATCGCCATGACCTGGTCGGCCAGCTGGCGCAGCACCAGGGGGTCCTCGCCGATGAGCCGGGCCTCGACGGCCTCGGCGCTGGGGCCGAGCTTGAAGGCCTCCACGGCGGAGACCACGTCCGGGAACTCCTCGTTGATGTACTGCTCCACCTGCGCCATGAGCCCGGGGATGGCCTCGAAGTCGTCCACGCTCACCAGAATCTGGCCGTAGGAGCTGTCCGGCATCTCCGGTTCGTAGGTCAGGATGAAGCGCAGCGCGCCGTTGCCCACAAAGGAGTCCGTGCCCGTCACATGGGGAAGGGCGCGGATATGTGCGCTCATATCGGTCAGCGCTCCGGCCGTGTCCTCGATGTGCGTGCCCGCCGGGTACCAGACATCCACGGTGAACTGTGTGCGCGTGGAGTTCGGGAAGAAGTTCTTCTCCACAAACTGGAAGCTGTAAATGGAGACAAAGAACATGACGGCCACGGAGGCGAGGGTGAGCCAACGGTGGTGGATGCAGAAGCGCAGGAAGCCGCGGTAGCCGCGGTACAGCCAGTTGGAGTGCGCCTCCTTGATCTCAGACGGCTCCTTGAGAAAGCTCACGCAGAGCCAGGGCGTGATGGTCACGGCAAAGACCCAGCTCAGCCCCAGGGAGATGGCGATGACCTGGAACAGACTGCCCAGGAACTCGCCTGTGGTATCGTCCGAGACCGAGATGGCGGCAAAAGCCATGATCGCGATGACCGTGGCGCCGAGAAGCGGCCATTGGACCTCGCGCACCGTGTCCGTGGCGGCCTTGTCGCGCGGCATGCCCTGCAGGGCCTTCATGACGATGCCTTCCGTGACCACGATGGCGTTGTCCACAAGCATGCCCAGGGCGATGACCAGCGCGCCCAGGGAGATGCGCTGCAGGTTCACGCCCCAGATCTTCATGAAAATGAAGGTGCCCAGGATGGTGATCAGCAGGACCACGCCCATGATCAGACCCTCCCGCAGCCCCATGAAGAGCACGAGGAGCAGGACCACGATGGCCACGGCTTCCAGCAGGTTGATCACAAAGCCGCTCACCGCATCCTTTACCGTATCGGCCTGGAAGGCGATGGGCTCGACCTCGAAGCCCACGGGGATGCGCGGAGTGAGCTCCTTCAGCCGGGCGCGCACCGCCTCGCCCATGGTCACCACGTTGCCGCCATCCACGGTGGAGATGCCCAGGCTCACGGCCGGCACGCCGTTGCGGAACAGCAGTTCCTGGGGCGGGTCCAGGTAACCGCGCTCCACCGTGGCCACGTCCTTGAGCCGGATCATCCGGCTTTCGCCGGAGGCGCTGGTGGCAGGGATAAGCAGGTCCTCCATGGCCTTCACGCTGGTGAAGCCGCCGGTGACGCGCAGGTTGACCTGCTCCGGACCCACTTTCACGTCGCCTGCGGAGGTGACCGTGTTTTGGGCGTTGATGGTGTCGAAGATGACGGACGCCGGAATGCCGAGCCGGGCCAGCCTGGCGCGGTCGATTTCCACGTAGACGACCTCGGTCTGGGTGCCCCAGAAGTCGATGCGGCCCACGTCCTGGCAGAGCAGCAGCTCCCGGCGCAGATCCTTGGCGAACTCCCTGAGGTCGTGGAAGTTGTAGCCCTCGCCTGTGATGGCCAGGAACACGCCGTACACGTCGCCGAAGTCGTCGTTGATCTGCGGCGTTCCGCACCCCGGCGGCAGGTTACCGGAGGCGTCGCCCACCTTGCGGCGTAGCTCGTCCCAGACCTGGGGCAGCTCCTTGCCGTCGAACTTGTCCTGGATCTCCGCGTAGATGATGGAGACGCCGGATCGGGAGATGGAGCGCACCTCGTCCAGCTGTTTGAGTTGCTGGATGGCGGTCTCCAGCGGTTCCGTGACCTCCTCCTCCACCTCGGCGGCCGTTGCGCCGGGGTACTGGGTGAAGATCACGGCCTCCTTGATGGTGAACTGCGGGTCCTCCAGGCGGCCCAGGGACTGGTACGAAAGGTAGCCGCCGATGGCCACAAGCAGGGTGAAAACCAGCGTCACCGCCTTGTGGCGCAGGGCGTAGTTGGCAAGATCCATGCTACTCCAGCCCCTCGCTTCCGGCGCGCATGGGCCGGACCACCATCTCCTCGCTCAGGCTGTGCACGCCGGCCACTGCCACGCGTTGCCCGGGCTCCAGGCCGGAGAGAACCTCCACGCCCTCGTCGCGCATGCCGCCCAGCTCCACCCGCGTCTTCACCGGCGGGGCCTGGTTGTCATCGATGACCCAGACGTAGGATTCGCCATCGCTGCCGCCGAACACGGCGGTCATGGGTGCGAGCACGGCCACGTCCTTGCCCGAGCTCGCGGGCAGCAGCAGACGCGCCACGGCGGTCATGCCGGAGAGCATCTTCAGCTTCTCGGGAGCGTCCACGCCGGCGACCACCTCGTACGTGCGGGTCACGGCGTCGGCCTCGGCGCTCACCTCGCGCACCTTGGCCTCGCGCCACGTGTCGGCATCCGCCTCGAAACGCACCTGCACGGTGTCCAGGGCCACGTTGCCCCACTGGGCCACCAGCCGTTCCGGCACCTGGAAGGAAACCTCGATGTTGTCGATGCTCTGCAGGGAGAGGACTTCGGTGTTCTCCTGGATGTGCTCGTGGTTCTCCACGTATCGCCTGGCCACTACACCGTTGAATGGCGCGACCATGACCGTGTCCTCCAGGGCCTTGCGGCGGGTGCGCAGCTCGGCCTCGGCGGTTTCATAGGTTGCCTCGGCGCTGTCCAGCTCGGACTCGGTGGTCACGCTCTGGCTGCGCAGAGTGCGCGTGCGCATCAGGTTCTGTCTGGCCTCGTCGTAGCGGGCCTGGGCGGAGTCCAGGGCGTTCTGATAGTCGCGCGGGTCCAGCCGGGCGATGACCTCGCCTTTTGTGACCACGCTGCCGGCCTTGCCGTGGAGCTCGATGAGCACGCCGCTCACGGAGAAGGACAGGTCCACGCGCCGCGCGGCCTGCACCGTGGCCGGAAACTCCCGCAGGTTGGCGTCCGGCGCGGGTTGGATCTTGGCCGTGGGCACGGGCCTGGCGCAGGTAGTTGCGGCCTGGGCCTGATTCTGCTGGCCAAAAGCCTTTTGCGGCACGCCACTCCAGAACAGAACACCGCCGCCGGCGACAACGGCGCAGAGCAGGGATATGAGCAGGGTCTTTTTCTTCATGGTGAAGCTCCGTGATGCATGAGTCCCGGACGCTTCAGCGCCCGGGTCGATGTGGCAAGAACTCTATGGTGATGAGTCAGCGGCTTTCCGCAGATGTGACCAGGGGAAGGCCGAGCAGCAGAATCAGGGCGTTGGCAGCCTCGCGGGCCGTTGTTTCATAGAATGACCGGTTGATGTTTCTCACGCCGAACATCAACTTGAGCGTGCCCTGACAGAGCAGATGAAAGATAGCCTGGGCGTGCAGCATGTTTGCCCAGGCCAGGGCGGTCTGCTCGGACACTCCCGGCTGGATGCGGCGGATGAAGTCCATGTCGCCGGTCAGGGCGGGCTTGATGACCTCGCGCGCGAGAATGGGCTGGGCCGAGGAGGGGGAGGAAAGCTCCCGCAGCATGATGCGTGTCTTCCAGCTCAAGGTCTCGCCGAAAAAGAACTCGTCGAACATCTTCAAGGTGGCGATGCGGATGATCTCGGCTTGGCCCTCGGGCGTTTCCATGAGCTCCGGGTTCTCGGCGGCAATATCGCTGATGCAACAGCGGTCGTCCATGGCGGTGGCGTGGTTGAAGGCGGCGACGTAGAGCTTCTCCTTGCTGCCGAAGTGGTAGTGGATGCCGCCCAGGTTGACCTGTGCGGTTTCGGCGATCATGCGCGTGCTCACGGCGTCGTAGCCGTGCTCGGCAAAGAGCTGGCAGGCGGCCTCCAGCAGGGCCTGGCGGGTATTGTTCTGTTGCGTCATGGCTGTGCGATCCGTGCGGCTGAAAGTGAACAGGCGATTCAGTCAATCGAGTGAATAAAAACTAATTCGGTCGATCGACTTAGTCAAGCACAAAATGAATCTTCGATCACTTTCTGTCATATTCTTCTGAAACCATAGGATAAAGACCCTATGGCAGTGCGTCGGGGGGCGCTACGAGGGCGGGCCGGACAACGACGCAGACGCGCCGGGAAGGGCCCTGGGGGCGCAGCTGAAGATGGCGCTCCTGGTTAAAAACAGGCTGTATCAGAACCGGTGGATCGAGGGGATGGGGCAGCTCTGCGGGGAAGCTGCGTTCTGGGCGAACTCCTGCTTGATCTCGTCGATGTAGTTGTCCGTGAAGTTCTTGATGAGGAAGCCGAGGCCGTGGAGGATGGTCAGGGAGCCGTGGACGCTGTCCGCCTTGATGGCGTCGTCCATTGAGTCGATGATAGAGTTGATGCGGAACATGAACTCGTGGGCGAACTTCTTGATCTCCACCTCAAGCATGCCGCAGTCGAAGTAGACGTTTTCCACGCAGTATTGCCACAGTTTGGCCGAAATGATGGCGTAGATAAAGCTCTTGGGTTCCAGCAGGGCTCGGTGGTAGTGGAAAATGTTGTTGAAGGGTTTAAAGTACTGGCACTTTGAGGAAAAAATAGCGTATAGGCCGAGCAGAGCGCAGGCGTTCTGGGCCTTGGTCGTGGTTTCGATGCGGAAGCCGTCGCGGACGCAGATGAGGGTCACGTCGCGGGATGCGTAGATGGTGTCGAACCAGCGGGCGATGGGCAAAAGCTGGAAGTAGAGGTGGCAGTCGTCCAGACTGCGGTCGCAGCGGCCACAGGCGAAGTAGGTTTGCGGCTCACCGTTGAAAAGCGAGATGTTTGTGCCGACGGTGACTGACGACTCCGAGTTGATCGCATAGACCAACCCGTCGCCATTGCCGTGGCTCACCCGAAACTCGACGAACATGGATTGCCCCCCAATACAGTTCGTGGTTAGCTCTCTATTGTCATACGGTGTTTTGAAACCATGTGCACGCGGAAAGTGCTATTGACAATAATGCAACAGACTATTTCGCTCTAAAATATTCGCGCCCCTGTAGACGGGACCAGTCGGTTCGCTTATGCCAGAACGTGTGCGCCAAGGCTGGGGACGCCCTTTGCGGCGCGTGCAAGGAAAGGGTTCTTCGCATGGCGCGTCGAAATGTAAGAAAAGTTGAACTTCAGTAAACCCGTTCCTGGAAGATATGCTCTGCGCCGGCTCGGGCGTGGGCGGGACGGGCGACACGCTGGTTTGCCGAAGAATGCCGGTATATTTTGGGAGGAATCGAGTTTCATGGCTGATCGGTCGCACGATAATCCGAGCAACGAATCCACACGAACAGTGACAGCAGCGGAGCTCCGGGATGCAGACGCCCGGCTCGAAGAGGAATGTGCGCGCATTGCATCGCGCGGACGGCTTGGGCTCGTCCTGGCCACCGTTGGCGCGGTGCTGCTGGGCGGCGGGCTTCTGGACGCCACGGTGCTGCACTGCTCCACGCTGAACCTGACCATCGTCCTGGGCATGATGAGCCTGGGCATGGTGCTGCTGCTGGGCGGGGGCATTGTCACGGCGCTGGCCATGTTCGCCTCGCGCAAGTTGGGGCCGGGGCAGTCGGCACATCAGACGCGCCGCCGCGTGCTGCGATACTATGTGATCATCATCTTTTTGGTGGCCGGCGTGCTGGCCATGGCCTACGCCATTACCATGCGGGGCAGCGGGGCGGTCACGGGGTAGCCGCCGTCATTTGGTGGGGGATATGCTGCGCCGGCGATCCGGTTCGCGGAGATTTTCGGTCGCACACGGGCCGGGGTGAGATGGGTGAAGACGCCCCGCCCCCGCGCCTCCGGATGAGCTCCGAAGGCGCGAAAGGGAGCGCGCACAAGGGGATGGCTCCAGGCGCTACTTGGCCACGCGGTAGAGGCAGACCTTGCAGGTCACGTTCTCGCCCCTGATGTAGTCGGTCTGACGCAGCTCTTCGAGCTCCCAGCAGCCCGTGCCCTCCAGCTTGAGCATGTGCTTGCGGTAGTCGTGGTCCTCGTAGGCGCCCTCGCGAACGGTGAAGCAGATGTAGCCGCCGTTCTTGGTGATGCGGATGAGCTCGCCAAAGGAGTCCGGCCCCACGTGGCCGTAGGTGAAGGTGCCCACGCAGATGATCGCGTCATAGGTGTTGTCGGCGATCTCCAGTGGTTTGGTCAGATCGGCCTGGGTCAGTTTCTTGTAGACATTCTTCTTCTTGGCTTCCGCGAGCATGTCCTCGGAGTAGTCCAGGGCGTCGATGGTGGTGTAGCCGGCCCTGGCCAGCAGCGCGCCCACCTGGCCGGTGCCGCAGCCTGCGTCCAGGATGTAGGCGTCCTTGTCCTCCACGTAGGCGTCCAGAATTGCGGCCGTGGCGGCAGGTGCCACATAGCCTTCCTGCTCCAGGTCCGAGTCGTACTGGCCGGCCCAGTCCTTGTACGCGTCCATGAGCACGTCGTGGTCCTTGGCGTTGTACACCTTGTCGAAAATAGCCTTATCCATGGGATTCCTCCTCCGTCTTGAGTGCGGGTTGGAAAAAAGGGGAGACCCGGGACGCGCCCGAGCCTCCCCGAGTCGGGACTTTCGTCTGCGTCCGGATCTAGCCGGCGGCCTTCATGGCCTCGGCGATCCAGGCGTCCCACTGCTTTTTGTTCTTGGAGATCCACTCGTCCACATGGCGCTCGATGTCCTTCTGGCTGTCTTCGCCGTCGAACATCTTGGTGTTCTGCTCGGCGATGTCGTTGAGCGGAATGGACATGATCTCGAAGAGCTTCTTGGCCGCGGGGTTCTCGGCCAGGAACTCCTTGTTGGCCACCACGCGGATGTCGTTGGCCACGAAGCCCATGTTGATGGGATCGCTCACGGCGCCTTCGATGCCGGTGGCGGTGAGCTCATCCTCAAAGCCCTTCTGGGCGTCGGAGGGATCGATCGAGGGCACGTTCATCCACACGACGTCCTTGCCGGGCTTGAGCTTGAAGATGGTCCAGTTGGGAGCCCAGGTGTAGAAGAAGACCGGCTCGCCGCTCTCGTAGCGCGCCACGGCGTCGGCCATGGAGGCGGAGTAGGACGCCTTGATGGCGTTGATGCTGTCCTCCAGACCGTAAGCCTTCATGTGGTGGCTGATGACCTTTTCACAACCCCAGCCGGGGGGGCAGGCCACGAGATCGGCCTTGCCGTCGCCGTTGGCGTCAAAGGCTTTCTTCACCTCGTCGCGCTTGAAGTCATCCAGGGTCTTGATGCCGTACTTGTCCACGGCGTCCTTGGAGACCAGGTAGCCGGAGAGGCCGCCGGCCTTGGCCACGTAGCCGATGGACTCGGCTTTCTCGTCAAAGTCGTCCGGCAGCTGGGCGTAGTGCAGAGGGAACCAGCCGTTGGCCCAATAGTCCACGTCGCCCTGGGTGACGGCCTGGTAGAAGATGGGGTTGGAGAGGTCCTTGGCCTTGTCCACGGTGTAGCCGAGCTCTTCCAGAGCGCGGCTGTAGATGGCTTCCTGGAAAAAGCCGGTGGTCCAGGTGGCGCGGCCGGGCCGGATGGTCTTGCCCTCGCCGGGCAGGTCGGCGGCCATGGCCGCGGTCGCCAGACCGATGACCATGGCCACGGTGGCGCAGATTGCGATGATACGGGTCTTCATGCATTCACTCCTTGGTTGTCCGTCGCCAGCAGGCGACGTGTTCAAAGGTGGGATGTACCTGATTGCTATTTCTTGATTTCTTTGCCCAGTGACTGGGTGATGCGGTCCAGCACGATGGCCATGAGCACGATGGACAGGCCGCCGATGCCGGCAAGGCCCACGTCCAGGCTGTTCAGGCCCTGGAAGACCGCCACGCCGAGGCCGCCCGCGCCGATGAGCGCGGCGATGACCACCATGGACAGGGACATCATGATGGTCTGGTTGAGGCCGGCCATGATGGTGGGCTTGGCCAGGGGAAGCTGCACGCGGCGCAGCACCTGCATAGGCGTGGCGCCGAAGGCCACGGCCGCCTCCACCAGCTCCGGCGGCGTCTGGCGGATGCCCAGGCTGGTAAGCCGGATGATGGGCGGCATGGCAAAGACGATGGTGGCGATGACGCCGGCCACGGTGCCGATGGAGAAGAGCATCACCACGGGCACGAGGTAGACGAAGGCGGGCGTGGTCTGCATGGCGTCCAGCACGGGCCGGATAATGCGCTCGAAGCGGTCGCTGCGCGCCGCCAGGATGCCGGTGGGGATGCCCACCAGAGCGCAGAACACCACCGAGGAGAGCACCATGGCCAGGGTGGTCATGGCGTCGCTCCACAGCCCCAGAAAGCCGATGAAGGTCATGGTGACCATGCTGAAGATGGCCAGGCGGACGTTGGCCATGCGCCAGGCGATGATGCCCAGCAGCACGATGACCACGATGGCCGGCATGGCGTTGAGCACCCAGTCGATGGAGCCGAGGGTCTGCTCCACGGGCCATTTGATGAGCTGGAACTGGCTGCGGTAGTTGTGCACCAGCCACTGGATGAACATCTCGATCCAGTCATCCAGCGGCACGATGTAATCATTGAAGTTGAGTATGGTCATGCAAGATGCCTCGTGTGGTCGTTACCCTTCGGTCCGGGCCTGCTCGGCCTCCCGCTGGAGGGTGCGCAGGAAGATGTTCTTGGAGATTGCGCCCAGGTAGGCGCCGGCTTCGTCCACCACCGGGACCGGCCAGGGGTTGGCCGCCACCTCGGCGAGGATGTCCTGCATGGTCGCCTCCGGCCTGGCCGGGATGACGTTGTCCAGCATGGCGGACTTGAGGCCGGCCGCGCCGGATTGCTCGCGCTCCACGGCTTGACGCAGGCTCTCGACGGAAATGGTGCCCTGGTAGCGCTTGGCGGGGTCGAGCACGAAGGCGAAGTCGCGGTCCTGCGAGGTGAGCCGCTCCAGGGCGGTGCGGGGGCCCAGGCCGTCGCGGGTTATGACCGTGGTCTGGGTGTCGCGCACGATGTCCCGCGCTGTGAGGATGTTGGTGGGGTCCACCCCGCGGAAAAAGGAGCGCACGTACTCGTCGGCCGGGTTGCGCAGAATCTCCTCGGGCGTGCCCACCTGCACGATGCGGCCGCCCTCCATGATGGCGATGCGGTCGCCGATGCGCATGGCCTCGTCCAGGTCGTGGGAGATGAAGACGATGGTCCGGGTGTGCTCCTGCTGCAGCTTGAGCAGCTCGTCCTGCATCTCGGTGCGGATGAGCGGATCGAGGGCGGAGAACGCCTCGTCCATGAGCATGATGTCCGGGTCCACGGCCAGGCCGCGGGCCAAGCCCACGCGCTGCTGCATGCCGCCGGAGAGCTGCCGCGGCCGGCTGCGGGCGTATGGCCCCAGCCCCACCTGCTCCAGCGCCTCGGCGGCGCGGCGTTCGCGATCCTTTTTGGAAATGCCGGCCATCTCCAGGCCAAAGGCCACGTTCTCCAGCACGGTCATGTGCGGCATGAGCGCGAATGACTGGAAGACCATGGTCATGTTGCGCCGGCGCAGGTTGACCAGCGCGTCCTGGCTCATCTGGGCGACGTCCTCGCCGTCCACATAGACGTTGCCGGACGAGGGCTCGATGAGCCGGTTGAGCATGCGTACGAGGGTGGACTTGCCCGAGCCGGACAGGCCCATGACAACGAAGACTTCGCCCTCCATCACGGAGAAGCTGGCGTCCTGCACGCCCACTGTCATGCCGGTTTCTTTGTGGATGGTCTGCTTGTCGTGTCCCTGCTGTACGAGCTCGATGGCTTTTTTCGGTTCCTTGCCAAAGATCTTGTACAGGTTCTTGACGACGATCTTTTCGTTCATCTGTCTCTCTTGGTTGCTGCGACGCACACGAGTGCACTCTGTCCCGGCCGGGGGAAATCACCGCGAGATTCGATCCGCCGGAGCGGTTCGGAGCAGTCCGTCCGGCCTGAAATGACTGTCAGATTCTACGAGCGCATCCCTTTGGCCGCAGGCGCGCCGAAACATGCGCGCCGTCACTGTGCGGCCTTGCCAGCGAGGCGGCTCCGCACCCTGTGCCGGGCCGTGTCGCTGGATGTCTGGCGTATATGGAAGCTCGTCGCGTTCCGGCGGCTAATCAGGCGGCGCCGGTTGATCAGTCATGGGGGAGCGGCGCACCAGTGCGCCGATGCATGCATTTAATACATGCATTGATTTTTTAGACTCAAACAATTTCGACTAGAACTGTTTCTACAAAAATAGTTTATTTGTCAAGTCTAACCGGAATGAGCAAGAATTCCCGACAGATCGGCGGCGGGAACGGGCACGAAAAAAAGGCCCCCGCCGGGAAGGCGGGGGCCAGGTTGGGGGGACGATAGAGCGACTACTTCTTCGGGCCAAAGATCACCGCCGGCTTGGTGGTGTTGCCGGTGGCGGCCGGGAAGTCCGGATACTCGTAGGCCTTCTTGTTGGTTTCCACCAGGTGGCGCGCCTCTTCCATATACTGGTTGTAGTGGTGCTTGAGCTCGTAGAAGCCGTGCCACCAGGCATAGTCCGGCGCCATCATGGCCGTGCCCATGCGCGCGCGGCGGCCTTCGTGGTGCCAGAGCTCGTAGAACCGCACCTCCACGTGCTCGTCAAAGAACTTGGTCTTGTCGAGCAGCTTCTTCTCGTACAGCTCGTCCAGCATCTGCTTGGCCGGCTTGAAGTAGGTCTCGTTGTACTCGTTCACGACCTTGTCGAGCATCGCGTAGTGGTCGTCGGTCCAGGCGTTGGAGTGGCACTGGTAACAGATCTTCTTCATCTTATCGCGTTCGGTCTTCCAGTTGGTGTCCGCAGGCAGGGCCGCGAAGTCGCTGGGCCGGACCGTGAGCGGCGCCTGGAGCTCCCAGGACAGACGCTCGGTCACGTCGTGGGTGGTCATCACGGTGCTGGCGCCGCTCATGTGGCACGCCGCGCAGGTGGGGGCGCGGTAGTCCACGCCGGCGGTCCAGGTGCCGGGTGCGGCCTTGAAGTTATACTCGTCCTTGTAGGCATGGTAGATGGTGCCGTGCTTGGACTCCTCGAAGATCTCGATCTGCGGGTGGTCCGGACCCAGGTGGCACTGGTCGCACGCCTCGGGCATGCGCGCCTCGGCCGTGGAGAAGCGGTGGCGCGTATGGCAGGAGGTGCAGGAGCCCAGGGAGCCGTCCAGGTTGATGCGGCCCACGCCCACGTTGGGCCAGGTCTCCTTGTTTATCTCGCCGTTCTCGTCCAGGGCCACGATGGTGCCGTGGCAGGCGTAGCAGCCGGACTTGCGCTCGATCTCGGAGTTCATGCCGTCGTTGAGCCAGGGATCGATCTTCCAGATGATCTCCAGAGTGTTGGCGTGCTTGCTTTTGGCGTACTGCTGGGCTTCGTCCGGGTGGCAGCGGGAGCAGTCCTTGGGCGTGACCACGGTGGCGATGGGCGCGAAGTACTTGCGCTCGCCAAAGGGCATTTCGGGCTTGTCGTAGTACTGCTCGTGCTTTTTGGCGATGTCCACGTCGTTGGGCTGGGCCAGGTGGCAGTCGATGCAGGAGATGTTCGAGCTGGCGTGCCTGGAGGCGGCCCAGTCGGCGAAGATGCCCGGGGTTTCCTGTCTGTGGCATTCGATGCAGGCCACTGCCTGGGGCGTCAGGCTGCGCTCGATGCGGAACTCCTTGGGTGTGGAGAAGTTCCTCTGCATGGTGGCGTTGGAGGCGTTCTGCTGGGCAGGCGCGCCGGTGGCGTTGTCCGTTTGCGCCAACCCTGCGTCTGCTCCCGCAATCAGAAACGCGAGAACGGCCAGTGCAAGCCAAAGTATGGGACGTTTCGACATGGACCTTTCTCCCTCCAAGTTTTCGAGTGATCGCAATATCATAGGCCACCACCAGCGGTCGGCAGCGTGCGCAGCCCCTTGGCCTGATACGGCAATGTACGCAGCTGCGCGTACTCCACCATCTGCTTCGGGGTGTGGACCAGGTCGTAGTGGCAATCGATGCACTTGTGCGGCTGGGCGCCGGGCCGGGGGTTGACCACCGAGCGGTGGGCCAGCATGGCGCCGCGGCTTTTGGGCATGAACAGGATGTTCTCGTGGCAGCGCAGGCAGGTTTCGTTGTCCAGGGATTTGTACATTCCCTGGCGCGCCTCTTCCTTGTCGTACCCCTCGGCGCCGTCCAGCACGTGGAACGTAACGTCCTTGAGACCGTGGTAGGTCTTCATGGCGAAGAAATTGATGGTGTTCTCGGGCGGAGGCAGGTGGCAGTCCATGCAGTTGGCTACCAGGCCGCGCTGGTTATTGACGTGGGCCGAGGCGCGCCACGCGTCCACCGCCGGTTTGATTTCGTGGCAGTAGCCGCAGAATCCGGGCGTGGAGGTGACGACCATGGCCTCGTAGGTGGCGGCGATGAGCGGCATGGCGATAAGCATGCCGACCACGATCAGGACGAGAGGCTTGGCGAGCCGTGTCATCCGCAAGGGAGCCTCCGGGGTTCGAGGTTCACGAGTGTATACAAGAATACCAGCTCACCCGTGAGCGCAAAGCAAAGAATTATACCCCGCGTTCTGGCACCACCTGACAGAGACAGCGAATGAGATAGGGCAGAAGCCGCTTGCGGCGCATGTTGTAGCGCACCAGGGCTTCAGCCAGGTAGAGGGGATACGCCTCGGGCTTGATGGCGCGGAACTGGGCCAGCCATTCGTCCACGAACTCCTTCAGGCCACTTTCACGGTCCAGGTGCAGGGAATCGCTGGTGAAATGGTGATTGAAGAGCTCCCGGCCCTTTTTGCAGCAGGCGAAGATCAGGGCGTCGCGGCCCTGATAGACGTCCGTGTGGATGAAGCAGCGCCACTGCTTCTTGGGCAGGGGCCAGGCCAGCACGTCGCGCGCCTTGATGCGCGGCATGAGCGCGAGGAACACCCGCCCGCCGGCCGAGACGATCTGGAACACGTTGGAGCGGCAGCCCTCGCACAGGGTCTGGAGCTCCTCGTGCTCCATGTTGGGGCAGAAGCCGATGAGCTCGCCGCGTTCGTCAAAGAGGTCTTCGAAACCGCACATGTCGGCCAGGATGGCCGAGCGGATGGTGCCGTACGCCTTGTGTGCGGTGTCGTACTTCACGCCCAGGGCCCGGGCGGTCTGGTTGACGTTGCGGCCTTCCTCGAAATGGCCCAGAAGCTCGCCCCACGCCTCCAGCGGCAGGTTGCCGCGGTTGATCCAGCGCCGGGACAGCACATGGAACGTGTAACCGCACTCGGCGCAGCGGCTGCGGCCGTCCTTAAGCGCGTAGATGCGGTCGCACTGGCAGCGGGGGCAGCCGCCGCCGTTCGATTTACAGGCGTCTTCGACCAGGTGGCGGAAGGTGTTCGCGTCGCAGGCCGCGATTTCTGGCATGTCTCGATCCTTGCTCTTTCCTGTGGTTTCTGGCTCCAGTGTAAACTATTTGGCTATATTAACAGCAGGGTATTCTTTGGGACAGTATTTATTCCATATATTCAAATTCGCGCAACAGCCAGGAACGCCGCGTGCAGGCCGATGACCAGGGCCAGGTACACGCCCCGCGCCACGGCCGGGTCCACGCGCACGCCGGGAATCGCCAGCCGGTAGCCCATGCTGCCGTGCTTGCAGGCGGGCACGCACTCACCGCACAATGTGCAGGAAAGGCCGGGCCTGCCGCGGGCAACGTCGGTGGGCTCCAGCGCGCCGTAGCGGCACGCCCTGGCGCAGCGGCCGCAGCTGGTGCAGCCCTCGTCCATACGCATACGCCACGGCGAGAGCCTGCCCACGAAGTTGGCGATCAGACCCATGGGGCAGTACGCCGTGCAGTGGATCATGCTGCCCCGGTGGCGGGAGACAAAGGCCATCACGGCCACGCCGCCCAGGCCGAAGAGCGCGGCTATGGTCAGCGCCACGGGCCAGCCGATCCCGGCCAGGCGCAATCCCGCGGACAATCCCACGGTGAGCGCAAGGCTGATGCCCCGTCCGAGCCAGACCCAGCGGCCGGCGCTCCTGGGGCGGGAGCTTGTGGCCGGTCCCAGGCGGGAGGCGATGTCGTCCCACACGCCCACGTAGCAGAGGTGGCTGCACCACGCCGGGCCCACCAGCACAACCGTGCCCAGGAACAGGAAGACCATGAAGGACGGCTCCAGCCGGTAGAGAGGACCGCCGATGATCAGGGCCGGCACGGGCAGGTGCAGCGAGCCGGTCATCAAGAAGCGCTGCGATACGGTAAGCCCCAGCGCCAGCTGGAGGAAGAAGACGGCGGAGAAGAGCGTCCACAGCCGCGGCCGGGCGATGCGGTGGGTATCCGGGTCCATCACCAGCCCGGTCAGCCAGGTCGCGTACACGCCGTGGAGAAATATCTGCAACGCGCCCCAGCCGCCCGGGCCAAAGAAGCGGTCCGAGAGCAGGATGGGGAAGCCGACCTTGCCGCGCGCGATGACGAGAAGCGCCGCGGTGACGAGAAAGGCAAGGGCCTGGTAGGGGGCGCGGTCCTGATTGCGACTGTAGCGCAGCCGCGCCTTGTTTCCGGCCAGCACGGCCATAGCGATGGCTGTGACGGCCAGCAGGGCGGCCATGATCACGGCCAGGCGCGTCCATTCCTCGTCCATGGCTACTCGCATTCGGATGAACAGCACCGCGGTCCGGACCCAGACAAAGAATCCCCACGCCAGCACAGCGGCCGCCACAAAGCGGACCCAGCCCCGCCGCGTCCAGACCAGGCCGGCCAGAATAATCAGGGCCGCGGTCAGACCCAGGGTGCCGTTGCGCAGGCTGTGCGCCGCCAACAGCAGCAGCGAGAGGCACGGCAGCAGTAACGCAAGCCGGCTCATGCAGCGGAGCCCCCTTCGGAGTTTTTGTTGGTGGCGGCAAAGAAGGAGGTGTACTCCAGCGACAGGGCGAGCACGCGTTCCAGGCCCATCCGGCCCACCAGATCGCCGAAGCGCAGACCGGGCTCGTACCCGGCAATGAAGACTTCGAGCCAGCCGGAAACCCGGCCCGGCAGCAGCCTCGGATCGAGCAGGCCGGGCAGCTCCGTGGCTAGGCGCGGCCGCCGGCCGAGCTTGCCGCCCACCATGAAGCGGCAACCGGACTCGGCCACGGTCATGGCCCCTTCCGGACAGGCTGCGATGCATTTGCCGCAGGCCAGGCAGCGGGAATGATCAAGAGACGGCGCGCCATCCGGACCGGGTGCGAGCGCCTTGTCCGGGCAGGCCGCGATGCACGCGCCGCAGCCGGAGCACGACTCGGGCACGGCCGGACGCTGCGAGAAGATGAGCCCGATATCCGCGATGTGCGGCCGTGAGCAGCCGTTGGCGCAGCAGGCCACGGCAATGCGGAACTGCTCGTGGTGCCTGGGCGGACGCGGCGCGCAGGCGTCATTGAGAAATACTGGCCAGCCCGAAGCCGCGACGGCGGCGTCAATGGACCGGGTAAAGCCCTCGGGAGCGGGGAGGGCGTGGGGGCATTGGCCGCTGCATCCCCGGCAGGGCTCTATGCGATACGTGGCGGTGGCGTGCATGTTCATGGCGTCCTCATATCCTGCGCGCGGGAGCAATTCCTTGATGCAGGTCAAAAAGGCAATCCGCGTGGCCGTAGTGCGCTGGTGCGTACTTGAATAAAAAATTCGAGCTGCAATTTACAAACGGACGCGTCGGACATATTGTGATTCTCTACCAATTCGGTGCTACATGATTATTCTATAAAAGAAAATAAATTCGAATAGATACATAGAACATGCGCTCAGCCCTCTTCATTTCAAGCAGTCGTGAGATGTAATCGACCATGTCTTCACGCACAGATAGCCTTATCAGTCCGTGCGAGGTCACGCGTGTTCTGGGCGAGAGCCCCAAAGACACCTGGGCCAGGCGCGCATTTCCGCATCTCCAGGCGGCACTGCTTACCGGCGGCGTCAGCTACGAAACCTATGATATTCCCGGCTGCTCGTGGCCGTACTTTGTTGTGAATACCGGCGCGGCCTACGAGATCCGACTTGAAACCCAGGATAGCCGGCAACACGTGTGCCGTATGGGCCACCACCATGTCCACCTGGTGCCGCCAGGAACATCCGGCACCCTGACGCTCCGTAAGCTGGAGTCCGGCGCGCTGGAGCGGATCTTCCTGGCCATGGACCCGGCCTGGATCGGCCGGTTTGCCGACAACCACGCCGGGGAGGTGAAGCCCGGCTCCCTGCGCTTGTTTCTGGGCCGCGACGACAAGATGCTCGCCACCGCGCTGGTGGCCCTCTACAGGGCCCTGCAGGAGCCGCAGCCCATGAACAGCCTGTTCGTGGACTCGGCCGTGCAGTTCATTGCGGCGGCTATTCTGCGCGACTACAGCGAGGCGGTCGCGAGACGGATCCCCCACCCCGTTTCCCTGCAGCGCATGGAGCGTATCAAGGAGCTCATCCACCAGTCCTTTGCACAGGACATCCAACTCAGCGACCTGGCCGACGAGGCCGGTCTCTCGCCCTTCCATTTCAGCCGCGTGTTCAAGGAAATCGTGGGCATGCCGCCGCGCCAGTACATCATCAAGCAGCGCATGGACGAGGCCTGCCGGCTGCTCAAAGAGTCCACCTACGCTATCGCCGCCATCGCCGCCATGGTGGGCTACGAAAGCGTGAGCCACTTCTCCAGCCTGTTCAAACGCCACACAGGCATGAGCCCGGCCGGGTTCCGTCGCTCCTGAGCGATCCAGCCCGGAGCCGTATTGTTCTGTCTGAAGGCTCGTCCGAGGGGCGCTGTCCCTTGGCACCCTGCAAAGGGTCTTGAGGGCTTTGCCCTCAAACTCCCTCCAGGGCGCTAAGCTCCCTGGACCCATATCTGGGGTCCAGGGGAATTAAATTCCCCTGGCAGGGGGCGGGGGACAGAGTCCCCCGTCCGACTGGCGTGGGGGAGCAGCGCCCCCCGCGTCCAGGCGTCTCTTGCCGCGATGGCTGCTAGTAGATGCGGTGGCGGAAGAGGTAGCCGGCGATGAGCAGGTTGCACAGGCCGATGATGGCCAGGGGCCAGATCTGGTTGGCCAGCAGGGCGAATGGTGCGCCTTCGATGAACACGCCGCGCAGGATCACGAAGATGTAGCGCAGCGGGTTGATGATGGTCAGCTTCTGCACGAAGGGCGTCATGTTTTCGATGGGCGTGGCAAAGCCGGAGAGCAGCGTGGCCGGCATCATGAACAGGAAGGTGCCGAGCAGCGCCTGCTGCATGGTGGCGGCCAGGGAGGAGATCATCAGGCCGATGCCCACGGCCGCGAAGATGAAGACCACGAGACCGGCGTACAGTGTGGCCAGGCTGCCGCGCAGGGGTATCTTGAACCAGAACACGGCGATGCAGAGGATGAACGAGGCCTCGATGATGCCGATGATGAATCCCGGCAGGGCCTTGCCCAGCAGTATCTCGGTGGGCGACATGGGCGTGACCAGGAGCTGGTCGAAGGTGCCGTGCTCGCGCTCCCGCGCCACGGACAGGGACGTGACCAGCAGCGTGACCAAAAGGGCGATGAGCCCGACCATGCCGGGGATGAAGAACCAGCGGCTCAGGAGGTTCTCGTTGAACCAGTGACGCACCACCAGCACGGAGGGTCCTGTGGCCAGGTCGCCTTCGGCGGCGTTCAACATCCTGATTCTGTTCTGATTGTATTTCTGCACCACCTCGGCAAAGTAGTTGGCCACGATGGAGGCGGTGTTGGAGTTGCGGCCGTCCAGGATGGCCTGCACCGAGGCCGGTTCGCCGGCCCGGAGCCTGCGGGCGAAGTCCTGGCGGATCATGACCACCAGTTTTACATCACGCGCATCGATGAGCCTGGCGATGTCGTCGTAGTCCTGGATATAGGTGGTGAGCTTGAAGTTTTTGGAGCCCTGCAGCCCGGAGAGGAGCTGGCGCGACTCCACGCTGTGGCTCAGGTCGTACACGGCGTAGGGAATCTGCCGCAGGTCAAAGGTGGCGGCGTAGCCGAAGATAATGGTCTGGATAATCGGCGGGAACATGACCACGGTGCGGGAGCGCGGGTCCTTGAGCAGGGCCAGGAACTCCTTGACCATGAGCGCGAGGATATGGCGGACTGCTTCCTGCATGGCGTTACTCCAGGCTCTTGCGCGTTTTCTTGAACGCCAGGAACAGGAAGAAGCAAGCCAGGCCGGCCATGGCCGCGGCGTTGGGCAGCAGCACGGACCAGACGTTTCCGGCCAGGAATATGGACTGCACGATGGCCACGAAATAGCGCGCCGGCACGATGTGGGAGATGGCGCGGATAACGAAGGGGGCGCTGGCCAGCTCGAAGATGAAGCCGGAGAGGAAGAAGGCCGGCAGGAACGCGGCGATGAGCGAGGTCTGGCCGGCCACGAACTGGTTCTTGGCCACGGCGGAGATGAACAGCCCTAGCCCCAGCATGGCGCACAGAAAGATGGAGGCGAGCAGGGCCAGCACAAGGAGCGAGCCGCGGAAAGGCACGTGGAACAGGAAGAAGGCCATGAGCAGGCAGACCACCATGCCCATCATGCCGAGGATGAAGTAGGGGACGAGCTTGCCGAGCACGATCTCCACCACGGACACCGGCGTGACCAGCAGCGACTCCATGGTGCCGCGCTCCCACTCGCGGGCCATGACCAGCGCCGTGAGCAGCGTGCCGATGAGCGTCATCACCAGCACCACCAGGCCCGGCACCAGGAAGTTCTGGCTGCGCACCTCGCTGTTGAACCAGTAGTGCGGCTGCACCTCCACCAGGGGCAGGGCCTGGTTATCGAGGGCTGCCTGCGACTGCACCCAGCGCTGCCACGCGCCGGTGACGTAGCCTTCGATCTGCCGGGCGCGGTTGCCGTCCACGGCGTTGACGATGAGCTGGATAGGGGCGATGCGTCCGGCGGCCAGCTCGCGCGAGAAGTCCGCGCGCACGCGTACGATGGCGTCCACATCGCGCTGGCGCAGGAGCTGCTCGGCCTGCTGGAAGTTGGTCAGAGGGATGGGGGCGAAGTAGTCGGATATGGTGAACCGCGCGGCCAGGTCCATGGCTGCCGGGCTAGGCTGCTCCAGCACCACGGCAATGGGGATCTGGCGCGGGTCCAGGCTGATGCCGTAGCCGAAAAGCAGCAGCAGGATAACGGGCAGCACCAGGGCGATGGCTATGGAGGAGGGATCGCGCACGATCTGGTACATCTCCTTGCGCACCAGGGCCCGGAGACGGCGCGGGGAAAGCAGGCCGGGACGCGCCATGCTACGCCGCCTCCTGCTTCTTGCGGTACTGCTCCACCAGGGCGATGAAGGCGCTTTCAATGCTCGACTCGCCGCCTGTGGCGTGCTCACGGATTTCGTCCGGCGTGCCCAGAGCCAGGAGCTCGCCGCTCATCATGATCAGCATTCGGTCGCAGTACTCGGCCTCTTCCATGAAGTGCGTGGTCACGATGATGGTCACGCCGGCGTCGGCCAGGGCGGAGATGCGCTGCCAGAACTCCCGCCGGGCCAGGGGATCGACGCCGGAGGTGGGTTCGTCCAGAAAGAGGATGTCCGGCTCGTGCATCAGGGCGCAGGCCAGGGCCAGGCGCTGCTTGTAGCCAAAGGGCAGCTCGCCGCTGTTGGAGGATGCCTCGGACTCGAGCTCCAGGCTTTCCAGCGCCCACTGCACCCGCGTCCGCTGCCGCTTGCCGTACAGGCCATAGGCCCGGCTGAAGAAATCCAGGTTCTCGCGCACGGAGAGCTGCCCGTACAACGAGAACTTCTGCGCCATGTAGCCCACGTTGCGGCGCGCCTTGGCTGCGGCCGTGCGCAGGTCCTCGCCGGCCACCTCCAGATGGCCGCCCGTGGGCGGCAGGAGGCCGCAGAGCATGCGGAAGGTGGTGGACTTGCCCGCGCCGTTGGGACCGAGCAGGCCGAAAATCTCCCCGCGCGATACCGTAAAGTCGAGGCCGCGCACGGCGTAGAAATCGCCGAACTTCCGCTCCAGGTCGTCGACCTCGATGATCGTCTCGCCGTTGGTCCTGGCCGGCTTGTCCGCTGATGCCTGCTGGTCGCCGTTGCCGTCGTCCTGCCCGTCGGAGTTTATGTCGAAGCCCTGGGCCGCGTGCTCGCGGCGGCTTTCCAGCAGGATCATAAAGCCGTCCTCGAATACGGGCTCTGCCTGGCGGAAGGCCAGTCCCTTGCACAACGCTTCCGGGTTGGTGTCCTTGGCCGTGACGATGTGCACAAAGCCTTCGCGCAGGGTGGCGTCCACCACGGCTTCTTTGCTGAACAGCCGGCTCTGCACGTGGCGGGGAAGCTCGTCGCCCGGGTCCACGTAGAAGACCCGGCCGGCAGCTGTCTTTACGAACTCCTCGGGCGCGCCCTGGCCCAGCAGCTCGCCGTCCAGCAGCACGAAGACGGTGTCACAGCGCTCGGCCTCGTCCAGATACGCCGTGGAGACGAGCACGGTGATCTCCTCCTCGCGCACCAGGCCATCCACGATGCGCCAGAGCTCGCGCCGGGAGAGTGGATCGACGCCCACGGTGGGCTCGTCCAGGAGCAGGAGCTGCGGGGTCTTGATCAGCGAGCAGGCCAGGCCGAGCTTCTGCTTCATGCCGCCGGAAAGCCGGCCGGCCAGGCGCGCGGTGAACGGCCCCAGCCCGGTCATCTCCAGCAGCCGCGGGTACTGCTTTTTGCGCTCCTTCTTGGGCACGGACTGCAGGTCGGCGTAGAGGTCCATGTTCTCCTGCACGGAGAGATCTTCATACAAGCCAAAGCGTTGCGGCATGTAGCCGATGGCGGCCTGGATGGCGCGCGCATCCTTGACCGAGTCCATGCCTAGCACGGTGATGGAGCCCTCGGCCGGTGTCATGAGCCCGGCGGCCATGCGCAACAACGTGGTCTTGCCGGCGCCGTCCGGCCCGAGCAGGCCGTTGACCGATCCGGGCTGCAGCGACAGCGAGATATTGTTGAGCGCTGTGATCTCGCGCTTGCCGCGCATGAACCGCTTGGTCACGCCCGAGACGGACAGGGCGCTGGCGGGCTCGGCATTGGACCCGGCCTGGCTCGTCACTGCGCGGGCTCCGAAGTTCCTGTGCTGTTGGCGTTTCCGGCTGAAGGGGACGGCGCGACCACGCCGCGGGCGGAGGGCCCGTCCAGAGACGGCGTGTCCGGCGACATGGTGGAGGCATTGGCAGAGGTGCCGTTGAGCGAGAAGGGCGAGGCCGGCGCCGTGGCGTTGCCGCGGTCCAGGCTCAGGTGGACCGTGGCCGGCATGCCCAGGCGCAGGTCGTTGTCCGGGTCGCGCACAAAGAAGCGGACCTCGTAGACCAGATCGGTGCGCAGCTCCGGGGTCTCCACGCTGCGCGGGGTGAACTCCGCCATGGGCGAGATGAAGCCGACCCAGCCGGGGTAGCTCTTGTCCGGGTGGGCGTCGATGGTGGCGTTGCCGGTCATGCCCGGCGCGATGTGGCCCAGATTGGTTTCGGAAACATAGGTGCGGATCCACTTCGGGTCCATGATCGCGATGCTGAAGACCGGCCGCTGGGGCGAGCCGATGTCGCCAGGCTCCAACAGGCGGCTGCGGATCACGCCATTGCGCGGCGAGAGCAGGGTGTAGTCCTTGTACTGCGTCTGCAGGAGCAGGTACTGCGACTCCAGGGCTGCCAGCCTGGCGCGGGCCTCCTTGATGTCCTCCCAGCGGGGGCCTGCCAGCACGAGGTCGAGCTGCTTCTGCGCGGCCAGCAGCCGGGCCTTGGCAACGTCGTGCGTGGCCTGGGCGTCGTCAACGTCCTGCTGGGCCACAGCGTCGCGTTGGAGTAGGCGCACCTGGCGGTCCAGGGTCTGCTGGGCGATCTCGAGCTCGGCCTGGTAGCGCTCCACATCGGCCCGGGCCACCTCGATCTCCTGGGGCCGGGACCCGTTTTCCAGCCGGGTCACGGCGAAGCGCTGGGCCTCCATGTTGGCGCGGGTGGTGGCGATGTTCTCCTCCAGCCGTTCGCGGTCCAGAGTGGCCAGCACCTGGCCCGTGCGCACGGCGTCGCCTTCCTCCACAAGCACGGTGTCGATGCGCTCGGAGTCCTTGAAGGCGAGGTTCACCTCCCGCAGGTCCACATTGCCGTAAAGGGTCAGCTCGTTCGCATCCTCTGGCTCCTGCAGGTGCAGGTAGAGGCGGTAGCCGCCGTACCCGAGGGCTCCGAGGATGAGGAGCGGTATAAGTATCTTACGCACGGTGTGTTCTCCTTGCGATCATCGCTGGCGATATGTCGATCCTATATGCTGGGAAAAGCGTATAGATATTCACAAAACGTGTCAAATCTAAATTTTAAATTCAAATTTGAATATTGTGTCCAATTGTGGCACCCTGTGGCTAACATGGAAACGAGTTCAGGAGACGCCACATGACATCCACGGACAGACAGAATCCAGACCCCGGCGCGCAGGCCCCGGCGGACACCAAGGCGCGCCTGCTGGAATCGGCCGGGCGCATCTTCGCGGCCAAGGGGTTTCGCCGCGCCACGGGCAAGGAGATCTGCCAGGACGCCGGCGCCAATATGGCGGCTATCAACTACCATTTCGGCTCCAAGGATTCATTATATACCACGGTATTGATCGAAGCGCACAGCCGTCTGATGGCTCGGGACGAGCTTGCCGCGACCATGTCGCTGAATGTTCCACCGCAGGAGCGGCTGGCCGTGTTCCTCAATCGCCTGATCCGCCGGCTCTTCACCCAGTCTGCCGGCAGCTGGCCCATACGCGTGGTGGTCCGCGAGATGGCCGATCCCACGCCGGCCTTCCGCACCCTGGTGGACAAGGAGATCCTGCCCAAGTCGCACATTCTGCGCCGGACCGTGGCCGAACTCATGGACCTGCCGGTGGAGCACGAGGCCGCCCTGCGCACCACCATCTCCATCATTGCCCAGGTTATCTCGCTCTTTCAGAACCGCGCGGCCTTCGAGCAGATCTTCCCGGAGCTGGACTGGTCCGAGGCGGCCATGGAGCCGGTGCGCGACCATATCCTGACCTTCAGCCTGGCCGGCGCCGAGGCTGTTGCCGCGAAGCACCGGGCGTAGGAAGACCAATGCCGGAACATACGCCTATTCCGAAAAAATCCAGGATGTACCTTGTCTTGGGCGGGCTCGGCCTCAGCGTGGCGCTGTCCGTTCTCTTTGAGGATGTCTACCTCTCGCCGTTGTACATCGCCGTGGTTTACGTGGCCGTCGACTGGATCAAGTCGCGCAGGCTCCGGCCCGGTGCATGACCTTCCCGAACCAGCAATGGACCTCTGCCCGCGTATCGCCTATGGTGCGCGCCATGGAGGAAGTGATTCATGAAACGTCTTGCTGACATTGCCGAAAATTCGTCGTCCTGGTCGCGGTTCCACGAGATGGGCCCGGACGACCGCATTGAGCTCCATGAGCTCGTGAGCCGCATCGCCATGGCCGAGGACGCCGGCGAGGGCGAGGCTCTGGAAGAGCTCATCGCCGCAGAGTGCGAGTACACCCGCGAAGGTGAGGTCATGGGACCCTACATCGCCTGGGCGAGCCGCACCGCCGAGCAGCTGGTCAGAATCCGCCGCCAGCACGCCAATGCCTACTTCGACGTTACGGGCTGGTGCCGCGCCGAGGGCGCGAGCTACCTGACCCTGGTGCGCACGGACGGTGAGAGCAGCCCCCGGATCGCGGCGAGCATCCTGGTGCGCGACACCTTTGAGAAGCGCGGCGGCCGCTGGCTGCTTACCGCGCGGGAGCACACGGCCATCGCCCTGGAGGAGTGGTTCGTGCTGCCCGATTAGCTGCCATCCCCTGTATGAAAAAAGCCCCCGGACCTTCTCGGCTCGGGGGTTTTTTTGCGGCTGCGCAACAATCCGGACGCGTTTTTCCTGATGCCTTCACAGAAGCGCGTCACATGGTGTACGTTCGGCAGAACCTTAGCGCCCTTCCTGGCGCAAGTATTCAATCCTACAGCAATACAAGGAGTCTCATATCATGGCCCAGAACAAGTCCATTCGCGGCAGCCAGACTGAGAAGAACCTCATGATCTCGTTTGCAGGCGAATCCCAGGCCCGCAACCGCTACAACTACTACGCCGGCAAGGCCAAGGATGAAGGCTTTGTCCAGATCTCGAACATCTTCAACGAAACCGCCGAGCAGGAGCGCATGCACGCCAAGCGCTTCTTCAGCTTCCTCGAAGGCGGCGATGTTATGGTGGAGTACGAGTACCCGGCGGCCATCATCCGCGGCACCTACGAGAACCTCATCGCCGCGGCCGAAGGCGAGCACCACGAGAACACCACCATGTACCCCGGCTTCGCCGAGGTGGCGCGCCAGGAAGGCTTCACGCAGGTCGCCCTCCTCTGGGAGCACGTCTGCAACGCCGAAACCTTCCACGAGCGCCGCTACCGCGAGCTGGCCGAAAACATCGACAAGGGTCGCGTGTTCAAACGGCCGGAAAAACAGGTCTGGCGCTGCCTCAAGTGTGGCTACCTGCACGAAGGCACGGAGCCGCCTAACAAGTGCCCGGCCTGCCTGCACCCCCAGTCGTACTACGAGCTTCTCTGTACCAACTGGTAGGCTCAGCGTAGATGACGCTTCGAGGGGCCCCGCCCCTCGAACTCCCCGCAAGGGGCCACTGGCCCCTTGACCCCGTTCTGGGGCCCAGGGGAACAGTGTTCAGAGGATATGGGGGACAGAGTCCACCACGCCTAAGTAGACATAGAAAGCCGCCGTTCATCGAATGGACGGCGGCTTTTATTCTGCCTCTGGCCCCAGAGTTCAGCTCCCTGGCGGGGAGCCCGAGGGGCAGGCCCCTCGGCGCTACTGCGTCCTTCAGAAGCCCTAAACGTCCACGCCCAGCACGTTGCGCACAACGATGCCGATGAGGAAGCTGACCAGGGCGACGCCCATGGAGATAGCGGCCATCTCCAGGTAGCTGCGTTTGAAGGACGTGTTGCGGCACACGGAGTTGTAGAAGGTGAACACAGCGATGATCAGGAGCGCGTTGACCAGCGTCCAGATCACGGCCAGGGCGGTGTTGGTGAGCAGCAGGAACGGCAGCACCAGCAGGAACACCGCGCCCAGGTAGGCGATGCCTGTGTAGACGGACGCCTTGATCGGATTTTTCTGGGTGTCCTGCTCCTCTTTGGTGGAGAGATACTCCGAGGCGGCCATGGAGAGGGCGGCCGAGATGCCCGTGACCAGGCTGACCAGGGCGATGAGCCGGGGCTCGCGCAGGGCCAGGGTGAAGCCGGCGATGGCGCCGGTCAGCTCCACCAGGGCGTCGTTCAGTCCCAGCACCACGCTGGAGATATATGTGAGCCGCTCGTCATCATAGAGGGATATGAGCGTCTGCTCGTGTTCCTCCTCCTCCGTGTCCAGGTGGGCCACCTCGGACACCTCGGGCGCCAGGCTGCGGTAGGAGCTCTGTGCTTTGGACTCCCCGGCCTCCATGAGCCGCAGGGTGAACGTGACACCGAAGAGCCAGGCGCACAGGGCGAGCAGTTGCACCCGGAAGCGGCGGGGTTTGACGGCTGTGCCGGTGACGGACTCCAGCGTTGTGTAGTGGCGCAACTCGTCGCTGGCGATGGTGCGCAGGACCTTGGCGTTGTGGAGGTTGGGCTCGCGGTCGGCCAGGGCGTTGTAGATGTGGTACTCGGTGATCTCGCCGCGCTGCATGGCCAGCAGGGCGTTTCGTGTCTGCTCGTTCATGGTGGTGTCCTTATATGGTACGAAGATGGTGCGCTGGTTGTAGCCGCAAGCGGCGGCCTCTGCAATGCCCGCATGCAGTGTAGGAAATAACGGATGGCCGCGCGGTTTGCCGAGGACCGTTGCCGCACGCAGGGGGATGGGATACACCTCGGGCGGTGACGAATCCATGAACCCGGAGCACGCGGGACCGCAGCCGCGCAGGAAGAACGCCCTATGTCCAAAATAATAGACATTACCATGCCCCTGACGCCAGACTATCCGGCATTTCCTGGCGACCCTGCCGTGACCTGGGAGACGTATCTGGATGTGGAGAAGGGCGACCCCTACCGGGCGACAGTAATCACGATGCTCAACCACACCGGCACCCATGTGGATGCACCGGCGCACTTCATGGCCGACGGCGTGACCGTGGAGCGCATCCCCCTGGAGACGCTGATCGGCCCGGCGTACGTGGCTGAGACTGAGGCCTGCCGCATCGGCGCGGAGGAGTTGGAGGCCTGCGCCGGCGGCGTGGAGACACAGCGGCTCCTGCTGAAGACGCCGAACTCCGCCCGGCCCGAGCTGTACGAGCAGCCTTTTCGGACGGATTTCTGCTCCCTCACGCCGGACGGCGCACAGTGGATCGCGGACAACGGCATATTGGCCATGGGCATTGATTGCGCCTCGGCCGAGCTCATCGACGACGCCGAGCACGAGGCGCACCGCATCCTGCTGCAGGCCGGCGTGGTCATCATCGAGTGGCTGAAGCTGGACCAGGTGGAGCCCGGTATGTACGAGCTCACCTGCCTGCCGCTCAAGCTCTCCGGGCTGGACGGCGCACCTGCCCGCGCCGTGCTGCGTCCAATTTTGTAGACACTGCCCGGCGTTTCACTCGCACAATTTACGATCTTTTTACCGCCGGCGTTGCCATCGCGGGCCGGTTTGCGTCATATTGGGGTATGCCTCGTCCAAGCGAGAACCCCCCCCCACACCATCCCCTCCGTCCTGTCCTGGCCGCTGTCTGCGTTATCGCCACGGTCGCCGTCTGGGTCGTTGTGCTTACCGGCGCCGGCGTGGCCGTGCTGCTGGTCGATCCGGCGTCGGCAGTGCCGTACGCCGTACGCATCGCCGCGCCTGGCAGCACCGTCCATGTCGAACGGTTCGAGGTGCTTTCCGCATGGCCGCCGGCCGTGGCCGTGCATGACCTCACCCTGGACGGCTCCGACGGCGAGCGTCTCTTTGCCGTGGATCGTGCAATCATCACCACAGACCTGGCCGCCGGCTGGGAGCATGGGCTCTGGATCGAGGACATGGAGCTGGATGCGCCGCGCGTGACCATGCGCGTGGCTGCCGAGGCGGGTGGGGAAGGCGGCGGCTCCGGCGGCGCGTGGCAGCCGGACTCGCTGCGCGGGCTGTTCTTCTACAAGCGCATCCGCTGCGAGGACGGCGCGGTCTCGCTGTCCATGGGCAATCGCACCGTGGAGGTGCGCGACCTCTCGTTCCGCCTGGAACCAAGGGACGATGCAGATTTCGGCGAGCACGATCCCTCGTTGCGCACGGCATCGCTCAACGCCACCGCGCGGGTGCTGGAGCAGCGTTCCCTCGTGGCCCTGGCGCAGGTGCGCGGGGAAGGGGCGATCCAGGCCGACCGCCTGGCCATGACCACGCGCATCGAGGACGGCCTCGTGAACATGGGCGACACGCGGGGCGAGGTGCAGGGGCGTGTCGATCTCAGTGTAACGCCGTCCATGCTGACCCTGGAGCGGCTGGCCCTGGAGCTGACGCCGTCGAGGCTGATGCGGCGGCGGACAGGATTGCAGGGCGCGGTGCGCATGGCTCTGAGCGGCACGCTGGCGCTGGACGAGCAGAGCTACGCCCTGACGGCGTTCAGCGCGACGATGCCGGGCATTCTGGAGCTTGCCGGCAATGCGACCGGCCATCTGGACGGGCTGCCCGAAAGGGCCACGCTCACTGCGGATGCGCCGGACATCGGGCTGCTGCTTGATCGCGGCCGTACCCTGCTGCCGGCGCTCAGGGACGTTCAGGCCCGGGGCGGATCGGTGCGCGCCGTGTTCGATCTCAACGAAGACGCCGCCGGCGTGACCCTGGAGGCGCAAAACGCCACGGTCACTCTGGCCGGCGGGGAGACGTTCACGGGACGGGATGCCCGCGTGGACGCTACGGTTTCGCCACGACCGGCGTTGCAGAAGGCGCTGCTTGGCAAGGGCTCTCTGGATGCACTCCAGCTTGCCGGCATGGTCTCCTGTGCAGTGGATGGGGACGCCGCTGGCTGGGGCGTGACAGGCGCTGAATTGAGCGCCCCCATTGCCGGCACGGCCGCGGCGCCGGCTGTGCAGAATGCAACGCTGCGGCTGCCGTCAGGGGCCATTGTGCAGGATGGCAAAGCCGTGCAGGTCGGTGCAGTGACGCTGACCGCCGACGCGGCGTGGGACGGCGCAGGCCTGAACGCGCCGCGCTTTGTTCTGGAGGCGGACGGCCTGGGCGTCGTGGAGGGCTCCACCGCCTGGCATCCGGATGCGCAGAATGCGACTACTGCGACGTTCTCCGGCCAGGGGCTGCAGATGGCCGGATTGTCCAAGATTTTAGACAGCGCCATGGGCGGCGCGGCGACGTCCTGGTCGCCCTCGGGCACGCTGGATCTGGAGGGTGAGGCAACGCAGCAGGACAACGGCCTGGGCGTGAATGTGCGCGTGTCCGGCGCATCGGCCGCGTTCTCCTCGCCGGACGGTGACTACCTGGCGGACAAGGTGCGCTGGTCCCTGAACGGGAGCGGCACACTCGGGGACTCCACGCAGTTTGATACAACGTTCTCGGTCAGCTCCGGGCAGCTTCTGCTCGGCGTGTTCTTTCTGGACGCCGGGGTCAACCCGGTGCACATCCGCGCCTCTGGCAAACTGTCTGGCGACGCCGTGCAGGGGCTCAACGCGGAATGCGTCCTGAAGAACCTCGTGACGGCCTCCTACCGCGGGCGCGTCTCCTTTGGCAGGGCTGGCGGTCCGGCTTACAACGGCGCGGCGGCCGTGACCAGCAACTCCCTGGGCGAGTTCTACTCGAAGCTGGTGGACGAGCCCTTCTCCGCATCGCTGCCCGTGCTCTCGGACTACACCCTGGGCGGGTCCATGAAACTGGACGCGGCGGTGCAGGGAAAAGGCGCGGATGTCCAGGCCGCGGGCATGCTCTCCCTGACAGGCGCAAGCTTCGATTCCTCGGCCACGTCGCTGCATGCCCAGGACGTTTCCCTCAAGCTGCCCATTGCCTACGGCCGCGAGCCCCGCTCCGGCGAGACCTCCGGCTCGGTGCGCATCGGCTCGGCCCAGAGCCCCTTCGGGCAGCTGCAAAACCTCAGGCTGACCCTGGGGTACTCCAGGGGCTCGCTCCGGGTGTCCGAACCCGTGTCCCTGCCTGTGCTCGGCGGCGATCTGGATATCACGAACATCGCCGTGGAGAATCCGTACTCCCCGGACTTCGCCGTCACGTGCAACGCGGTGCTCAACGGGGCGCAGTTCAACAAGCTGGACCTCGGCGGCGTGACCCTGGAGGGCGGGCTGGCCGGCTCCCTGGGCACGCTGCGGCTTACGCGCAAGCGGCTGGATGTGCCAGGAGCGTTGGGCGGCAAGTTCTTCGGCGGCATCATGGCCGTGCACGACATGGCTGTGGTGGAACCCCTGGCCCAGGGCCGGCGCATTCACGCCACCATCGGCATAGAGAACGTGGACCTGGAGCCCTTCAGCGAAGCCCTGGACATCGGCAGAATCACCGGACGGATGAACGTGGTGGTGGACAACCTGGTCCTGGCGTACGGCCAGCCGTCGGCATTCGCGCTCACGGCGAAGTCCGTGGAGGAGCGGGGCGTGGGGCAGACCATCAGCCTCAAGGCGGTGAACGCCATCACCCTTATCGGTACGGGTTCCGGCATCGGGGACATGGGCGTGGGAATCTTCGGCAGCTTTTTCAAAGAGTTCTCATACGGCGAGATCGGGATGCAACTTTCCCTCGCCAACGACGTTTTCAAGGTAAGAGGCTTGATCGAAGAAGATGGCGTGGAGTATCTTATTAAAAAGCCGCCACTTTTTGGAATCAATGTGATAAACAGAACACCGGGAAAGCGGGTCAGCTTTTCCGACATGCTCGAGCGGCTTTCCCGCGTAACCGCCGGGGGTTCCACAACGGAAACCGAGTTCGGCGCCGGCGGCGCATCGGGCGCAACACAAGGAGAATGATTCATGCGCATATTCCGCAACGCGATGGTTTTCACCACGCTTTTCGCCGTGGCCGCCTGTGTGACGGTCAACATCTACTTTCCGACCCAGAAGGTGGATCAGGCCGCGGAGAAGATCGTGGACCAGGTGTACGGCATCGAGCAGCCGGACAGCGAGGCGCCGGAGACCAAGGACGACAGCTCCAGCCTGTCGCGGATGTTCGAGGTCGTGGCGGATTGCTTCGGTCCGACCGCAGCCTACGCCCAGGACGCAACCACCGTATCCAACCCGGCCATCCGCGAGCTGAAGAACCAGATCGCGGCGAACCATCAGCAGCTCAAGCCGTACTATGACGCTGGGGCCGTGAAGATCGGCACGGACGGCATGCTGACGATAGCGAACACCTCGGGACTTTCCGTGGCGCAGCAGGCCGAGCTCAAGCGGCTGGTCCGCGCGGACAACAGCGCACGTAACTCCCTGTATAGCGAGGTGGCCAAGGCGCTGGGCATCGCGCAGAGCGAGGTGGGCAAGGTCAAGGATATCTTTGCCAAGCACTGGCGCGACAAGGCACCGGCGGCGTGGCTGCAGTAACGTCGGCATAGCGGTGGGCGACGGAAGATCGCCGGCCTTCGATGCGCAATATACGACTTCGGAATACGTAACCGTGCACGGGTACTGCGTGTGTCACTGGTATAGGAGCATCTGTGTCACCGCATAACATGGAGCAATGGCACTATTGCGTGTGAAGATACAGTCGTGTGTTGGGGAATATGCGATTTGATCGTGCAGGACACGGACAACGAGCGGCCCGGTTCCAGATGGAGCCGGGCCGCTTATTTTCCCCAGAAAAATGCGGTCAATTTGTATTTGCGTAATAATATCTGAAGAATAGCTGTGCAAAAAAATGTTGAAAAACTAAATGTTGGCAAAGGCATGTGAATTTTTGCACTTGACGTCAATGCCTCAGTTCTATAGTTCCAAAAGTCATTCCGGGCAAACTTCAACAAATCTAGTGAAAGGGGTTCCCATGGTTCATAACTTACTCGAAAGATGGCATCTTTTCCTGGCCAGTGCGCTGGGGCTCGTGCTTGCGAGCCCGATTGCCGCCATGGCCCAGGAAGCAGCTGCCACGGCCGGGCCAGTTGATACGCATCCCTGGTGGTTCTGGCCGCTCATCCTGCTCGTCTTCTGCTTCATCTTGGGGATCGTCGCTGTGCTTGCTGGCGTTGGCGGCGGTGTTCTGTATGTACCGCTGGTCAGCGGCTTTTTCCCGTTCCACATCGACTTCGTCCGCGGAGCCGGCCTCATGGTGGCGCTGGCCGGCGCGCTGGCCGCCGGGCCGGGTCTGCTGAAACGCAACATGGCGAGCCTCAGGCTCGCGCTCCCCATGGCGCTCATCGCGTCCACCTGCGCGATCATCGGCGCCGTTCTTGGTCTGTATCTGTCATCCCTCGACCCCCGCATCGTGCAGGGCTGCCTGGGCGGCACCATCGTCTTCATCGCCGGCCTGCTGTTCTTCTCCAAGAACACGGAGCGGCCGGTGGTCACCAAGCAGGACGCCGTGGGCCTGGCCCTGGGCATCCAGGGCATGTACCACGACGCCGGCTCGGGCCAGGACGTGGAGTGGAAGACGCACCGCACCCTCATCGGCATGCTGCTGTTCATCATCATCGGCGTGATGGCGGGCATGTTCGGCCTGGGCGCCGGCTGGGCCAACGTTCCTGTCCTCAACCTGCTGATGGGCGCACCGCTCAAGGTTTCGGTGGCGACATCCAAGTTCTTGCTCTCCATCACGGACACCTCGGCCGCGTGGATCTACCTCAACCAGGGCTGCGTCATTCCGCTTATGGCGATTCCCTCCATCATCGGCCTCATGCTCGGCTCCTTCGTGGGCGTGAAGGTGCTGGCCGTGGTGAAGCCCAAGATGATCCGCTACATCGTCATCGTCGTGCTCCTGTTCGCAGGCCTCAAGGCGGTCGACAAGGCCCTCGGCATCGGACTGCTGGGCTAACCCATAGATTTTTCGAGGTGCAACATGGCTGATACAACAAAGACTATGACCTGCGAGGCCCCGCCGGAGCAGATCAAGTACGCGAATATTCTGTTCTGGGGCGCGTGGCTCGGCATTCTGTTCATGATCATAACCTATCTGATCTACATCCTCGGCATCTTCACGCCGGCCGTGCCCATGAAGGACGTCACGTCCAACTGGACCAAGCCGCGCATCAAGGTGGAGGCCCACGGTCCGCACGGCGAGATCGAGGCGTTCAAGATCTGCGGCAAGGAAGTGGAGTGCTCCGCGGACGACCCCGACGTTGTCGGCGGCGTCACCGCCTATCTGCTTATCACCGGCTCCCCCTCCGGGTGGGACTGGGCCAAGCAGCTGGGCAAAGGCGACTTCCTCAACTTCCTGCCCATCGCGTTCCTCGCGATACTCACGATCATCTGCTATTTTACATTGATACCCGCATACATACGGTGCGGGGACTACGTATTTGCGGGAATTGTCGTTGCCGAGATTCTTGTGCTCGCAACGGCAGCTTCCGGGCTGGTGGGTGGCGGCGGACACTAACTCTCCGCAGCCAATCCATTTTCAGCTAGCGTCAAAAAGCCGGGGAGCACTTGCTTCCCGGCTTTTTGGATTTCTGCCTCTGGCGTACGAAACCAAAGCACGGTACGGTGGCTCTGCAACCCGCCAAGGAGATGCCCATGCCCGAAAAAGGAAAGCCGCGCTATCCCGAGGAGTTTCGAGAGGACATCTGCCTCTGGGAGATGGAAGGAAAGGTGCGAATCGCCGCGGTGGGCACCGGTCCCGGTTTTCTGTCCCTTCTGGACATCGTGTATAACGAGCGTTTTCAGCAGTTCCTGCCGGACATGGTGCTGGTGGGCATTGCAGAGCCCGGCCCACACAAGGGCAAGCTCGACTACGCCAGATCCCTCGACATTCCGATTTACGAGACCCTGGGGGAGCTCATCGAGGCGGAGCCGCAGCTGAGCCTCGTGGTGGAGCATACCGGCCTGCGCAGCACCACGGCGCGGCTGCGCAAGGAGCTGCCGGATAACATCTCGCTCATCGACCACACAGGCGCCGTGTTCCTGTGCGGACTGCACGACATGGCCCAGGCCAACGCCTACTGCCAGGTCACCCTGGACAGGCACCGCACCCTGCTGCAGGCAATCATCGACGAGGTCCGCGAGGACATTCTGCTGCTGGACTCCCATGGCCGGGTCGTGGATTGCAACCGCAACGTGCTGGAGAAGGCCGGCAAGCACAAACAGGACCTCCTCGGCAAGCAGTTCTTCGACGCCCAGGTTCCGGAAGGCCAGGAGGGCATGTTCTGCAGCACGGACAGCGACGAGCAGTGCGCCTACACCCAGGCCCTGTTCTCCGGCGAGAAGACAGAGGCCCTGTTCACCCGCGTGGATCAGGACGGCCACCTCAAGTATTACCGCATCTACGCCTACCCCATCAAAAACGAGCAGGGCCGGATCAATCACGTAGTGGTCATGCGCCGGGACATCACCGAGCGCACACGGCGCGAGCGCATGCAGCAGCAGGCCGACAAGCTGGCTGTGGTGGGCGAGATGTCCACCTATCTCGCCCACGAGATCCGCAACCCGCTCTTCGCCATCGCCGGGTTCACCAACTCGCTGCTCAAGTCCGAGACCATGAACGACAAGGAGCGCGAGAAGCTGCGGATCATCTCCGAGGAGACCACCCGGCTGGAGCACCTGCTCTCGTCCATCCTCAAGTTCGCGCGGCCGTCCTCCTCGGAGTTGGACAAGGTTGACCTGAACGAGGTGGCCGACGAGACCGTGACGCTGATGCGCATGGGCTACGAGCACCAGGGCTATCAGATCGAGCTCAAGCCCACGAAAAAGATTCCCCTGGTCAAGGCCGAGCCCGAGATGGTCAAGCAGTGCATCGTCAACCTCATCAAGAACAGCGTGGAAGCCATGCCCCAGGGCGGAACGCTGCGCATCGAGACCGGCCGGGACGGCGAGATGGTCACCCTGAGCGTGACCGACACCGGCCCCGGCATGAGCGAGCGCCAGATGGACCAGGCGTTCAGCCCCTTCTACACCACCAAAGACCAGGGCTGCGGCCTGGGCTTGGCCATGATCCGCAAGCTGATGAGCGAGTTCGGCGGCACGGTGCAGCTCAAGAGTCACGAGGGCCAGGGCACCACGGTGATGCTGTCGTTCCTGCCTGTGCTGGCGGAAGGGCTGGGCGAGGGTGCGGAGTGGGTGGTGGGGGAAAAGCATAGCGAGGAAGAGGCCAAGAGTAACGTGCCGCCGGCCAAGCAGGCGGAGTCCTCCTCGCAGGGGAGCTAGCAGGCCGGATCGTCGTCAGGGCATGACCAGACGACGAAGCCGTCGCGATCCGCCGCGTTCTGCAGCGCCAGCTCAAAGGGCGTTTGGCCCAGCATGCCGGCCAGGCGGTCGTGCGCTGCCTGCGCCCGGCCCAGCCTGCCGCGTATGGCCGCCACCTCGGCCGGATCGTCGGCGTGAAAGGCGATCTTCTCGGCAAAGCGCTGCTCCACGGGCATGAGCACGGGGCCGCGCACCAGCTTGTCCGCCAGGTAGACAACCTCGCGCTCCGTGGCGGGCGCATCCTCCTTCCACGTCAGGTCGCGATGCTCCTCGGTGACCGCGGCGACGGCGTCCAGCCCCAGCCCGCGCAAGATATGTCCGCCCTCGGTCTCGTGGTGCGGTTCCCCCTTGGCGATGTCGTGCAGCAGGCCGGCGGCCGTGACCAGGTCCAGGTCCAGCACGTGCCTCTGGGCGTGCGTTTTGTTGATGCCCTCGGCCAGCAGCCGGGCTACCCGCGCGACTGCCTTGCCGTGAGCCACAGCCTGGGGCGGCAGGCCCTGCACGTCCTCCAGCAGCGCCAGACACTCCCCGGCTGTGGGCGCGTGCAGCCGCGCCGCGGCGCGTTGGGCGCGGGCGTAGTCCTCGGGCGTGTCCATGTCCCAGGTGGTGTGGCGGTCCCACACGGGCACGTCGATCATGGGATGGGATTCCAGGGCGCCGCGCAGCCCCTGGCGGCCGTCGTGGGCCTGCACTGCGGAAAAAAGATGCGCCGGCACGAAGATAGGGTGGCCGGGGCTGCCGCGATAGCTAGGGCGAATGATGCTTTCGGGCGAATCGGCGAACACGCGGTACAGGGCGCGCACGGCGGCCGACCGCACCAGGCAGCAGTCCGTGGGCAGGAATGCCGCGGCGTCCACAGGCGTATTGTACTTTTCCAAAGCGCGCAACGCGGCCTGCACCGAGGAGAACATGCCCTCGGGGTAGTTCGTGTTGAGCACGATTTCGGCCCCGGCGCGCTCTGCCAGGGGGGCGACCTCCTCGGCGCGATGGCCCAGGACCACGATAACGGAGTCCGCACCGCCTTGGCGCAGCAGGTCCACGGCGCGTTCCAGCACCGTGCTCCCGCCCAGAGAGAAGAGCGGTTTGGCGCCGAGCTCGCCCATGCGGCTGGAGTACCCGGCGGCCAGCACCACGCCCGCGCAGGAAGGCCGGGAGCCGGTCGATCGGGCGGCGCTGGTTGCGGGCTGGGTCATGGTGCTGGTGGAGAATGGGTCGGGAATAAAAAAGGGGGCGCCGGAAGACGCCCCCTGGATGCGCGATAACGCTAGATGATGCCTGAATCGGTAAGGATCTTTCTGAGCTTGGCCTCGTTCTCCGGCTGCAGGGGCACCATGGGCAGACGGAACTCCATGGGGATCTTGCCCATCATCGAGAGTGCGGTCTTCACCGGCGCGGGGTTGGTCTCCAGGAAGCAGGCGCGCGAAAGGGGCTGCAGCTTGAAGTGGTACTCGCGGGCCTTTTCGATGTCGCCTTCCGCAAAGGCCTTGCACATGCCGGCCATCCACGCCGGGGCGATGTTCGAGACCACGGAGATGACGCCGCAGCCGCCCACGGCCAGCAGGGGCAGCACGGTGAAGTCGTCACCGGAGATCAGCATGAAGTCCTTGCCGCAGTACTCGGCGATGTCCGACACTTGGTGCAGGTTCGCCGTGGCGTCCTTGGTGCCCTGCACCTGGGGAATGTCTTTGGCCATGCGCGCCAGAGTCTCGGGCAGCAGGTTCACGCCTGTGCGGCCGGGCACGTTGTACACGATGAAGGGCAGGTCCACCTCGGCGGAGATGGCCTTGAAGTGCTGGTACAGGCCCTCCTGCGTAGGTTTATTGTAGTAGGGCGTGATGAGCAGCAGGCCGTCGGCCCCGGCGTCGCGGGCGTCCTTGGCCAGCTCGATGGCTTCCTTTGTGTTGTTGGAGCCTGCGCCTGCGAGCACGGGGATGCGGCCGGCCACGTGTTCCACGCACGTGCGGACCACCCGTTTGTGCTCCTCGTGGGAGAGCGTGGCGGATTCACCCGTGGTACCGCAGGGCACCACGCCGTTGATGCCTTGCTCTATCTGCCAGTCCAGCAGGGCGCGATAGGACTCCTCGTCGAAGGCGCCGTTCTTGAAGGGGGTCACCATTGCGGTGAGAGCGCCATGGAATTTCATGAGTTGCCTCCTGTGGGCAAGGGAGGTTGTTTTGGAATGTAATAACGAGCCGTCATGTGCGGGAAGCATAGCGCAAGGCGAATCGCTGGTCCACCCGTCAGGCAATGATTCCCGCACGATTCAACAGGGTTCGCCGGAGTAATGCTTGGCTTCTGGCGGATGCCCCATGAGCGAGTCGATACGCTGTTTGATGTCGGCGCGGCGTTCATTGCCCGCGAGAATGGCCTGGGCCAGCTCGCTGAACCGCGCCATGTCCTCCGTAAGGCCGGACCGTTTCCAGTCCCGCCGCGCAGTGCGCACGGCGGATTCCGTCTCCCAGAGAGAGCCGTTCACCGCGCGCAGTTCCTGCATCAGGAGGAGCGCCTCTTCCGGCAGGGAGCCGCGCGCATCGAGCAGGGCGCGCATGCGCGAGAGCAACCGCGCCGCGTGCTCGCGGGGTCCGTTGTCCGGCAGCCGCTCGGCCTTGAGCTCCTGGATGGCGAGGCGGTCCAGAAACTCGCCCCACCCGACGGGCAGGAGCAGCTCGCCGGCGCATGAACAGGAAGAGGATTCGCTCATGCGCCGACGATATGGATTTTCAAATCGCTTGTAAATGATCCTGGATGCTAACCACAGCTCTTTCCGCGGCGTTTGCGCAGCAGGCTCCAGCCGCACAGGCCCAGGAACACCGCGGCGGCGGCGTAGTCGAGCACTCCGGCCCCTTCCTCGGCCGCGCCTCCGGACCATGTGGGGGTAGCGCCCAGCGCGCCGTACAGGGCGTCGGCGCCGACGCCCATAAGCAGTGCGCAGACCACCAGGGCGGCGAGGTAGACGATGGTCTCGCGCTTGCCGAGGATACGCGCCGTCACGGTGAGGGCGGCGATGTTCGTTGCCGGTCCGGCCAGCAGAAAGACCAGAGCCGCGCCAGGAGAGAGCCCCTGCCAGGCAAAGGCCGCAGCCATGGGCGTGGAGGCCGTGGCGCACACGTAGATGGGCAGGGAGAGCAGAAGAGCCAGCAGGTAACCGCCCCAACGGCCGCCCACGTACTGCTCCACAAAACCTGCCGGCAGCAGCACGGCCACGGCTCCGGCCACGGCAACGCCCACCAGGAACCACGGGCCTACGTCGCCGGCCAGCTCCAGAAATCCGTAGCGCAGACCCGAGGCCAGGCGGGAACGCAGGGCCGGGCGCTTGCGCGTGCCCAGCTCGGCCAGGGAGGGGCGCGGCGCATCCGGATTCGACAGCGGAGCCGTACCGGCAGGAGCCATGGGCAGGAGCGTGGGCCGGGGCTTTTCCGGCGCGGCGGCCCGGTCCACGGTCAGCCCGACCAGCACTGCCGAGAGCACGGCGGCCAGTGGCCGCAGCACGGCCATGATCGGATCGAGAATGATCCAGGTGACGGCGACAGAATCCACGCCTGTCTCGGGCGTGGCGGTCAGAAACGCGGCGGCGGCGCCTTTGCTCGCGCCCTGTTCTCGTAAGCCCGCGACCGCGGGCAGCGTGCTGCAGCTTCAAAGGGGAAGCGGCGCGCCGATGAACGAGGCAATGAACACGGCGCGTGCGCTGCGGCCCTTTTTCCCGCCGCCCAGCAGCCTGTTGACGAGATCCTGGGGCAGGAGGGCCTGCAACAAGCCGGCGCCGAGCAATCCAATGAGTAAATAGGGAGCGGCGCGCGCCGTAAGCTCAAGACATGAGGAGAACCAGCCGAAAAGATGAGTAAGGAACGTATCGGTCATCAGCGCAATCTACACAAAAGGGCGAGGCGGGCAAACTCAATTGTGTTTTAGGTAGCATAGACGTTTTTGAATGACAGTTCAAACGCATACCTCATTGTCTTGGTCAAAAATGTTAATTGAAGGGCTCGTAACAACGCAAGAATTCTGGAAGGAGCGACAAATCGTACAGAGTAAAACAATTGCATGACGATACTGTTTTGATTTAGGGTCCAACCAAACGGGCAGGTACCGGCATCCGACTTTTCGGAGTGCGAAAACGCACATTGTTGTATTGGGTAAATATACGGACATGTTGCCTGGCGTACGAATCGCGTGGCCCTTCCGGGATGGACAACCGTACCTGGAAGCTGGCGCAGGCCTAGTCAAGGAGGAGTTGAGTCCGTGTTCAAGAAGATGAATCTAACAGTGCGAATGATTCTGGGATTCCTGATAGTCACAGTCATTGCCGTGGGGGCCGTCTCCCTTGCCACGTTCTTTGCGACAAAGACCTCGATCGTGGAGGATGGCAAACAGTCGGCGATGACGCAGCTAGAGATGCTCAGTGTCTCGCTCAATGCGCTGTACGAGTCCACGCAGGATAAGGTGAACTCGGACCTGAAGCTGCTGACCGGTGAGATCGAGATGCTGGGGCTGCCTGCACTGGACAATGACGAGCCCATCACGACGACCGTCGTCAACCAGGAGACCGGTCAATCGGAACAGGTCACCATTCCCGTGCTGAAGCTTGGTTACGTGGCCATGAACGACGACACGAGCATCGTCGATCGCGTCAAGGATCTGGCCGGCGGAGGCGCCGTGACCATCTTTGAGGTGCTGCCGGACAAGCTGCTGCGCGTTTCCACCAACGTTCTCAAGACCAACGGCGAGCGCGCCACAGGCACCTATATCCCGAGCGACTCCCCGGTCTACAAGACCGTGATGCAAGACAAGACCTTCCATGGCAAGGCCTACGTCGTCAACGCCTGGTACTCCACGGCGTATTACCCGCTGAAGGGTGTACGCGGAAATATCGTGGCCGTGCTTTTCGTTGGCCGCAAGATCATCAACGAACAGGCAAAGCTGGTTCTCAGCAAAGCCAACCTGTACGGCAGGGGCTACTCCTTCCTCTTCAACGGCGAAGGCCAGCTTGTGTACCATCCCAATGACGAGCTCCGGGGCAAAACGCTCGACGATCTCGGGCTGGACAAGGAGCTGTTCGTCAACGCCAAGAACGAGATTGTGGAGTACGATTTCAAAGGCGACCACAAGTTCGCCGCCGTGGGCATGGTGGATGAGGACCTGGGCTGGCGCGTGGGGCTGGCTCTTTCAGAGAGCGAGATGCTCCACGGGCTGGACAAGAAGCTGCTCCAGAACTCCAGCATTGCCGCCGGTGCGGCCCTGGTGCTGATCATCCTGTTCGCGCTGTTCTTCACCCGTTCGCTCGTCAGTCCCATCAAGGCGTTGCGGGGCTACGCCGAGGAGGTGGCCTCCGGCAATCTGGACGCGCGGTCCGGCATTGTTCGCGGCGACGAGATAGGCGCGCTCACCAAGTCCATCCGGCACATGGTGGACACACTCAAGGGGTCGCTGCAGCAGGCGGACGAGGCGCAGCAGCAGGCCAAGGAGCAGGCGCGTCTGGCCGATGTGAAGGCGGAAGAGGCGGACCAGGCCAAGCAAGAGGCCGAGAAGGCCAAGGTGCACGGCATGCGGGAAGCCGCCGGGCGCATCGAGTCCATCGTGAGCAGCGTCACCTCGGCCACGGAGGAGCTTTCGGCCCAGGTGGACGAGTCCAGCCACGGCGCGAATATCCAGCGTGAACGCGCCGGCGAGACGGCCACGGCTATGGAAGAGATGAACGCCACCGTCCTGGAAGTTGCGCGCAACGCCTCCGAAGCGGCCAAGAACGCCGAGGACACCAAGGACAAGGCCAAATTGGGCGCAGACATCGTACAGTCTGCCGTGAACGCGATCCACGAGGTGCAGAAGCGCACCGACGAGCTGAAGAACAACCTGGGCCAGCTGGGCGAGCACGCCGAGGGCATCGGCCGGGTGATGACCGTGATCACGGACATTGCCGACCAGACCAACCTGCTGGCACTGAACGCGGCCATCGAGGCGGCGCGCGCCGGCGATGCAGGCAGAGGCTTTGCCGTGGTGGCCGACGAGGTGCGCAAGCTGGCCGAGAAGACCATGGCCGCCACCAAGGAAGTGGGCGAGGCCATCAACTCCATCCAGACCGGGGCCCAGCGCTCCATAGCCGAGATGGACGAAGCCTCGCAGGCGGTGTCGCGCTCCACCAAGCTGGCCGGAGAGTCCGGCGAGTCCCTGAGCGAGATCCTGTCCATGTCCGAGGGCACCTCGGAGCAGGTCCGCTCCATCGCCACGGCCGCGGAGCAGCAGTCCTCGGCAGTGGAGCAGGTGGGCCGGTCCACTGAGGAGATCAACCGCATCTCCATCGAGACTGCCGAGACCATGAACCAGGCCGCCCAGGCCCTGAACGAGGTTGCCCGACTCAGCTCGGAGCTCAACGCCATCGTCCAGGAGATGAAGGCCTAACCAGTCGGACTCAACTACCATTGATAGAAGACGTCAGGCAGGCGCCCGGCTTCCCATTGCGGAGGCCGGGCGCCTTTTGTTCGGATGTGCTATGCTTCATGTTCCGGACAAGTCGCGACGGACCGAGGATGCTCGTGTTCGTGATGGCGCGGGACAATTCTTTGGGCGAATGCTCTGCCCAACATTTCACCATCAAGGAATACCGTCGCGGCAGGTATGATATATTTTTGATGAATATCCGGGCGAACCAGAACACAAGGGACGATGCGATGACGCCGAACGAAAAAGACACGCACGAAAGCCGCGACGAGCATACAGGCCACAAGGACATGAACCACGAAGGCCATGGCGGAGGCCATGAGGACCATGGCGACCATGATGGCCACGGCGGCGGCCACGCCTCCCACCACGCCAAGATGGCGCAGGACTTCAAGCGCCGGTTCATTATCTCCACGGCATTGACCCTGCCGCTGGCCTACCTCTCGCCCATGCTGCGCACCCTGGTGGGGCTGGGCCAGCCCGAGTGGGTGCCGGGCCGCATGTACATCCTCTTCGGCATCGCCACCATCGTCTTCTTCTACGGCGGCATGCCGTTTCTCCGTCACGCCAAGATGGAGCTCAAGGACAAGCAGCCGGGCATGATGACGCTCATCGCCCTGGCCATCATCATCGCCTACGTCTACTCGGCCCTGGTCACGTTCGGACTGCCGGGCCGGGTGTTCTACTGGGAGCTGGCCAGCCTGATCGACATCATGCTGCTGGGCCACTTCATCGAGATGCGCTCGGTGATGAGCGCCAGCGGCGCCATGGAGGAGCTTGCCAAGCTGGTGCCCAACAAGGCGCACCGGCTCAAGGAGGACGGCTCCACCGAGGAGGTCGCGGTGAGCGATCTCAACCCGGAAGATACGGTGCTGGTCAAGCCCGGCGAGAAGATACCGGCCGACGGCGAAGTGGTGGAGGGCCGCTCTTCGGTCAACGAATCACTGCTCACCGGCGAGGCCAAACCCGTGGACAAGGAGCAGGGCGGGGAGGTCATCGGCGGCTCGGTGAACGGCGAGGGCTCGCTGACCGTGCAGGTGAAAAAGACTGGCAAGGACTCGTTCCTCAACCAGGTCATGGACATGGTATCCAAGGCGCAGGAGTCCAAGTCCAAGGCGCAGTCCCTGGCCGACAAGGCGGCCATGTGGCTCACCTTCGTGGCCATCGGCTCCGGCGCCATCACCATGGTGCTGTGGCTGGTGCTCTCGGGCAAGGAGTTCGTCTTCGCCCTGGAGCGCACCGTCACGGTGATGATCATCACCTGTCCCCACGCCCTGGGCCTGGCCATACCGCTGGTGGTGGCGGTATCCACGGCCATTGCAGCCCGGAACGGCTTCCTCATCCGCAACCGCACGCCCTTTGAGAACGCCCGCAGACTGCAGGCGGTCATCTTCGATAAGACCGGCACCCTGACCAGGGGCGAGTTCGGCGTGAGCGATGTGGAGCCATTCGGCGAGCTGGGCGAGGACGAGCTCCTGAAGCTGGCCGGAGCCGTGGAGGCCAAGAGCGAGCATCCCATTGCCCGGGCCATCGCAGACTCGGCGCGCGAGAAGCTGGACAGCCTGCCCGAGTCGCAGGATTTCGACTCCATACCGGGACGCGGCGCAAAGGCCACGGTGGATGGCCGGGAGGTCATGACCATCAGCCTGCGCTACGCCGGGGAGCAGGGCTACGAAGTGCGTCAGGAAGCGATCGATCCGCTGCTGGAGGAAGGCAAGACCGTCATCGCCGTGATTGTGGACGGCGCGGCCGCCGGGGCCATCGCCCTGGACGACGTGGTGCGCGAGACCTCGAAGCAGGCCGTGGCCGGTCTGAAGGAGATGGGCCTGCAGGTGATGATGCTGACCGGCGACAACGAGAAGGTGGCCGGCCGTGTGGCCAGGGAGTTGGGCCTGGACGACGTCTTTGCCGAAGTGGTGCCGGACGAGAAGGCCGCGAAGGTGAAGTCCGTGCAGGAGCGCGGACTGGCCACGGCCATGGTGGGCGACGGCGTGAACGACGCCCCGGCCCTGGCCCAGGCGGACGTGGGCTTTGCCATCGGCGCGGGCACGGACGTTGCCGTGGAAACGGCGGACGTGGTGCTGGTCAAGTCCAACCCCATGGACGTGGTCCAGGTGATCAGGCTCTCCAGGGAGGTGCGCAAGAAGACGGTGCAGAACCTGTTCTGGGCCATGGGCTACAACGTGGTTGCCATCCCGCTGGCGGCCGGCGTGCTTGCCTGGGCCGGCATTATTCTGAGCCCGGCGGCCGGCGCCGTGGTCATGTCGCTTTCCACGGTCATCGTGGCCGTCAACGCGCGGATCATGTCCATGCCGGATGCGTCATGATATTCACATCATGCATTAACCAACGGAAAATAATTGCATTTTTTGAGAATTTTCAGTATGTTACAAGGAGGTGGACAGACTGACTCTTTAAGACACCGTAACAAATTCGGATTTCGGCTGACCCGGCGACAGCAGGGCGATGGGCGGGGTGCGGCAGCGCTCCGGCCGCCGGTTCGGTTATCCGGAAATCCACATGACGACCAAGTTCTCAACAGCCAATATCTGGCAGATCACCATCGCCCTTGCGACACTGCTCTTCGCGGTTACCGGCCTCGTCTGCTACCAGCAGAGCAAGGCCTACGAGGCCGTGCGCAGCAACAACGTCGCCTCCATCGCCGAGCTGTTCACGGCGCTCCTTGAACAACCCGGGCACGTGGCCGACAGGAGCCGCCTCCACGCCATTGCGGGCGCCTTTCTCAATGAGCAACGCATCAGCGGCATCGTGCTGGAGGACGCCGGCGGCGGCGTAATCTACAAGGCCGGTCATTCCGGAGCCGGAGAGGCCAGCTACCGCGTCCCTCTGGGCAATTCCGCCGACTCCCTGGCTCCCGGCGGTGCGCTGGAGCTTTTTTACGATCAATCCCGGCAGACCGCAGCGCTGTCCAGCCTGGGGGCGATGCTGCTCCTGGGCAATGTTGTTGTCCTGGTCTTTTTCCAGGCCCTGATGCGGCTTGTGCTCCGGCGACAGCACAAGGCGGAGTCCCTGCTGGAGCAGCAGGAGGAACGGCTGCGCCTGGCTCTGGAGGCGTCCGCAGACGGCATCTGGGAGTACAATATTCTGGACAACAGCCACTTCCTCAGCGACCGTATGTACTCCATGCTCGGCTTCGAGCCCGGCAACAGGGAGGACGGCTGGCGCTTTCTCTTCCGGCGGGTCCACCTGGAGGACCGGGAAAAGGTTTCCAGAACCCGCAAGCTGATGGAAGGCGGGCTGCGCGAGACGCTGGTGACGCGATTCCGCATGGAGCGGATAGACGGCGAGTGGCGGCACATCCTGTGCCGGGCCAAGGTTGTGGCCGTGGACATGTCGGGCAAGCCGGCGCGCATCGCCGGGACCTTCACCGACGTCTCCCCCCTGGTGGACGCCCAGGAGGCGCTGGCCAACCTGAACCGGGAGCTGGAGGAGCGGGTGGAGCAGCGCACCACGGCGCTGGCCCAGAAGGCCGAGGAGCTGGCCGAGGCCAACCGCCAGCTGCGAGAGCTGGACCAGCTCAAGTCGAGCTTCCTTTCCTCGGTATCCCACGAGCTGCGCACGCCGCTGACCTCCATCCTCGGCTTTGCCCGGCTCATCGATAAGGAGTTCGTCAACAACTACTATGGCAGGTTCGAGACCGAGCGGGAGGAGCGCGCCGGCACCAGAATTCGCGACAACCTGCGCATCATCGCCTCCCAGGGCGAGCGTCTCTCCCGGCTGGTCAACGACGTGCTCGACCTGAACAAGATCGAGTCCGGCATGATGGAGTGGCGCGACGAGCTGATCGATCCGGCAAGCGTGCTGCAACGCGCCGTGGAGGCGACAACGCCTTTGCTGGAGGGCAAGCCCGGCGTCGAGTTTGTCGACGATGTGGAGTCCGGCCTGCCGCAGGTCCGGCTGGATGCGGATCGCCTGGAGCAGGTGGTCATCAACCTGCTGCACAACGCCGTCAAGTTTACGGAACAGGGCAGCGTGCGCCTGCAAGCCGGCCGTGACGAGTCCGGCGATCTGCGTGTCTGCGTGGAAGATACTGGGCTCGGCATCCCAGCCCACGCCCTGGATGAAATATTCGACAAGTTCCACCAGCTTCCCACGGACGCCCTGCACGGCAAGCCCGTGGGCACCGGTCTCGGCCTCTTCATCTGCCGGGAGATCGTGCGCCATTACGGCGGCAGGCTCTGGGTGGACTCCCAGGCCGGCGCGGGCAGCACATTCACGCTTCTCCTACCTGCGGCCAGCACGGCGCCTGTGGAAGCCTGACGAGGCACGCGGAAAGCATTCTCCTGCCGTCATTGCTCACAGTCCTTTAGCCCAGGAGGCCGTATGCGCGCTCTGTTGGTCAACCCCGCCTCGCCATACTCCTTCTGGAGCTTCGACAAGATTTGCCGGATGTCGGGCCGCAGGGCGCTCATACCCCCGCTGGGGCTGCTCACCGCCGCGGCGCTCTTTCCCGGGAGCTGGCAGCTGCGGCTTGCGGACCTGAACGCCCGACCCATCACGGATGCGGACTGGGACTTCGCGGATATCGTGCTCTTCTCCGGCATGCTCCTGCAGAAAAAGTCGCTGCTGGAGCTCATTGCCGAGGCCAGGCGGCGCGGCAAGACCGTGGCCGTGGGCGGGCCGTACGTGACCTCACTGCCGCAGGAGGCGCAGGAAGCCGGCGCGGATGTTATCGTACGCGGCGAAGGCGAGGACATCATCCCAGAGCTGGCCGCGGACCTGGCGACCGGGACACCGAAGGCCGTCTACACGGCGGGGGGGCGCCCGGCCATGACCGTATCTCCGCTGCCACGCTTCGATCTGTTGCGCCTGGACGACTACGCCACCATGTCCATCCAGACCTCGCGCGGCTGCCCGCACGACTGCGAGTTCTGCGACATCGTCAACCTCTACGGCAAGGTACCGCGCTACAAAGAGCCGCAGCAGGTCATTGCCGAGCTGGACGAGCTCTACCGCCTGGGCTGGCGCAACGAGGTCTTTTTCTGTGACGACAACTTCATCGGCAACAAGAAGCATGCGCGCCGGCTGCTCGACGCGCTCATCCCCTGGATGAAGGAGCACGGCGAACCCTTCGGCTTCTGGACCCAGGCGTCGGTGGACCTGGGGCAGGACCAGGAGCTGATGGACCGCATGACCGCGGCGAACTTCTCCACGGTGTTCGTGGGCGTGGAGTCTCCCGACGAGGCCACGCTGGAGCGTTCCCACAAGCTCCAGAACGTGAAGAACCCTCTGGCCGACTCCCTGCGCGCCATCAACAGGAACGGGCTCTCCATCATCGCCAGCTTCATCATGGGCTTTGACGGCGAGGAGGCCGGAGCCGGCGACCGCATCGTGGAGTTCGTGGAGGATGTGGGACTGCCGCAGGCCATGGTCAACCTCATGCAGATCCTGCCCAACACCCGGCTGTGGGAGCGCATGGAGCAGGAAGGGCGGCTGCGGCCCGGAGACACGTGCGGCGACACCGTGGGCCTGCCGCTCAACTTCGAGCCCTCGCGGTCCACCGAGGAGCTCCTGCGGGAGTACCGGCGCACGTGGCGGATGCTGTATGATCCGGCCGCCTACATGGGCCGGCTGGAGCGCTTCTACACGGCCATGCGGCCCACGCGTTCGGCCATGCGCAAGGGGCAGCAGGGCAGCCTGACGTTCGAGCCCGAGGCCGCCGCGTCGACCGGCAATAAAAAGACGCGGCACGCCGCGCCGGGCTACGACGGCTTCCGGCGCAAGAATCCGCTCCGGCATTTCTACTACGACGCCAGATCCCTGGCGCTGCTCACCTGGACGTACGGCGTGCGCTCCCCGGCCCGCGGCGCTTACTGGCGCGCCGTGCACGGCGTCTGGAAGCAGAACCGCAGCCGGCTGGTGCTGCTGTTCTACGGCATGGCCCAGGGCTACAACACCATGGCGTACCTGCGCGCCCTGGACCGCAAGCTGTCCCGGTACATTGATGCGATATCCAGGGAACCGCGCGAGGATCGCCCGGCCGGTGCAGATCACTGAGCCCTGCGGCCGATACCGTGGATCAGGCTCCGGCTGCGCTCTTCTCGCATCACTCTGAAACGACAACCGGACGGAGGCGTGTATGATCCTGCTGCTGCTCGGTCATCCGAACCCTGCATCCTTCAATGCGGCCATTGCCGAGCGCTGCCGCGCCGCGCTGGAGGCGGCCGGACACGAGGTCGTGTTCCACGATCTCTGCGCCGAGGGCTTTGACCCGGCGCTGCCTGCGGCCGAGTTCTCGCGGAACGCACCGCTGGATGCGACCATTCGCCAACACGTGGACGAGCTGTGCGCCGCAGACGGCATTGTGGTGGTCCATCCCAACTGGTGGGGCATGCCGCCGGCGGTGCTGGTGGGCTGGATCGACAGGGTGCTCCGGCCCGGCGAGACGTACGAGTTTCTGGAAGGGGACTCGGGCGAGGGCGTGCCGCAGGGGCTGCTGCGGGCGAAAGCCGCCGTGGTCCTGAACACCTCCAACACGGCGGCGGCACGGGAGCAGGCAGTATTCGGCGACCCGCTGGAGCGCATCTGGAAGGACTGCGTGTTCGGTTTGTGCGGCGTGCGCGACGTACGCCGGCGGATGTTCGAGACCATTGTGACCTCCACGCCGGAGCAACGGGAGGTGTGGCTGCAGGAAGCGGAGGCGTTGGTGGTGGAGGCGTTCGGCTGCGCCTCGTAGATTCGCGATTTTGCTAGCTGGACCGGGCGGTCCGTAACGCTGCGGCGCCTGTCCGCCCTGTGCCGGACGCGGAATCGAAAAAAAGAAGGCCCTCCCCCGAAGGGAAGGGCCTAAATCGCAGTGCGAAGTTGTGAAAGCGAAGGGCTACACGACTTCCACGTTTGCGGCGCGGTATCCCTTGTCGCTGCTCTCAATCTCGAAGCGAACGGAATCGCCTTCGCGAAGGGACTTGAAACCCGAGCCCTGAATTGCGGAGAAATGCACGAAGACATCCTCGCCGCCGTTGTACTCAATGAAACCGAAACCCTTGGAGTCGTTAAACCACTTCACTTTACCTTCGTACGTCATGTACTTTGTTCCTTCGTCTGAATTGTTCATGAAAATGGGATCAGCAGTGCGGACAACGCGTCCGCGCCGTCATGAATCCCGCTAGGCGACGCTGACGAGCTCGACCTCGAAGTTGAGTGTCTTGCCGGCAAGCGGATGATTGCCGTCCAGGGTCGCATTGCCGTCCGTGATATCGATAACCGAAAGAAGGGCGGTCTGGCCGTCCGGAGTGGTGGAGCGCAGGACCGCGCCGATCTCGACGCCGTCGGGCAGCTCTGTCTCCGGCACCTTCACGATCATATCCTCCCGGTGCTCGCCGAAGCCTTCCTCAGGGGGAATGGCTAACGTTTTTTTCTCGCCTTCGCTCATACCCACGAGGGCGTTCTCCACGATGGGGAACACCTTGTTCTCGCCGATGACAAAGGTCACGGGTTCCTTGTCAGTGGACGTGTCGATGACTGTGCCGTCCTCAAGCGTACCCGTGTAATGGATGGTCACTTCAGAACCGGTCTGTGCTGTACTCATCACTTGCCTCCCGGTGTTTTTGCGTTCATGGGTGAGCCGCCTCGACGGGCGACTCTTCCTGAGCCAGCGGCTCTATTGGCTGCCGGCTTAGCTCGTATTCCTGCTGTAGACTTTCCATAAGCTGAGCGACAGGCACAATGGATTTAACCCGGTGCGCGTTGGCGCCAGCGAAGACGAGTCCGTGTTTCATGGAGCCCTTGCGCGCGTTCAGAAGCGCCAGGGCGATGCAGTAAGGACTGTCTTTGTGCTCACATGTCTGTATGCAATGGAAAGGGCAGGAAAAGGGTATCTTGGCGCCGTCCTCCACGTCATCCAGAAACTCATTGCGGATGGCGCGGCCCGGCATGCCCACCGGGCTCTTGACGATGGTCAGGCTCTCTTCGTCCGCATCGACGAATGCCTGCTTGAAAGCCGGGTCGGCGTCGCACTCGTCCGTTGCAACGAAGCGGGTGCCCATTTGCACGCCGGATGCGCCCATGTCAAGAAACTTGCGGATGTCGCCGCCGGAGTACACGCCGCCCGCGGCGATGACAGGAATTTTTGTGCCGGACTCTTGCTCGAACGGGGCCACTATCTTCACCACCTCGGGGATCAGGCGCTCCAGGGCGTACTCCTCATCGTCCAGGTGCTCCGGCTTGAATCCCAGGTGGCCGCCGGCCTTGGGGCCCTCCACCACAAAGGCGTCCGGCAGGCGATTGTAGCGGGAAAGCCACTTGCGGCAGAGTATCTTGGCGGCGCGGGCCGAGGAGATGATCGGCACGAGCTTGGTGCTGGACTTCGCGTCCACGAGCTCCGGCAGATTGAGCGGCAAGCCAGCGCCGGAAAAGATGATATCGATGCGCTCTTCCACGGCGGCGCGGACCAGGTGGGCAAAGTTGGTGAGCACCACCATGATGTTCACGCCGATAATGCCCTTGGTCTTGTCCTTGGCAGCGCGGATCTGCTTGCGCAGGGCGCGGCTGTTGGCCGCGACGTAGTCGGTCTTGAAGTCGGGCTCCTGCCAGCCGATGCCCGGCGTGGCGATGACGCCGATGCCGCCGGCGTTGGCCACGGCCGAGGCGAGCCCGGAGAGGGAAACGCCGACGCCCATGCCGCCCTGGATGATGGGCAGTCTGGCCGAGAGCCCGCCGATGGAGAGAGAAGGTAGTGGCATAATCTACATAGCCCCGGAAACTGCGCAGGCGGATGACGCGGCAGGCATGTCAGCCGCAAGGGCGGCGTGGCCATGAATGAACGCGCTGCTACGGATTTCGCATACGTCCGAAGCGCGAACGCAGACACGTTGAGGGTAAATAAGAAAGCGCTGCGCCGGAACGGACGCCACGTGCCGGAAATCAGAGGCGTGGGGAGATGTCTGGAAAGACAAGTACTTTCAGTCCTGCTCGAAACTCGGGGTCACACAAGACCGAAAGTATGCCTGCTTCGGGGGATGCAGAGGATACTGCTCTGAAAAATTCAGATGATCGATGCGTGCCTTGTTTCATGGTGTCCTAGCAAGGATCGACAGCCTACGCAAGCGTTGCAGCTTTCATTGATGAATATTACATATTCGTCATAACAATAACGGTAAAAAGGACATTTCCATCATGAAACATCTGATTGCATACGCTTCATCGGCAGGAACCACCCGCCGCGCCGCGGCAATGATTCGCGACGGTCTGGCTGAGCGCGGTGTGGAGGCGGAGCTCTTTGACCTGCGGCGGTACACCCGTGGCGAGCTGCCTGCGGCGGACGAGCCCCTGTGCCTGTGGATAGGATCACCCGTGTACGCCCAGCACCCAGTGCCGTACTGCGCCGCATTCATCAAGGCGCTGGGCGCGCCGGAAGGCTCTTGGTGCGCGCCGTTCGTGGCCTGGGGCGGGGTGTCCACCGGCGTTGCCCTGGAGGAGCTGGGCCAGGCCGCGCTGGACGCCGGGTACAACCTTGCCGGCGGGGCGCGCGTGCTCTGCGCGCACTCCAACCTCTGGCGGGAGGCGGACCGGCCCCATGACGACCGGCCGAACGCACAGGACAAGGCGCTGCTGGCCGAGCTGGCCGGCACGGTTGTCGAGCGCATCGAAGTCGGCGAGCCCTGCGACATCGAGAGCATGCGCCAGCGCATCCCTGTCGTGCTGGAGGCGTCCGCCCAGATGAGCATGGATAAGATGCGCACGATGATACCCAAGCCGGAGCTGGACGCCGCCGCCTGCATCGGGTGCGGCCTGTGCGCCGAGGAGTGCCCCGCGGCTGCCATCACCCTGGAAGGGGAGCCGCCCCTGCCGCACATCGGTCCGGCGTGCGTCCGCTGCCGGGGTTGCGTGCGCGTCTGCCCGGAAGGTGCCTTCCTCGCCGACATGAGCGGCGCGCCGAAGCATCTGGCCAGTTTGATCGAGCGCTTCCAGGAGCCGGCAGAAACCACGATCTACTGACGCTGCGTCGCGCGCACAGGGGGCGGCAACCCGCCGGCCGGGGCACAATCCCGTTTGACATCTCGGCGCGGGAGGTCTAGCCGAATGTGTCCCGCTTTTGGGGGGGACTGAGAGCCGCTGGCAAACCTTTGTCTGCGTTTGCTATGGCTCGCTCGGATTTCGGCTTCGTCAACCTGCATCGGCGTAGGACTCGCTACGTCTGTTTCGGTTTTTCTGCCCGAACCCGCCCCCTCGCGCCCGGCGCGGCGACCGGTTTTGTCAGAGACTCTTCAAAGCGCGATTGAGTACTACGCGCGCAATGGCGTGGGGTAATCACCCCGAGACGTGACCCGTTCGGCAGGCAAGCGGACGGAAACCACAGTGAACGCAGGAGCGTGCTTCATGGGCCAAGCGCCGCGCGCGTCGATCATTTCCATGGCTTTCGTGGTCACGGGCAATCTGCTCGGGGCCGGCATTCTCGCACTTCCGGTCAACACCGGCCTTTCAGGATTCATCCCATCGCTGGTGAGCATCCTTCTGATGTGGGCGGCGATGTTCTCCACAGCCCTGATCCTGGCCTCGCAGAAGCATTTTGCCGAGAGCCCCACGGCCGATCTGCCGAGCTTCTTCGGCGCGGAGCTGGGCGCGGCGGGCAAGTGGATCACCGTGCTTGCCAACCTCGTGATCCTCTATGGCCTGCTCACGGCGTATCTGAGCGGCGCGGCCTCCGTGCTGGAGGATATTCTGGGCGCCAAGGTGCCGGGCTGGGCCCTGCTTGCCGGCTTCTTCCTGGTTGCCAGTCTGCTCACAGTGTTCGGCATGAAAATAATGAGCCGCTGCAACGCCGTGCTGATGGTCTTCCTCTTCGCGTCGTTCATCCTGCTTGTGATTTTCGCCGCGCGGTTCATGAAGCCGGAGCGGCTGGTCTACACGGACTGGAGCTACCTGCCGGCCACGTTACCCATCGTGGTTACGGCGTTCCACTTCCACAACATCATCCCCACCATCTGCCGCTCCATGAACTTCGACTTCAAGGCGGCGGCCAAAGCCATGTTCATCGGCATGGGCATCGGCTTCGTGATGAACTCGCTGTGGGTGCTGGTGGCCGTCGGCGCGCTGCCCCTGGCCGGGAGCGGTTCGGACACGCTGCTGCACACCTTCCAGACCAACCTGCCGGCAACCGTGCCCCTGGCCGATCTCATCCGTTCCCCGGCGTTCACGATCGGGGCCATGATGTTCGCCCTGGTGGCCATCACCACGTCGTTCATGGCCAACGGCACGGCGCTGCTCGGTTTTGTGAGCGATCTGACGACGCGGAACGGGCGCACGCCCTCGCGCATCGTGGTGCTGTTCCTGGCGCTGGGGCCGCCGCTCCTCATCGCTCTGGTCTACCCGGCCATATTTCTCAAGGCGCTGGACGTCGTGGGCGGCGTGGGCATCGTGGTCATCTTCGGCATCCTGCCCGGCGTGCTGCTGGCAAAGCAGCACAGGGGCAAGCTGCGCCTGGCCGGCATTGTGCTCGTGGCGGTGTTTTCGGTCGTGCTGCTGTACGAGATAGGGCAGGAGACGGGCATGTTGCGAATAGAGCCCGCGGCCGAGTACTGGCACACGGGCTCCCCACACGTGGTGCCGCAGTAGGGCCCACGCGCTTAGCGGTTCGCTGCTACAGGGACGGCATGTCCACCACCTGGACGGAGGTCGCCTGCAGGCCCTTGTCGCCCTGCACGATGGCGGCGACCACGCCGGCGCCCTGGCGCAGGTCGTCGAAGTCGCGTCCGACAACGGCGTTCTTGTGGAAGTAGACGTCGCGTTCGTCCAGGGTGCGCAGGAAGCCGTAGTCCTCGCCGTGGAAGACCTTGGCGACAACGGCGTTGGCCTGCTGCATGGGGTGCTGTTTGACCTCGCCGCGCTGCTTCTCGGTAATCTTCTGCAGCTTGCGGCGGGCGGCGTCAAAGGCCTCGCGGACCGTGGGCAGAAGCTCGGCGGGAATGGGCGGGGCCACTGCCTCGCGTTCGATGGCGAACTCCTTGCCCGGGGCGACGTTCAGATTAAGGCGGATGCGGAAGGGGTTGCCGCCGCGCTGATTCTTGTCCTCCATTTCCACGGCCACGCGCAATGACGTGATGTGGTCGCAGACCTGCTCCAGCTTGTCACTCTTGGAACGGACTAGGTTCTCAATGGTTCTGCCTCGATCCTCAATGCCGGTGATCGATATTTCGATGGGGACGTCCATTCAACGCACCTCCATAAGGGTGTATGTTGGTTGGTTTCCTACTGCCGTGGCCATTGTGCGCATCCCACGTCCCCCTACGGGTCCGTATGCCGCGGCCGGAGCCGGTTCCCGGCCTCCTGACCATGGCCGGAACCACAGCGGGGCATGGGATTCGACTCCACCGTACCATCTTCCAGGCCGTTCGCCCACCGCCGGGGGATGAAAAATCATCAAAAATAGCGGAACGTGGGGCAGGGGGGAGATGCGGCGGGGAAAGGGTCCTTGCATTCAGTAGACGGAAATGCATATCAAGAGGCAACTATCGAACTGGTTGTCTGGAGAAAACATGGCAGAGTCCTTTTGGAAGCAGCTTTTCAGAAAAATCGACAAGGCCTGTTATCGCCCGGCCTGTGCAATACGCTCCCGGTTTTTCGGCATACTATGCAAGATATTGCTGGTGGTCACTTTTCTCGTGGTATGGGATTTCGTCGCGCATCAGGAAGGTGTTGTTCGTACATGGGTGTCCCACGCATGGAATGAGCTGCTTTCGTTGATGGGCGACGGGGGCACGCCCGCTCCTCCGTTTGAAGTCGCCAAAAGCCTGGGCCTGCTTGTCGCGGCGTTCCTGGGCCTCGGCTTCACGGCGTGGCGCGCCTTTGCCTACGATCGCCAGACCGTGGTGGCGGAACAGGGCCATCTCACAGAGCGCTTCAACAAGGCTGCGGAGCAGCTTGGCAGTGAGCACATGACCGTGCGCATCGCGGCGATCAACGCCCTCTGGCGCATCGGCGTGGACAGCAAAAGCCAGGACGACAAACGCGCCGTGCTGGACGTGCTCTGCGGCTTCGTGCGGGAGTATAGACCCGAGTCGCTCGCACAATCCGCCCAGGTGCAGAAAAAGCGTCTCGCGCGCGCATTGCTGAAGCGAAAGCACACGGTATCTCCGCTCAAACGCAAAGCAACGCAACAAGTGTGCCCACCAGACGTGCAGACCGTGCTCGACTTCCTGGGCAAACGCATGGACGCCCTGCACTTCAAGCCGTGGCGCATGGATTACGCCGTGGACCTGAGTGGCGCTTACTTGGCAGGTTGCAATCTGTCTGGGTATTCCCTGCGAGGCATAAGTCTCCATGGTGCGAACCTGTGCCGCGTCCAAGCGGAGGGAGTGGACCTTGCCCAAGCAGATCTGGGGGAGGCCAACGTGCAGGGAGCCAACTTAACCTTTGCGCATCTGGCCGGAGCCAAACTTTGGGATGCGTATTTGGTCGGAATCAATCTCGGTGGAGCGCATTTGGACAGGGCCAATCTCGGTAGAGCGCATTTGAACGAGGCCAATCTTTTTAGGGCACATCTGGACGAGGCCAATCTGGGTGGAGCGCATCTGGATGGGGCCAGTCTCGAAGGAGCGCATCTGGTTGGGGCCGATCTCTTGAGGGCGCGTCTGGCCGGGGCCAATCTCCGTGTGGCGCATCTGGACAAAGCCAATCTCAATGGAGCGCATCTGGCCGGTGCCGATCTTTCGAGAGCGCATCTAAACGGTTCTGATCTTTCGAGCGCGCATCTAGAGGGGGCCAATCTTTGGAGCGCGCGTCTGGAACGTGCTATTTTTCGTTTGGCGCATCTGGAAAAGGCTGATCTCAGGGATGCGCATTTGGATGGGGCTGATCTTTCGAAAGCACATCTGGATGGAGCCGATCTCCGTGTGGCACGTCTCAACGGGGCGAATTTTTTTGAAGCACATCTGAACGGGACTGATCTTCGTGCGGCGCGTCTGGAGGATGCCTGTCTTTGGGAAGCGCATTTTGACGGCGCCAATCTCAAAGATATCCATCTCAACAGGGCGGCTCTCTCCGGGGCAATCTTCAAGAATGCTAGGAACCTTCGCCAGAAGCAAATAGATGCAGCCTGTTGGGATGGTAAATATCCACCTACGCTCCCCCCTGGGTTCACCTGTCCGCCTAATTACTGCGAGTGGGACTTGGCAGAACAAAAAGTCGTCCCCATCGATCCCCCGGACGCCATTGCCCCCTGTCCTGCAAAAGAGCCCGACGAATAGGAAAGACGCCCGCGCCAAGCGCAAGGCAGTCCGGCCAGGCGGTACAAGCCGCAGTTGCTCAGCCGCGTGAACGGCCAGCTCTGTGTTGAGCCATCTGCGCGCCACGGTATGCTGAATTAGGGAAGGGGAGAGACGCCCCCTGAAGGGCATCGTCGCGAATCGATTCTACCCGTATACCTACCCGTGAGCCGGCTATCGCCGGCAGGCAGGATGGGCAACAATCCGGAAAACATGGTCGGGGCGGCCCGATTCGAACGGGCGACCCCCTGCTCCCAAGGCAGGTGCGCTGCCAGACTGCGCTACGCCCCGACTGTGTTGGCATGGGTTAACGGACTTGGCCCCCGGATGCAAGCGCTACGCGTCCGAAATCCCCAGAAATGCGATGTCCTCCGGAGCTTAGCTCTTCCGATCATTTGGCTTTTCGGATAGGTTGAACCCGGCCGGAATTCCTGAATCCGTGCGGGCCGCCCAGGGTATTTGCTCCTATACAGTGCGAGAAAGCATAGTAGTTATTAAAGAATATTCATGCATTTCCCTCCCCGCATATATCGTTTTCGCAATCGCATCAGCCGGCGGACCTTCCTGGAGGCCTGCGCCGTGGGCGCGTTGGGCACGGTCGGCTTCGGCGCGGGGCTGGCCGCATCGTTCAACGCCTTCGCCTCCAACGGCACTCTGGCGTCCGCCTCCAGCATGACCGATCAGCAGCGGGAGTTCCTGTCCAGTGAAGGGCGGCGCTACTGTGGGCTGACCCTGCACATCATCACCGAGGACACGCCGCCCAGCCGCGCCTGTCGGGAGATAGCCGTGCGGGAGTTCGCCGCGCTCACCGGCATCGACGTGGACTGGGAGCTGGCTCCGCTCAGGCGCGTTCTGGCCAAGACGCTGCAGGACGTGAACAGCAAGGCGGGGCGGTACGACATCTACTACGTGGACCACTCCTGGCTGGCCACCATGAGCCCGCATGTCCATTCCCCGGAGCCGTTGCTGCAGAACCCGGAGATCGCCTATCCCGACTTCGATTTTCCGGATTTTCTCGAAGCGCTCGTGGACAAGGTTGCCTCCCATGGCGGTCGGCTCATGGGCCTGCCGTACGATATCCCCATTTTGATCATGGCCTACCGCCGCGACGTGCTGGACTCGCTGGGCCTGGCGCCGCCGCGCACCTTGGACGAGTATCAGCACGTGGTGCAGGCCGTGCAGGAGGCCAGAGCGCCCGAGATGTACGGCTCTGTGGGACAGTGGAAGGCCGGGCATTACTCCCTGGTCTGCGCCATGAGCTCCTGGCTGTGGGGCCATGGGGGTTCGTTCTTCAAAAGTGACGGCTGGCCGGGATTTCTGGACGATCAGGCCGCATCGGCCATGCGCTACATGCTGGAGCTGGGCAAGTACATGCCGCCGGGCGCTACGGCGTGGGACTGGGACGGCCAGGGGCGGAGCTTTGCCCAGGGCGGCGCGGCAGTGGCCATTGTCTGGAGCGAGCAGTTTCCGCTGTTTGACGACCCGGCGCGTTCGTCCGTGGTCGGCCTGGTGGAGCCGTCGCCGTGTCCGCAGGCCCTGGCGCTACGGCCGTCTTCGGAAACCTCTTTCGGCGAGACGCCGGGCGTCTCCCACCAGGGCGGCAGCTGCCTGGCTCTTTCGAGCTACAGCAAGAACATCACGCCGGCGTGGATGTTCATGCAGTGGGTGACAAGCAGGGACGTAAGCGTCCGCGCGAGCCTGCTGGGCGGCGGGGCCAGCCTGATGCGCCGGAGCTGCTACGAGGATCCGCGCATCATGGCCCAGAAGCGGGTGGGGCCGGGAACCACCAGGCATCTCGACGTGACCCTGGACGCCATCACGCACAATATGGGCACGGAGCCGCACCTGAGCGGCTGGGATCAGCTTGTCGTGAACGGATTCGGTGTTGAGCTGGGGCGGATGGTGACAGGGCAGCAGGGAGTGAAGGAGACCCTGCGCGCCATGCAGAGCGCTGCGGGCAACCATGTGAGAAACCTGAGGCCTGCCGTATGAGCCGGTTCGGTGGGGAACACGCGGCCAGGAACCGGGACGATGCGGCGCAGGAGAAGTCCGGCTCGTTCTTCCTCGGCTCCATGCGCACGAAGCTGCTCGCGGCGTTTCTGGTCGTGGCTCTGAGCCCGCTGCTCGTCTTCGCCTATATCAACCACCGTTCCACGCTGGACGCGCTCAAGGAGTCGGCCTACCGCTCCCTGTCCGCTGCGGCGTCGCAAACCGTGTCCCGGCTCTCGGGTTTTGTGGCTGCCAACATCGAGATCATCGGTGCCGAGGCGCGGTTGCCTGCGCTGGCCGACTACCTGCTCCTGCCGGATCAACTCCAGGCCAACAGGTCGATACGCGACAATCAGCGCGAGATTCTGCATTCCTTTGCCGAGAAGAACCCGGTGTTCATCCACTCCTACGGCCTGTTGAACTCGCAGGGCGTCGTGGTCGCGGATACGCGCCACGAAAAGGAGGGCTGGAGCGAGGCGCGGCAGGGTTACTTTGAAGAGGCCATGAACTCCGGCCTGCCGTGCGTCTCCGAGGTGGATGTGGTGCCGGAGTATCGCCAGGCGTTCATTCATTTCGCCAGCCCGGTGCTGGACAGAAACGGCCGCACCCTCGGCGTCTTGCGCTCCACGTACAGCATCGCCGTGCTTCAGCAAATGCTGGCCCTGGATCTTGGCATTGCCGGCGACTACTCGGCCCCGCTGCTGGTGGACGCCAAGGGCCGCATCCTCGCCTTTGGCCGGCTCTCCCACTCCAGCCTGAGCAGGTATCTGCTGCAGCCTGTTTCTACACTGGCTCCCGGAGCGGAGGGCCGTACCGAGAGCCATCTGACCATGGCCGTGAAGGCGTCCGAGGACACGCCGCAGACCTTCACCACCCATCTGCAGCTGGGGGACCAGGGCCCGGAAGCCGTGGCCATGGGCGTGCTGTCCAGCATGGGCTGGCGCGTGTTTTTCCTGCAGCCGGAGGGCGTGTTCCTGGCTCCGGCACACAGGCAGGGGCAGTGGCTCGCCGGTCTGGCAGCGGCCATATCGCTGCTTGCCATCTTCGCGGCCGCCATATCCTCGCGTATCTTCACCCGACCCATCACCAGGCTGACCGAGGCGACCCGGCGCGTGGCCAAGGGCGATCTGCGCGGCCGGGCGCCTGTCTACTCCAACGACGAGATAGGCTCGCTGGCGCGTTCCTTCAACGCCATGACCGCGGAGCTGGAGCGGCGCATCGAGACGGAGAACACTCTTTCGGACATCTCGCGCGAGTTCATCAACGTGCCGGCCAACGCCACGGCCGAGGCGCTGCGCTGGGCCCTGATGCGTCTGGCGTCGTTCCTGGGCCTGGATATCGGCATGATCCTCCAGACCACGGAGGCCTCCGCCAACGGCGGCCGCGCCTTCAAGCTCTCCCACGCCTGGCGGTCGCCCCTCTTTGTGGAAACTAAGGGCTCCTGCCTCGCACGGGGATGCGCCCTGGCCTGGCTGGATCAGCGCCTGCGCGAGCAGAGCTCGTTCCACATCCAGGACATCACCTTGCTGCCGCCGGAGGCCGACTGCGAGCGGGAAGCCTTTACCGACGAGGGCGTGCGCTCCCTGGCCGTGCTCCCGTTCTCCTATGGCGGCGAGTTCCGGGGCATGCTCTGCCTGGCCTCGTCCAAGGTGCGGGAGGAGAGCTTCACCGAGGAGGAGCTGCGGCTCATCCGGCTGGTGAGCGAGATCTTCGGCACCACGCTGGAGCGGCACGACTCCCAGGAAGCGCTGCGCCAGAGCGAGGAGCGCTACGCCCTGGCCCAGAAGGCCGCGAACATCGGCAGCTGGGAGTGGGACATCACCACGGGCAGGCTCTATTGGTCCGACGCGCTGGAGCCGCTGTTCGGCTACGAGGTGGGCGAGTTCCAGGGCACGTACAAGGCGTTCCTCGACATGGTTCCCCCGGAGGACCGCAAGATGGTGCTCGACGCCGTGGGCGCGTCCTTTCGCCGCGGCGCGTCGTACAACGTGGAGCACCGCATCATGCGCAAGGACGGCGGGGAGCGTTGGGTGGCCGAGGCCGGCGAGGTGGTTCTGGACGCCGAGGGCCGGCCCCAGCGCATGCGCGGTATTTTGCAGGACATCACCGAGCGCAAGTGGGCCGAGGACGTGCTCTCGCGCCTGAACAAGCGGCTGGAGCAGCTTGTGGAGGTGCGCACCAAGGACCTGGAGAACAAGGCGCACGAGCTGGAGCTGGCCAACAAGCGGCTCATGGCCCTGGACGAGATGAAGTCAACCTTCCTCACCTCCGTGTCCCACGAGCTTCGCACGCCGCTGACCTCGGTGCTCGGCTTCACCCGGATCATCATGCGCGACTTCAAGCGCATTTTTCTGCCCATGGCCGTGCAGTGCAGCGAGACGGTCCAGAAGCGCTCCTACCGTATCCTGGAGAACCTGGAGATCATCGCCAGCGAAGGCGACCGACTCACCAGGATGGTCAACGACGTGCTCGATCTGTCCAAGATCGAGTCCGGCCGCATGGAATGGCGCGACAGGGACGTGGATTTCGGAAAAATCATCGAGCAGTCCGTGCGCTCCGTGGGTGGGCAGCTCCGCGGGAACAGCGATATCTCACTGCGCATGCAGATTGCCGAGGACCTGCCCAAGGTCCACATGGACCCGGACCGGCTCTCCCAGCTTTTGGTGAATATCGTGGGCAACGCCGTGAAGTTTACGGAGCAGGGCGAGGTGCTGGTCCAGGCGTGCTCGCCCGTGGAAGGGGCCGTGCAGGTTCGGGTGACGGACTCCGGCCCGGGCATCGAGCGCGACGAGCTGAGCAAGATCTTCGACAAGTTCCACCAGGCGGCGCGGCGCGACACCATGGACGACAAGCCGCCGGGAACAGGCCTCGGCCTTGCCATCTGCCAGCAGATCGTCGACTATTACGGCGGCATTCTCTGGGTCGAATCGGAGCTCGGCAAGGGCTCCACCTTTGTGTTCGAGCTGCCGGTGCGCAACGCGCAGGACGGCTACGGAGCCGATCCCCAGCCGGCCTGGGGCAAGAGCGTGACAGGTTGGGACATGGCGTAATGCCGCTGCCCCCCCGGATTGCTTGGGGATTGTTCGAGCACGCATATTTTCCGGAACCCCAGCCGGCCTCCACGCCTCCGGCCCATCGGCGCGGCGGGTGGACGGCCCTTTTCCAAAATCAAGGAGCGTTGGCTAAAATGGATATAACCTACACCCCTATCGGGATTCTGCACACGCCGTTCACTACGCCGCAAGGCATGCCCATACAGCCCAAGGGGGCGCGCGGCGTGCGCGGCGAGCTGGAGCTCGATCCCAAGTTCGAGGCCGGTCTCGTGGATATCGACGGCTTCTCCCACCTCATCCTGCTCTACCATTTCCATGCAGCCGGCGAGACCAGGCTGACCGTCACGCCGTATCTGGACACCGCCTCCCACGGCGTGTTCGCCACGCGCGCTCCGGCGCGGCCCAACTCGCTGGGCCTGTCCGTGGTCAAGCTGGTGGGCGTGCGCGGCTCCGTGCTGGAGCTGGAGGACGTGGACGTGCTGGATGGCACGCCGGTGCTGGACGTGAAGCCCTACGTGCCGGCCTTTGACACGCCGGTGAGCGAGGTGCGCTCCGGCTGGCTGGAAGAGAAGGGAAGCGATGCGGGCGACGCCCGCGCGGACAAGCGCTTTCACGAGGCGTCCGGACCGTCCGGGGCATCTGGCGCCTCGGAGTAGCGATGCGACTGCAGCTGGACATTCGCAAGCAACTGCCCAGCCGCGGCCGTGTCTTCGAGCTGCGCAGCCGGTTTTCCACAGCCGACCGCCACGTGGTGCTGTTCGGGCCGTCCGGGTCTGGCAAATCCCTGACCCTCAACGCCCTGGCCGGGCTGCTCACGCCGGACTCCGGAACCATCGCCGTGGACGGCGTGACCTTTTTCGACGCGTCCAGGGGCGTTGATCTGCCCGCGCGGGAACGCCACGTGGGCTACGTGTTCCAGGACTACGCGCTCTTCCCGCACCTCTCGGTCCGGCACAACGTGGCCTTTGGCCTGAAAAAGCTGGGCCGGCGGCTGGGCAAAGCGCACGCCGGGCAGGTGGAGGAAATGCTCTCCCTGCTGGGACTGGCCGGCATAGCAGGCAACATGCCGGCCGAAATATCCGGCGGACAGCGCCAGCGCACCGCCCTGGCCCGCGCCCTGGTCACCAAGCCGGGCCTGCTGCTCCTGGACGAGCCGTTCTCCGCCCTGGACGAGCCCCTGCGCAAGGCCATGCGGCAGGAGGTGCTGCGGATTCTGGAATACTTCGACATGCCCCTGGTGCTGGTCACGCATGACCCGGCCGACGTCTCCATGTTCGGCAGCACCGTGGTCATGGCCAAGGACGGCAGGGTGGAGGAAACCGTGACCCTGGCCGAGCTGGAAGCGCGCGGCGCAAGCCTGCAGGAAGCACTGGCCGCATGGTTCTAAACGTCATCGCACCAATGCTTTTTCGCTTGCTGGCGGCGTGAGGCTCGCCCCGTCCGAGGGCTCTGCCCTCGGGCACCCGCCAGGGAGCTCAGCTCCCTGGACCCATATATTGGGGTCCGGGGACCAGTGGTCCCCGGCAGGGGGTGCTGGGGGACAGCGTCACCCAGCCCGCCGGAGGCGTCTTTGCTCCGGCCGCCGGAAGCTCTCGGGCTACATTTCCACGCAGCGTTGTGCAGGCAGGCCGGACTGCGCCGGGTGCTTGATCTCGCGCATTTCGGTGATGAGGTCGGCGCGTTCGGCCAGCCAGTCCGGCAGGCCGCGGCCGGTGAGCACGATGTGCGGCGGGTTGGCCCGCTTGTCCTGGATGGTTCCTGAAAGCGCCAGCAGCTCCTCCACTTCCTCGCGGGTCACCAGGTCGGAGCCCAGGGCGTAGAGAATCTCGTCGAGCACGATGAGGTCCACGGGCCGCCGGCGCGCCAGGCCGGTGCCTTCCTGCGCCGGCGTGGGCGGCAGGAGCCGCTCCCTGGCCCATTGCAGAACGGCCTTGGCCGCCTCGCGGTGCTTGGGGTAGTCGGCCGGGTCGCGGTAGAAGCCCAGGCCGCCGGCGAGGAAATCGTGCCCCAGCTCGGTTTCCAGAAAGCGCTGCTCGCCCGCGGCGTCCGGCCGCTTGAGAAACTGTCCGAACGCCACGGCAAAGCCGCCGCCGATGGCGCGCACGGCCTGGCCTATGCCGGCCGTGGTCTTGCCTTTACCTTCTCCAGTGTAAACGATGATCATCCGGCGTACCGATCCTCCAGGGCGTTCATGGCAACGCCGTGCACGGGCCGCCCGCACTCCGAGCACTTGGAAAGATCCGCCTTGACGACCTGGAAGCCCTCGCGGCGGATGGCCACGGCGTTGCACCCCGGGCAGTAGGTATTGTTGCCGGGGTGGCCGGGCACGTTGCCTACATAGACATAGTAGAGACCGGCCTTCTTGCCAATATCGTAGGCCATCTCCAGCGTCTTGGTGGGGGTGGAGTCCCGGTCCATGAGCTTGTAGGTGGGGTGGAAGCGGGAGATGTGCCAGGGCACTTCCAGGCCCAGATTTCCGGCGATGAACTCCGCCAGCCGGGTGAGCTCGGCTGGGTTGTCGTTGGCGCCGGGAATGACCAGGGTCGTGACCTCCAACCACCAGTCGCTTTTGGCGATGCGCTTCAGGTTGTTCTTCACCGGTGTCAGCTTGGCGCCGCAGTACTGCTGGTAGAAATCATCGGTAAAGCCCTTGAGGTCGATGTTGGCCGCGTCGATGTGCGGGCCGAGCTCGTCCAGACATTGCGGGCTCATGAAGCCGTTGGACACGAGCACGTTTTTCAGACCGCGTTCGTGCGCCAGCTTGGCCGTGGGCAGGACCAGCTCGAAAAAGATGGTGGGCTCGGAGTAGGTGTAGGCGATGGAGTGCGCGCCGTAGCGCTTGGCCGCCTCCACGATCTGCTCCGGCGCAAACCGCTCGCCGCGCACCTCCTGCCCTTGCTTGGGCGGAAAGGAGAGGGAGTAGTTCTGGCAGAATGAGCACGCCAGGTTGCACCCCATAGTGCCTACGGAAAAGCTGGTGGTACCGGGGTAGAAATGATAGAGCGGCTTCTTCTCGATGGGGTCCAGGTTGGCCGCGGCCACGCGGTCGGCCACCAGGGTGAAGAGATCGCCGTCTTTGTTTACGCGGACGCCGCATTTGCCGCGCTCATCTGGTTCGATGTGGCAGAAGTGGCTGCACAGCTGGCACAGGACGGCGTTGTCGTCCTGCCGCTTCCACAAAAGGGCTGGTTGCACCTTGGGTTCCTCCTAGCGTCTGATCCTGGGGACCCGCACCTCCGGGACGATGAGCATGGGCGGTTCCTGGCTGTTCTCCTCTTCTTCCTGAGGCTGTGGCCGGACCTGGATGACGTTGTCCTGACCGGGACCGCTCTCCATGATCATGGAGTCGGAGCCGGAGAAGGTACCCATGTAGTTGTCGCGCCGGGGCGCTTCCTGCGTGCCGTTCTGCGGAAACGCCGGGCCGGCTGTGAGCAGGCAGAGAGCCGCCAGGACAAATGGAATTGTGACGATGGTTCGCATTGCGAGTGTCTCCTTGAGACGATACAATCTTATTCGTACAATACGTCCGGGCGGCGGGGATGAAAACCCTCCCGGTAACAAAATACCCAAAACCTTTCCGTATTAGCATTTAAATGGAGCAACAAGCATGCCGGAGCGCGCTAAATCATATGCCGAAGCGGGCGTCAGCCTCGAACGCGCGGAATCCCTCGTTTCTCGGATCAAATCTCTCGTAGCGGATACTCACACCAAGGGCGTGGTCTCTGATATCGGCGGGTTCGGCGGGCTGTTCCGCCCGGACTTCGGTGAGTTCAAGAACCCTCTGCTCGTGGCCTCCACCGACGGCGTGGGCACCAAGCTCAGGCTCGCCTTTGCCTTCAACCGCCACGCCACCGTGGGGGTCGATCTCGTGGCCATGAGCGTCAACGACGTGCTGGTGCATGGCGCCAACCCACTGTTCTTCCTTGACTACTTCGCCACCGGCAGGCTCGACGTCCAGGTGGCCGAGTCGGTCATCGCCGGCGTGGCCGCCGGCTGCAAGGAGGCGGGCTGCGCCCTGCTGGGCGGCGAGAGCGCCGAGATGCCGGACATGTATCCCGATGGCGAGTACGACCTGGCCGGCTTCTGCGTGGGCATGACGGACGACTCCAACATCGTGGACGGCTCCTCCATCCGCGTGGGCGACGCGGTTATCGGCCTTGCCTCTTCCGGCATCCACTCCAACGGCTACTCCCTGGTGCGCAAGGTCTTCGAGAAGTCCGGCGCCAAGCCGCACGACACCTTCCCGGGCGAGGACGCCAGCTTTGACGAGGTGCTGCTGCGGCCCACGGCCATCTACGTCCGGCCCATCCTCAACCTGCTGCGCGACTTCGAGGTCCGCGGCATGGCCCACATCACCGGCGGCGGTTTCTACGAGAACATTCCCCGCGTGCTGCCGCGCGGCGTGCAGGTGAACATCCAGTACGGCTCCTGGGACATCGCCCCGGTCTTCACCTGGCTGCAGGAGGTGGGCGAGATTCCGTGGCACGAGATGCTCAACATCTTCAACTGCGGCATCGGCTACATCTGCATCGTGGACAAGGATGCGCAGGAAGACGTGCTGTCGCGCCTCTCCGCCCTGGGCCAGAAGGCCTACTCCATCGGCACCGTGGAAAAGCGCGCCGAAGACGACTCCCCGCAGGTGGTGGTGCAGAACCTGCCGTCCTGACCGGCACCGGATTGACAGTTCGCATGCAAGCGGACGGGGGGATGCGCCTTCCGTCCGCTTTTTTTGGTGGCCGGGATGTGCGGCGGCAACCCTCTGGGCTGTTTCCCGAACAGCCTACGCGGTCCGCTCGCCCGAACAGTTCACCCGGATCGCTCACCCGGACGGCAGCTTTCTACCGCAGACCAATCGAGCCGCCGGCAGTACGCATACTCTTTGATTCGTCAGATGATCCTGCATTTGTCCGGAAAATCCGGATGCAATGGCATGGATTTCGCTACGCTCCCTGCAGTTTCGGCTTGCCCGTATGGTCCGGATACTGTGAAGGAGAGACGTTATGCTGTTGCAGTGCCCCGTATGCGATGCGCAAACCAGCGTACCGCGACAACTGGAAGGAACAGGCCTGGAGTGCCCGAGCTGCGGCGCCAAGGGCTACGCCGGTCGTCGTCCCGGCAAATCTGACAGCCTGAATCCATTTATCGACAGAGATCCGCTGGAAGATACCGCCTTGGGCGAGTTTCTGGACACCATTGCCGAGGAGCTTGCACGCGGCGGCGAGTCGGGAGAGCTCCTGGACGGTCTTGAGCACAAGATGGAGTTCTACGACCTGCCTGGCCAGTTGCCGTACGAGGAAATGCTGTACGAAGAGACGCGCGCCTCCGTCAAAACTCCGGCGGAGCCTTCCGGCTTCAGGGGCGAGCACTCTGGCTCAGCACGCGAATACGGGGAGGAAGAAAAGGCCGCGGACGAGGAGTTGCGCACGGCGAGCTTCATGTGCGCATGCGGCTTTACGGTCGAAGTGGCCGAGCGTTTCCGCGGCAAGCGGGGCTGCTGCCCGCGCTGTGGCGAGTACGCCGTGGTGGGCGAGCTGCCCGGCGACGATACGGCAGTCGAAGCCCTGCGCCAGAGCCGGGAGCACCGCCAGGCCGAGGCCGGTCCCGAGCCTATGACACAGAGCCGGCGCGGCCGTACTGCGCCGCTGGCATCGCCGCTGCCGCGGGTCGATTTCTCCAAGTACCGCAAGTACCCGCGGGTGGAAGCCATGGGGTTGACGGCAGAGCTCGATGGCGGCGCTGTCCGCGCCGTGGTGGGTAACTTCAGCGTCTCCGGCCTGGGGCTGGAGCCCTGCGACGATGGCTCCCTGCAGCCCGGCATGAACGTGTACGTCCGGCTGGTCGCCAAGGGCAGCGGCCCGGGCGTGCCGCCGGCAGAGCTGTTGAAGGGTCTGGGCGTGCTGCAGGCGCGCGTTGTCCGCGTGGACGTCGGTGGAGTCGGCCTGGCCTTCGAGAACCTGAGCAGCCCGGTGCGCCGGAAGCTGGCCGCCCTGGTGGCCCGGCTGGCCAGATGCTGCAACGAGGCGCGGATCTGCTCCATGCAGGAGGCCCAGGGATTCTAGCGCTTCAGAAAAAACAAGTCTCCATGGCTGACAGCGCCGCACCCATCACGATGCGGCGTAACAATCCGCCATTCCTAGCACAATCACAGGGTGCCGGGAGATGATGCACCGAAGGGCGTGTCATTCTTCTGGCGTGCCATCCTTCTGACGTGTCGTTCTTCTGACACGTGGTCTCGACGTGTGTTCGCTTCTGGCGTCGGGTCAGGACTCGTCTGGTTCTTTGCCCTTCGGCTCCGCGGCGTCCAAATCGTCTTCGGCCGCCTCGTCATCCTTCCGGACAGGCCTGTTGCGCACGTCCGGGTTGAAGTAGCCGAGCTCCAGCCAGGGGCAGCGCTTCTTCAATCGCTTGCGGAAGTTGATGAATCCCATGCTGGGGCCCAGCCCGCCCGTTTCCTCCAGCGCCTCGTGCGCCACGCCCACGTACAGCTCCGGATCGATGTTCAGGTTGCGCATCTGGATGAGGTCCACGTGGTTTTGCTCCACCAGATCGCCCAGGGCCTCGTACTCGTCCTCGGTATCGCTCACCCCCGGGAAGAACAGGAAGTTCAGGGAGATGAAGAGGCCATGCTTGCGCGCGCGGGCTATGGACTCCTTCACGTCGTCCAGGGTGTAACCGCGGGGGCGGTAGTAGGCGTGGTACAGTGCCGGGCGGACGCTGTTCATGCTCACGCGGATGGAGTCGATGCCGGCCTCGGCCAGCTTGTCCACGGCGTCCGGCAGGCTGCCGTTGGAGTTCACATTCACGGTGCCCACGCCGCCAGCTTCGCGATAGCGACGCACGGCCTCGGCAATGATGTCGGCCTCGGTCAGCGGCTCGCCCTCGCAGCCCTGGCCAAAGGAGTGGATGGGCTTCTTGGCGCGGCTGTCGTGGTGCTGCATGATCTGCAGAATCTCGTCCGGCGTGGGGGTGAAGTCCAGCCTGTTCTGGGTGGCCGGGAAGCCGGAGGCCTCGTCCTGCAGCGAGATGCAGCCAATGCAGCGGGCGTTGCAGCGGCGCGAGGTGGGCAAGGGAGCCTCGAACCGGCCGATGGCCAGGTTGCGCGCCGCCGGGCAGCAGCTTTCCAGGGCGCAGCCGGCCAGGTGTCGCACCAGCCGGTTGTCCGGATACTTCTTCATCAACGCCTGCGCGCCCTGCACAATGCGGTGGTCCGGGATGTTGGCGAACTCCTGCCGGCGGTCCGTGTCCACCTGCTTGGCCGCCACGTAAAAGCGGCCGTTGGCGTAACCCACGGCGGCGTACGAGAACATGGGCAGGACCTGCGGCGGTTCTTCGTCCTCCATGTAGGCCCAGGCCGCAACGCCCGTGACGGTGTATCCGGGACAGACGAACGCGGCCACGGCTGTCTCGTCCATGGCCTCCATTCCTTCATCCGGATCGTATCCCAGAGCATGCCGTCCAGGCAGTAGATAAAGCCGGCTTTCCTCCGGCAACGGCGTCAATTCATCCGGCCGCGGCAGAGTAAACTCGCCGCCGCGACGGCACAGCATCAGCAGATCCGGATGGTCGTAGATGTTACCTTTCGCGTCCGCAAAGACGAGCTTGGGCTGTATTCGTTTGGAAGCCATTTTCCTTTGCTTTCTATTTACTTTATGTTAAAGGGCTTAGAGAGTTGAATGGACCTTCGGGACATTATCCCGAACTTCCTTCCACCCCACCGGAAGAGAGCCCATGGATTTTTCCGCTCTACTCGCACAAGGCGATGTCATTGTTCTGGTATTCCTGTTGCTGTGTTTCGTCGCACTGCTGCTCATTTTCTACATAACATACCGCGCGTTGAGCAACCTCCGTCAGGAGTTGCAGTCGCAGCTCGATGTAGCGTCGGCCCGATTGGATCGGCTGGAGCGTGAGCTCTCGCCGCAGGCCGAGGCTGCAGGGCATGGCGACACCGGGCGGTTCCAGTCGCTGGATGAGCTGCTTGGCGAAGACACGCCGGAGTACCACACAGTTCCTCCCGAGGAAACAGCGCCGAAGCAGGGTCCGGTGCTGGAACCGGCAATCGGCGAAGACGCCGCGCCTTCAGAGGGCGAATCTTCACGCCGAAGTCCCATGGGCAAGGCAGAGCTGGCCGCCCTGGAGGCGGCAGCGCTGTCCGGACAGCTGCGTGAAGGCATATTCGGCCCCCGTGTGGAGAGCCCGGCCGTCTGGGACGAGGAGGACGATGACGTGCCCTCCGGCCCGGCGCGCACCGCGGCCGAGGATGAAAACGGCTGGGAGGATGTGGACCTTTCCGAGGCCTCCATTGTCTTTGATGAAACGGATCGTGGCGAAGAAGAGCAGGAAGCCGACTACTGGGCGCGGGAGCCTGAAAGCGAGACCGCCGGGGGCGATGATGCGCTGCTCGACCTGAGCAAGGAAGAAGACGAGATCCAGGTGGAGGACGAAGGCGAGGAGCCGGATGTTCTCGACATGGACGACGAAGAGCTGTTCGACTCCATGGAGAAAGGCGCCGAGGCCCCTGATGAAGAGCCGGCCGTTGCCGGGGATATTGCGTTCGATGAGGAACCCGGCGAGGTTTCCCTGGACGAGGAACTGATTCTGGAGGGAGCCGAAAGCGCGGAATCCGCCGGGCTGGAGATCGAGGAGAAGCCCCTTGACTCCGGAATCGCCTTTGACGACGAGCTCGATTTTGAAGAGGTCGAGGAACCGGCAACCGGCATGGAGCCTCTGGACGAAGAGCTGTCCCTGGACGAGGAGCTTGTCTTTGACGAGACCGAGGCTGCGGAGTCAGAGGCCGAGGCCGCTGAAGCCGGTCCGGCGGTATCCAGGGAAGGGTTCGTACTGGGCGACGACCTGACCTTTGAAGATGCCGCGACGCCGGTCGCCGAGGACGAGAGCCTGGATGCAGAACTTTCCCTGGACGAAGAGCTTGTACTGGACGAGCTGGAGCCTGCGGCTGAGGCCGAGGCGGTTCCGGAACAGGCCGAGGGCGAGCTGTTGCTCGGTGAGGAGCTGCTGCTTGGCGAAGAGCTGGCCTTCGAGGAGGTTGAGGAGCCTGGGGAGCCAGGCGCTGCGGAAGGGCCCGTCGCCGAAGCAGAGAGCCTGGACGAAGAGATTTCCCTGGATGAAGAGCTTGCGCTCGACGAGCTGGAGCCTGCGGCTGAGGCCGAGGCGGTTCCGGAACAGGCCGAGGGCGAGCTGTTGTTTGGTGAGGTGCTTCTGCTTGGCGAAGAGCTGGCCTTCGAGGAGGTTGAGGAGCCTGGGGAGCCAGGCGCTGCGGAAGAGCCCGTCGCCGAGGCCGAGAGCCTGGATGCAGAAATTTCCCTGGATGCAGAACTTTCCCTGGATGAAGAGCTTGCGCTCGACGAGCTGGAGCCTGCGGCTGAGGCCGAGGCGGTTCCGGAACAGGCCGAGGGCGAGCTGTTGCTCGGTGAGGAGCTTCTGCTTGGCGAAGAGCTGACCTTCGAGGAGATCGAAGAACCTGGGGAGCCAGAAAAGGCTGAAGCCGAGGCCGCTGCGCAGGAGCCGGACGAGGAGCTGTTGCTCGGCGAAGAGCTGGTGTTCGAGCCGGTGGAAACACCGGAATCCGAGGCCGTTGCCGAAGAACCGGCCGAGCCCGCGGCGGATGAGGCCGGCATCGCCAGCGACCAGGCGCTTCTTTTTGAGGAGCCGGAGGCTGCGGAGCCCGAAGCCGTGCAGGGTGACCAGGAGCCGGATGAAGATCTCGTCTTTGACCAGTTGGGCGGCAATATTCTTGCGAAGCCCATGGAGGCGGAGATTGAGGCCGAGGCCGAGACCGCGATGCCCGAGCCGGAGACCGACGAGGCGGAGCACGAGGAGGCGTCCCTGGCCGGAGGCATGCTGCTTCTGGACGAGGAGGCCGCCGCAGAGGCGGAGCCCACGGTAGAGCCCACAACCGAGCCCGCGGCAGATGCCGGCGCGAAAGGGCTGTCCCCCTTTGATCTGGGCGACGACTACGAGTTCGACAACCCCAGCGAGACCATGATTCTGCTCGACGAGAACGTGGGCCCCATGCGTAGCGCCTTTATCGAGGAGAGCGCTGACGAAGAGGATTCGCTTGGCGGCAACGAGCTCTTTGAGCAGCTTGAGCGTGAGACCGGCGACGAGGACGAGTTCGAGGCGTTCCGGGCCTCCTGGACCGAGCAGGATGGGGAAACGCCGTTCTTCCTTGACGACGAGGATGCCGATACTGCCGAGCCTTCTGCCGGCGGCGCTGAGATGGGAGGCGCCGCGGCAAAGCTGGGGGCGCAGCCCTCCGCCTTTGAGCAGTCCGTGCTGGACGAGATGGTGCCGGAGCCGGCTCCGGAAGATCTTGATCTTGATGTGGAGATGGCGCTCAACGAGACGTTCCTTGAAGAGGACCTCAAATATCTCGAAGGGATGGTTTCCGACACAGAGCCCGACGCAGCCGGCGAGGCTGCTCCGACTGTGGACCTGGAGCCGGAGCTGCTGGACGAGCCGGCCGCGGAGCCTGGGCAGCAGGCACCAGAGGAACCGGCAGACGAGTCGGTGTTCGAGTCGGCCTCCGGTCTGTTCGGCGGCGGCGCCATCGGTTTTGACGACGATGCCGTGGATCTCGGCGGCGAAGGTGCAATTCTGGACGACGAGGTCATGGACCTGGAGCCGGAGCTGCTGGACGAGCCGGCCGCGGAGCCAGGGCAGCAGGCACCAGAGGAACCGGCAGACGAGTCGGTGTTCGAGTCGGCCTCCGGTCTGTTCGGCGGCGGAGCCATCGGTTTTGACGACGATGCCGTGGAGCTTGGCGGCGAAGGTGCAATTCTGGACGACGAGGTCATGGACCTGGAGCCGGAATTGCTGGACGAGTCGGCCGCGGAGCCAGGGCAGCAGGCACCAGAGGAACCGGCAGACGAATCGGTGTTCGAGTCGGCCTCCGGTCTGTTCGGCGGCGGAGCCATCGGTTTTGACGACGATGCCGTGGAGCTTGGCGGCGAAGGTGCGATTCTGGACGACGAGGTCATGGACCTGGGCGACAGCGAGATGGTTTTCGATGATGAGGACGTGGACACGGCGGCCGGCGACGATGTTGTGGACGAGGACCTTGTTTTCGACAACATCAGCAAGCTGGGTGGCCGCGAGGCGTCGCCTTCCGCCGGATCGTTCGGCATGGGGCAGCCAACAGCAGCCCCTGGAGATATTGACGATATTGCAGCCATCGACGTGGACGAGGACATCGCCGAGGTCGATGAGTCCGGAGAGTCCGAACCTATGCCGGGGCCGTTCACGTCCAGCGTGACGGACGACGGTCTGAACGAGTCGATCACAGACTTTCTGCTCGACGACTCATCCTCTGAGCTTGCGCAGGAATCCACCGATGACGATGTCGAGGACCTGGACGATTTTCTGCTCGGCGGCCTGGCGCCCGGTATCAAGGCCGGGGAGGCTTCCGAGAAGAAGGGCCTGGAGTTCGAGGAGTTCGTGCTGGAGGATGTGACCAAGAGCTTCGAGGAAGCGCGGGGCAAGGACGCCGGCCATGTGTATGATGACGACGAGATCTTTTTCGAAGACGAGCCGGAGGAGATCGCCGCGACCAGAACCAAGACGGTGTTCGAGGCCAAGATAGAGCCTTTGCGGGCAGGCGAGAAGGAGCCCGACGCGGCCGACGCGGATGATGATTCGATGATCGAGTTGGACGAAGACCTGGCTGCGCTGGAAGATCTGCTGGACCAGAGCAAGAACAAACCCGGCACTTAGTCTGCCGGCGGCGGCCGGTACGCATGAACGTAAAAAAGGGCGCCCCCATCCGGAGGCGCCCTTTGTATTGCGGGCTGCGTCTGCAGCGGTGATTCCTAGTAGTTCGAGATGGAGAGGGAACCGTCGTCGCCAGAGTTCATATTGATCGGGCGTCGTGGCGTGGCCTGGGTGGCGTTGCCCTCCTCGGTCGGGGCGCCGGCCTGCTGGATGCGGATGGACCAATCACCCTGCGCGAGAACCTGCAGCGAGTAAGGGCCTTCCTCCTTCACATCAAGCCGCTTGGAGCCGGTGCTGTAGGTGAGCTGCTCGAAGAGGAACTCCAGGGGCTTGCCGTCCTTGTTCAGCAGCTGCACGGTGATGGGATCGGTGGGCGTGTAGCGCAGGGCGAAACGCGCGGAGCCCTTGACCAGATTGAACTGGACAGTGGAACACTCGCCGCTGCCGGAGATCTCGCGGCCGTGCAGCGTACCCTCAATGCTGGAGCAGGCGTTCCGCTCCTGCAACTGGTCCGGAGCCTGGGGCTCCTCCTCGCCGGGGGGGCCGGGCTCGGGCTCTTCTCCAGGAGGCGTCTGGGGCTCGACCCCGCCTTCTTCGCTAAACTCGAAGCTGAAGGAGCCGGGATCGGCCGTGTAGCGGCCGTAGCTGGCGGTAACCGGCTTGCGCTCGCCCGGGCTCATGTTGCCGAGATTCAGCCTGGTAGACCACAAGGGGGCGCCGCTTTCCTGGCCGATGGCGGTAATGGTGACGCGGACGTTGCGGCGGGATACGTCCCTGGTGTTGACGAAGAAGCCTGTCAGGTCGCGGTCCTGCGTGAGCTCGAAGCCCTCATAACGAAAGCCGCCGCCAGCATCGCCGCTGAAGGCGGCAGAGGCCGAACCTGCCGAGAAGCACAGCAGCAGGGCGGTTGCGATAGCCAGAACGGATGGTCCGAGACGGGTCGTCATGGTGGTCCCTCGTTGCGGTCTTGCAGCGCCTGGGGCGCAGCGGACGGTTCTGGACGGGCCGCGCTCCGTGCGGCATCCGTATGTCAAAGCGGCTCCCGTCTGCGGGAGCGATGCCGGTTCAGCGCATCATGTCCTTGCTTTCGAAGTATCCGTAGCTGTCGAAGGTCAGGACCATGTTCTTGTGGGAAGCGAAAACAGCTCCGGTGTTCCAGGTGCAGCTCATGCCGCCGTCCATGTACTGCTGGCATGCCTGGGGCTCGCCGTACTCTTTCACGGCGTCGTCGTAGGAATAGCTGCCCACTCGGGTGGTCCAGTCGGTACCGTCGGAGAACCAGCCGCAACCGGCAAGCAGGGCGGCGGCAAGCAGGAGGCACGGAAGAAGGCGGCGCATGGAGACTCCTTAATTATAACGCAGGCCGGCTTTGCGTTTGCAGTATGTATTGATTCGCCGGGCGTCGTTGTTGTCCAAGGCCTTGGGCATGTACTTTGTCACGCACTGGATACGCTTTTTCGTCCATTGGGAGCAGCGTGTAAGTCCGGGGTCGTAGGAGCACAGACATGCGGTGCTCAATGCGTTGCGCGCAAGCCTTGGTTGTTCGGTGAAGGTGTAGTTGTCGATGCACTGGTTCACGTCGTTGGTGTATGCGCCGGCAATGGACGGGCAAAGCAGCATGGCGGAAAAGGCCGCCGCAAGGACGAGGGCACGCGCACCCGAGTTGCGGGAACGCCGAATAGCGAGCATGCAGGCCTCCCAAGTAGTGGTCGGATTCCTCACAACCTTCGACATCGCTGGCAAAATAACAGGATGAACGTGCTCGTGTCCAGCTAAGGAATGCCTACCGCTTCATATTCACGAACTGCAGGGGCACGCCGAAGTCCTGGTCCTTGAGCAACTGTATGACCTCCTGCAGGTCGTCGATCTTTTTGCCGGTAACACGCACCTGCTCGTCCTGGATGGCAGGCTGCACCTTGAGCTTGGTGGCCTTGATGGCCTTGACGATGGCCTGGGCCTTGGATTTCTCGATGCCTTCCTGAATCACGGCTTCCTGGCGCAGACGCCCGCCGGACGCGGCCTCGGGCTCTTTGTACTCCAGGCTCTTGGGGTCCACACTGCGGCGCACCAGGTGGGCGACGAGCATGTCCTTGAGCGCTTTCAGCTTCATGTCGTCGCCGGTTTCCAGCACCAGCTTCTTGTCTTTGCGGTTCAAGTTGATAGTGGTCTCCACGCCGCGGAAGTCATAGCGGGTGGCCACCTCTTTTGTGGTGTTGTTTATGGCGTTATCCACTTCCTGCATATCAACAGTGCTGACAACATCCATGGAGGGCATGGGCAGCTCCTTTGCGTTATTACTGAAAGCAGAAAAATACTTGTATTTTCGCTTTCCAGTTATAAGAACGGCCACGCCCAGGCGGGGCCGCGCGGCGAATGCCGCGGGAGCACGAAGTTACTAACTTTGTGCTCCGAGTGATATTTCAAGTAGTTGTAGGAATATCTTGTCCGGGTAGCAACGGCGGCATGGGCAGGTCAAGCCCCTCGGCCACCCCGCGCAGAACAAAGCCCTGCGCCGTTGAAACAAAGCCGTCGGCAAGAATGACGGCAGCGGCCGCTTTCAGCAACTCCTTTTTGCAGGATGGCCGCAGATGCTCCAGCCTGTTGAGGGCCGTATCCAGCTCCTTCAGGCCGGTCAGCTCCCGCGGCAGCAGGCTGATGGCCGAGAGGTCCAGGCAATCCGCGCCCCGGGCAAAGGCGTGCTCGGCCGCGGCGCGGCGTTCATCAGGGTCCTGGATGCGCCGGCCGGCGTGGGCCAGGCATGAGAGCATGGTCTCCACGTGGCGGATGACTGGGGCGAAACCCTCGATGTACATGGGCACGTCGCGGCTGGCATTGAAGAACGGGGCAATGCGCCGGAGCAGCATGCGGTGGATCATCCACTCTGAAAGGTCCAGGCGGCGGTCGGCCTTGATGAGGGTATCCACGACCTCCTTGAACACGGCGTAGCGTTCCTGGGGCATGCGCCGGAGCGCCGGTATGGCCATGTCCAGCAGGAGCTGGCGCAGGGCGGGATGTCTGAGCCCCTCGGCCTCGAACAATGCCGCGGACTGGTCGATGCAGCGGATGTCCGTGAGCTGGAGCAGGTCGTCGAGCTGGCCGGAGCGGATATTCTCGTCGTGGGAAAGAAGCAGGGCAAAGACGAGACAACGGGCCGCCTCCGGGTTGCGCGTGGCGCTGATGAGGCTGTCCGGAGTCTTGGCGATGAGCTGCCGGGCGTACTCCAGGCAGCCGGTCTCCAGCGCGCCGACCCCGTCTGCTATGGCGTCCGGCTCCGCAGAGCTCTCCACCCGGCACTGCTCGGCCGCGCCAACGGCATGCGCTCCGAGCACGAACCCCTCCTCCAGGGTCATCAGCCCCGGCACCTCCCGCCTGCTGGCCATGGCCAGGGTGCGGCGGGTCTCCTCGTCCACAACGGGGAAGGAGCCGTCCCAGCCGGGATCGATGCGCCGGATGCGCTCGTTCAGGGGCGGATGCGTGGAGAACAACCGGCGGAAGAGCGCGCCGCGCACCTGCCCGATGAACAGGTGGCTGACCTCCTCGGCGTTGCTGCTTTCCAGCTGGGAGCCGATGGCCCAGCCGCCCATCTTCTTGAGCGCGCCGATGATGCCGGCCGGGTTGCGCGTGAACTGCACGGCCGAGGCGTCGGCCAGATACTCTCGTTGGCGGCAGATGGAGGCCTTGAGCAGGCTGCCCACCAGGGTGCCGGCGGAGCCAACCACCATGAGGGCCAGACCGCCCAGTACGCCGGGCAGGAAGGAGTGGCCGCTGCGCAGGCCGCGGGCCATGACAACGCCGTAGCCCATGGAGCGCAGGAGCATGCGCCGTCCGGCCAGGCCGATGACGGTGACGCCGTGGATAAGGCCCACGAGGCGGATGTTGAGCCGCATGTCGCCATAGAGGACGTGGGAGAGCTCGTGCGCGATCACGCCCTGGATCTCGTCACGGTCCAGCAGCTCGGCCGCGCCCTTGGTGATGCCGATCACGGCGGTCTGCGGCCGGTAGCCGGCGGCAAAGGCGTTGATGCCTTCCTCACGCTCCAGAATGTAGACCGGCGGGGCGGGAATGCCCGCGGCTATGGACGTTTCCTCCACCACGTTGAGCACCTTGCGGTAGGTGGGGTCGGTGGTGTCCACGGGAATGAGCGAGCCGCCCAGAAGCCGGGCCAGGGCGTCGCCCCCGCCGCGGCGCAGGATGCGGATGCGGTCCAGGGAAAGGCCGGTGATGAAGCCGCCGGTGAGCACGGCGGTGAGGATCATGATCTGGTTGAAGTCCCGCGCCAGCCAGGAGTCGCCAAGCGAGGGAAAGGTGCCCAGGATAATGACGATGACAGCGGCCACGATCAGGCAGGTCATGGCTACGATGCCGAAGCCGGCAAGCACGAAGTAGAAGATCAGGCTGCCGGAGTTCCTGCGGGCCTGCTCCTGCCTGGCGAAAAAGTCCATGGAGGTCGTCATCGAGTCCCTGATATCACGTCCCGCCGCCGGGGGCGAGAGCGACATCAATGGGTCGGTCAATGGAGCGGTCGGCGAACTCCAGGTAGGCGGCGCGGCTAAAGCCCAGTGAACCGGCCACCAGCAGGGTGGGGAAGGACTCACGCATGGAGTTGTAGAGCATGGCCGAGTCGTTGAAGTGCTGGCGGGCAAAAGCCACGCGGTTCTCCGTGGAGGCGAGCTCCTCCATGAGCCGGCCGGTCTGCTCCGCGGCCTTGAGTTCCGGGTACGCCTCCACCACACCGATAAGCCGCGAGAGCGCGGCTGTGAGGGCGGACTCGGCAAGTCCCACGGCGCCGGCGCCTTCCGCATCGGCGTGGTCGGGCCAGCCGGCCAGCAGCCTGGAGGCGTCCGCGCGGGCCTGCGCCACTTCCTGCAGCAGCTCCCGCTCGTGGGTCAGGTAGCCCTGCACGGCGGCCACCAGGTTGGGAATCAGATCATGCCGGCGCACGAGCTGCACGTCGATCTGGGAGAAGGCGTTCTCCAGCCGCTGACGCAGCGCCACGAGCCGGTTGTAGGCGAGCACGGCGTACACGGCCAGCGCGGTGAGCGTTGCCGCGACAAGCGTCAGGGCGAGTGTGGGACCGTCCATGAGATGCATTTCTCCGCAGACTGATGGCCGGGTCTACCAGCCTCCGCCTCCGCCTCCGCCGCCACCACCGCCCGAGGAACCGCCGCCGCCCGAACCGGAGGTGGAGGAGGATGTGGCCACGGCGCTGGTAAAGGCGCTGGCAAAGGAGCCGGCAAATGCGCCTGCGCCGAAGCCGTGCATGCCCGAAGTTCCGTGGTACCAGGCCGGAGAGTAGCCCGAGGACTGCTGGCCCATGCGCTCCAGCTGGCCCTCGAATCGCTCGGACCACTCGTTCTCCACGTCCAGGGCGATGGCGTAGGGCAGGTTCTGCTCGAACACCTCAGGCGTCACGTCCGGCGGGTTCATGACGTTCAGGCGGTCCTTTTCCGTGGTCTCCAGGAAGAGCTTGTAGCCCTCGATCTCGTCCATGATGGCCTGCCCCTCCATGGTGGGGGCCTTGAGCAGGAAGTAGAACATGGCGTTGAGCAGGAAGAGGACAATAATGCCTGCGGCTGCCGGGTAGGAGGTGGCGTTGGCGTAGGCGAAGAGGCCGAACAGCTCGCCGGCCACAAAGGGAATGGCGAAGACGCTCATGAACAGGCCCGCGCCGTAGCTGCCGGAGCGGAAGCTCTTGAACACGGAGAGCACCAGGAAGGTGACGCCCGTGGTCCAGCCCGCCAGCCAGATGGAGAGGAACCCGGCCACAGGGGGCTGCCGGCCTGTGAGCGCGAGGAGGCCCAGCGTGGCCAGGGTGATGAGGATGCCGGGGATGAGCCACTTCTTGTTGGTAAGAAAATGGATTTTCTCGTGCTCCAGCTGCAGGAAGGCGGAGAGCCGCTTGTTGGCCCTGCGGATCTGGGTGCGGTTGGTCGGGGATATGCGGATCTCGTTCGAGCCGGCGAAGAGGGCGTCGGCCGCCAGCTTCTCGCCCTTGGAGAGGTTGCACTCGTTGGCCAGCCGGCCGGTCCGCGTCAGGGTGAAGATGCTGCGGCCGAAAATCTTCTCCTCCTGGGTGATCTCCACGTAGCCCTTTACAGCCAGGTTCACCATGGCCGCGGCGAAAGCCTTGTTGTCGTATCCCATGCGCATGATGGTCCGCGCGGCGGCCGGGGAGACGCCGCGGGGCGGATGGAAGCGCGGGAAGGGGGTGCCCTTTTCCGGGTCGCGGCCCACCTTGGTCCAGGCGATGTAGTAGTAGAGAAGCAGCGCGGCGATAGCCAGGATGATGACCACCGAGGGCAGGTTGGCGCGCAGCGTCTGCAGGGTCTTCTGTGTGCCGCTGGGCTCCACCACAATGCCCTTTGGCCAGGACACGGCGATGGTCAGGCCGTTGCCCGGAGGCAGTGGGGCCGTGGTCTCGAACTTCGGATCGCCGTTGTCGTCAAAGCCGGAGAGGAAGTCCTTGCCCTTGGCGCCCACGGGCCCGGTGTAGCCGGCCATCTGGAGCACCGAGGCGCCCTTGGGCAGCTTCACCACGCAGGAGGCGTGCAGGATGGTGAACTTCCAGAAGTTGCCGGTCACGTTCCAGTAGAGCTCGTCATATTTCTCAAAATAGCCGATCTGCCCGGTGGAGCGGTAGGTGAGGGTGAAGGTGTGCTCGCCCGGATCGAGGAAGACGCTTTTCTGGCCGATGTAGACGCGCACGCCGTTGTTCCTGGACTCGGTGTGCCACTGCTCGGGCTTGCCGTCGCGCCTGACCGAGAGGACTTCGAAGCCGCGCACCTCACGTCCGCCCAGGGGGCCGCGGTACTCGGTGGGGAAGTCGCGGTAGATGCCGCGCTTGATGTCCTTGCCCTGGGCCATGGCTGTGATGGTTTCCGTGACCACGATGGATGCGTCGGTCTGCACCTGCACCACGCTGTGGTAGTCGAGGATGCGCTCGGTCTTCTGGGCAAAGGCCGGCGTTGCGATCCAGCATGCGGCAAGGACAAGGGCGAGGCAGAGGCAGGCGAGCGCCGCGGATGCTCGGCGCGGGGCATAGCCGGAACGACGGGTCATGGATACGCTCCTCACGGTTCGGGGCTGCGGTTCGGCGATGCGGTTCGGGGTACGATACGAGGGCGGCGCCTCAGAACTCGACCTTGGGCACCGCGCGGTCCGACTCGGCCTCCAGCTCGAAGAACTCCGCCTTGGAGAAGCCGAAGCTGTTGGCTACGAGGTTGCTGGGGAAGGACTCCACCGCAATGTTCAGGTTGCGCACGGTGCCGTTGTAGTAGCGCCGGGCGAGCTGGATGTCGTTCTCCACCTGGGAGAGCTGGGCCTGCAGGTCGAGGAAGTTCTGATTGGCCTTGAGGTCGGGATAGTTCTCGGCCACGGCAAAGAGCCTGCCCAGGGCCTGGCCCAGCAGCCCTTCGGCTTTGGCTCGCTCGGCCATGTCACCCTGCTCGCCGGCGCGCTGGGCCTCGGCGCGGTAGCGCGTCACCTGCTCCAGAACGCCGCGTTCGTGCTCCATATAGCCCTTCACGGTGTTCACCAGGTTGGGAATGAGGTCCGTGCGTTTTTTGAGCTGCACGTCGATGCCGCTGAACGCCTCGTCCACGAGGTTGCGCTTGCGGACAAGGCCGTTGAACACGGCGATGACGTACAAGACAAGGGCTGCGAGGACGGCAAGCACGATAAGGATCAGGATCATGGGGCCGGGTCCTTGTTGCTGGTGATGAAGGTGGAGAGTCTGCCCGGTACGTACCCCGAGCAGGAAAAAAACTCAAGGATGCAGGCGCTTGCCAGCCGTGAGTGGCAGACGGATGACAAATGTGGCGCCGTGGCCGGGGCTGGATTCCACGTAAAGCTCGCCGCCGTGGTTCTGCACGATGATGAAGTAGGAAACCGAGAGGCCGAGGCCCGTGCCTTCGCCCACGTCCTTGGTGGTGAAGAATGGCTCGAAGATGCGCTGGCTGGTGGTTCGGTCCATGCCCGGTCCGTTGTCCGCCACCTCGATGCGCACGGCGTCGTCCTCCAGCTTTGTGCGCAGGGTGATGCGCGGCGTTTTGAAACTGGTGCTCACCTCGGAGAAGAGCGCCTGGGCCGCGTTTTTGAAGAGGTTGAGGAGAACCTGCTCAATCTCGGAGGGGGAGCAGGGCGCCTCGCCCACGCGTTCGTCGTAAGAGCGTTCGATGGTGATGGAGTTGAAGCTGCGGCGTTTTTTGAGGTCGTAGTCGCTGGAGGCCAGGGACAGGGCTTTTTCGATGAGCTCGTGCACGGAGGCGAGCTCGCGCACGGCCTGTGGCGTGCGGCTGAACTCCAGCATGTTCCGCACAATCCTGGAGGCGCGATCGCCGGACTCGCGGATGCTCTCGATGAAGCCGAGGATGCCGCGATCTTCCAGGTAACAGGCCAAGGCCTCGCGATCCAGGTTGCACACCTCGGCCGCGCGGAGGTTCGCCGGCAGGTCGTCCACCAGCCTGCGGCGCACGTTCTGCACGCCCTGGATGATGCCGCCCAGCGGGTTGTTTATCTCGTGGGCCATGCCGGCGGCCAGACCACCCACGGAAAGCATCTTCTCGGACTGGGCCAGCATCTCCTGCATGCGGATGCGCTGGGTTACCTCGTCCACGCGCACCACGGCGCCTTCCACATCCGAGATAAGCAACGGGTAGACGAGCATCTCGTAGAAATGCTGCTCGTCTCCGGTGTGCTCTTCGATGGCGCTTCTTGAGGTGGACTCGTGATTTTGCAGGGCGCTTTCCACCAGATCGGCGTTTTCCCGCAACAGGCTCCACTGTGTGGTGAAGTGCTGGCCCAGGGCGTTGTCGCGGTTCTTGCCGGTCAGGCGCTCCGCCGCGGCGTTCCATTGGGTGATCATGCCGCGGCGGTCCACGGAGAAGATGACCGAGGGCATGGAGTCGATCATCGAGCGCACATAGTTCCTTGCGCGGCGCATCTCCTCCTCTGCGGTTTTGGCCTCGGTCACGTCGGCCACGAGCACGGCGAGCACGTCCACCTCGGGTCGATAGGCTGTGACATGGAAGAAGCGGCCGAGCTCCGGAGAGTAGTCGCCGAAACGCGCCGGCATTTCGCAGGAGGCCAGGCGGCGGTAAAGCCGGAGCCAGTACGGTGACAAGGTGTCCGCCACCTCGGACAGCCGTTTTCCCGTATCCCGCGCCGGGGACAGCGCCGTCTGCTGGGCAAAGGCCGGGTTTATCTCCAGAATGCGAAAGTCCGTGCCGGAGCCGGTCAGCGGGCCAGGCATGTCCGATGCAACCGGAACCAGCTCGAACATGGCGAAGCCGTCCTGCATGGACTCGAAGAGCATGCGGTAGCGCTTCTCGCCCTTTTCCAGGGCGCGGACGGCGGTCATGCGCTCGTCCATCTCATTACGTAGATCGCGCTCGTAGTCCTGCATGCGCGACATGAACAGGTTGAAGTAGTGGGCCAGCTGCCCGGCCTCGTCCCCGGACTTGCGATGGATGCGCACGGAGAGATCGCCGCGGCTGCCCGAGGCCACGGCCTGCATGATCTCGCGCAGCGGCCTGGTGATGGAGCCTGAAATGGCCGCCGTGACCAGCAGCATCACCGCCAGGAACGGCACCGCGCCCAGGAGCAGTATGGTGCGGAGGTTGGCGAGGGGGGCCTGATACTCCTCCAGGTAGGCAGTGGCGGCCACGTGCCAGTTCAGAAGAGGCAGGGTGCGGTAGAACATGATCTTCTGACGGGCTTCTTCCTCGCCGGGGTTCTTCCACATGTAGCGGAAGGAGCCGGATGCGTTTTCCGTGATCTTTTCGATTACGGACATGTTGCTGCTGGAGGTGAGCGCGGAGAACTCGGAGGCCGAGATTTTCGGATGGATGAGCAGGGTGGCCTTGTCGTCCAGCAGCAGCGCATAGCCGCTTGCGCCGAAGCGCAGGGCAAGTATGTCCTCGCGGAAGTCCTGGGCCGAGATGAGTGAGGCGAACTCTTCGCGGTAGGTGGAGACGGATATGATCCAGTCCCAGGGCTCGAAGTACGTCATGTACAGCGCCTTGGCGCGGGGGACCGTTTCTCCGGGGTTGCGCCACATGTACTCCACATAGCCCATGCGGCGCATCATCTGGTCGCGGATGAAGGCGAAATGCGAGAAGTTCTCGCCGGAAACGGCTGACTTGGGATGGAATAGCACCTCGCCTTTCGAGTCGATGACGTAGAGGTAGCCGGTCTTGCCGATACGTTGGGACGAGAATATCTCGGCGACGCGCTCTTTCGCTTCCTTCAGAGTCATCGCGCCGCTGGCGGCCTGGACCTGAAAATGCGCCGCGATCTCCCTGTTTTTCTCGGCTATGCCGCGCAACCGGTTCTTGATGGACATTTTGAGCGAGGTGTCCACCATGTTGGCCAGCAGGGTGACGGAGTTCTCAAGCTCGGCCACTGCCTGGCGCTGCACCATATCCTCCATCAGCGGGAAGGTGAGCCGCCAGCCAACGACCGCGCCAAGGACGATGAGCGCTCCTGCGCCCAGGAAGAACTTGGTGCGGATGCGGAGATTTGAGTAGACGTGCTTGAAACTGGAGAAAAAACTGTCGTGGCGTCGGGACGCGCGGCTCGGGGGCGAGGGCTGCTCGGATGGGGTCATGTGGCTATTTTCCCGTATGGGAAAGCATCATGGAAGGAGCCGTGCTCCCTGTCAAGCAAAGCTATAGGCTCGGGCGGGCCCACACAGGACGCGCCCAAGCTCAAACCGCAGAACCATGCGCCCGACGGCAGCGGCGCGATCCACCTACAGACCCAGGGCGCGGCGGGATATCGGCACGTACACGGCGGCGCGGTCGCGCATGGTGCCGGCCCGGGCCGCGGCCTCCTCCCCGTATCCGGTGAACAGATCCAGGTGGTTGCCGTCCATGGTGCCGGTGTCCTGGGCTGTGATCATGCCGTGCAGCACCACCGGTTCCAGGCCGGGCGCTTCGGGCAGGCGCGCCACCAGCGCCATGGGCAGGCCGCTGGGGATGAAGGAGCGGTCCGAGGCCACGCTGACGTACGGCGTGAGCTTCGCACCCATGGAGCCGATCGGTCCGTCGTCGGCCAGGCGGAAGAAGATGTACTTGGGGTTCTGAGCCAGCCACCCGCGCACGCGCTCCGGATGCGCGGCGAACAGTTCGCGGATCTTCTGCATGCTCATCTCGTCCTTGCTGGCCCAGCCTTCGTTCACCAGCACTCTGCCCACGCTGGCGTAGGGCTGCTTGTTGGTGCCGGCGTAGAGCACGTTGCGGAAGCTGCCGTCCGGCAGGACCATGCGGCCGGAGCCCTGGACGTGGAGGAAGAAGACGTCCGTGGGGTTGTCGCACCAGGCAATCTCCAGGCCGCGGCCGGCCAGGGCGCCGCCGTGGTCGATCTGGTCGCGGGAGGGCATGGGCGCGCCTTGTGCCGCCTCGGGCGGCAGCGCATACAAAGGATACGGGTAATCGGGACGCGGTGTGAGCGAGCAGCGCAGCAGCGGCTCGTAGTAGCCGGTGAGCAGTGTGCCGGGCTGGATGCGGAACCAGGCGAAGCGCGCGGCAAGGATGTCCGGATTGGCGTCGGCATAGGGCAGCGTAGCGATGAGGTCCTGCAGCGTGAGGGCGAGCTGGCCCCAGGTGAGCCGCAGCCACGGCCGTGAGAAGCACGTTTCCGTGGGCGGCTTTCTGAGCGCGTACTTCAGGCTGGCCTCGTAGGCCGGAATGTAGTCCCGCCACGCGGCGAATCCCTGCTGCGCCGGAGTCACGGAGCGGACCAGCTCCAGGGCGCGGGAGTCGGAGACGAGGCCGGGCGGCTCATCGGGCAGGCGGTAACCGAAGAGAGCGCATCCGGAAGAGGACAGGGAGACAACGGCCAGGATCACGGCGAAGAGGCGCATGCAGGTTTTCATACAAAGGCCTTTTACAGGAGAATGCCGACAATAGCACCAGTCATGGCCGTGGCCAGCATGCCGGCGTAGATGGAGCGGAAGCCCAGGGCCACGATCTCGCTGCGGCGCTCCGGCGCGAGGGAGCCCATGCCGCCGATCATGATGCCGAGGCTGCCCAGGTTGGCGAAGCCGCACATGGCGTAGGTCATGATGATGCGGCTGCGCTCGCTCAGGGCTGCGGGATCGAGGCCGGCCATGTTCATGTAGGCCACGAACTCGTTGAGGATGACCTTGGTGCCCAGCAGGCTGCCGGCTGTGTGGCACTCTTTCCATGGCAGGCCCATGAGCCAGGCCACCGGAGCCAGCAGCCAGCCGGTGATGCGCTGCAGGGTGAGGGGCGCATCCCCCACGGCGGGCAGCCAGTCCAGGAGCTGGTTCACCAGGCTCACCAGGGCTATGAGCACGATGAGCAGGGCGACGACATGCAGAAGAAGCTGCAATCCGTCCAGGGCGCCGCGGGCGATGGCGTCCATGGAGCCGGCCGCCTTGGGCAGCTCGATGTCGCCCTGGGTGGCGTCCCTTGTTTCCGGAACCATGAGCCGCGCCATGAGCACGGAGGCCGGCGCGCTGATGATGGAGGCCACGATGAGATGGCCCAGGGAGCCGGGAATGATCGGGCCGAGGATGGAGGCGTAGAGCACGATCATGGTGCCGGCGATGGTGGCCATGCCCGAGACCATCAGGGCGAAGAGTTCGCTGTGGGTCATGGCCTGCACATAGGGCCGCACCATGAGCGGAGCTTCGATCATGCCGATGAAGATGTTGGCCGCCACGCCCACGCCCAGCGCTCCGCCCAGGCCCAGACTCCGGCGCAGGACAAAGGAGAAGCCGCGCACGATTGCCGGCAGGATGCGCCAGTGGAAGAGCAGCGCGGACAGGGCGCTCATGAACAGGATGATGGGCAGGCCGCGGAAGGCCAGGGCGTAGGCCGAGCCGGGAGGGCCGGTGACGTCGAAAGGCAGGACGCCGCCGCCCAGGTAGCCGAAGACAAAGGTCGTGCCGGCCCTGGTGGCTTTCTCGATCATCAGCACCACACTGTTGAGCTGCAGCAGGAGATCGCGGAACATGGTGATCTTGAGCAGCAGGGCGGCCAGGAGGAACTGCAGGCCCAGGCCTGCGGCGATGACCCGGAAGTCTATGACGCGGCGGTTTTCGCTGACCAGCCAGGCGAGAAACATGAATGCGAGGATGCCGAGGGCGGCTTGCACGGTTCGTCTCCAGGGGTGAATGGTTCTCCAGTCGCCGCGCGCTGTTCCCTGCATTCGCCGCGGACGATCTCCGTCTTACCCGGCTCTCCAGCGGCGGGCAACGCTTGTCCTTTGTCCAACGGTCTTGGCAAGGGAGATAAGGCGCGATATCGTGCAGGCGAATTGCCAACGAACCAGCGGTGGACACCTGATGACACGACCTCGCAATCGATACCTGCCCTGCATTCTTACAGCCGCCGTCGTTCTGGGAGCCTTGTGGACAACCAGCCACGCATGGGCGCAGACAGCCGGTACGCCTCCCGTGCAGTCGTTCACGGGGGAGCTGGTGCTCGGCATGTCGGCCGCTTTCACCGGGACGAGCCGGGGGCTGGGGATCGAGCTGTATCGCGGCTCCCATGCCTATTTTCAGTACATCAACGACCATGGCGGCGTGAACGGCCGGCGCATTGTGCTGCGCACCCTGGACGACGGCTACAACCCCGACCCGGCCGTGGAGAACACCATCCGCTTTCTGGACGACGACTCGGTCATCGCGCTCTACAGCTACGTGGGCACGCCCACGGTGGCGCGGGTGCTGCCGTTGCTGGTGTTGAAGCGCCGCCAGCCACGCTCCCTCTTTTTCCCCTTCACCGGCGGGCAGCCGCTGCGGGAGGAACCGTACGATACGTACGTGTTCAACCTGCGCGCCTCATATCTCGAAGAAACCGACGGCCTCGTGTCCAAGTTCCTGGACATCGGCCGGTCCCGCATCGCCGTGTTCTACCAGGCGGACGCCTACGGCCGCAGCGGTTGGGACGGCGTGCGCCGGGCACTGCGTGAACGCGGCCTGGATATCGCGGGCGAAGCCAGTTACCACCGCGGCGCCACCTTTGACGAGTCCATGGCCGCGCAGGCCGTAATCATCAAGGACGCCAAGCCCGACGCCATTATCTCCGTGGGATCGTACGAGGCATGCGCCGCCTTTATCCGGGATGCGCGTGCCGCCGGCCTGGACGTGCCCATCGCCAACCTTTCCTTTGTGGGCAGCGAGAACATGCTTGAGCTGGTGATGCAGGCTGGCGGCGAGCTCACACGCGACCTCATCAACAGCCAGGTGGTGCCCTGCTACGAAGATCTCAGCCTGCCGGCCGTGCGCGAGTACCGCGAGCTGATGGACGAGTACGCGCCCTCGGCTCCCAAGGGCTTCGATGTCCTGGGATACGAGTCGCCCCGGTACAGCTTCGTGAGCTTCGAGGGCTTCCTCAACGCCAAGGTCATGGTGCACATCCTCCAGCGCCTGGGGCCGGACTCCCACTCCGGAAGCATCCGCCGCGCCGCCGAGACGCTGAACCGCCTGGACATCGGCATCGACGAGCTCGTGCGTTTTTCCAGGGACGACCACCAGGGGCTGAAAGACGTGTATTACACCACGGTGGCGGACGGGAAGTTCGTGCCGCTGAAGGACTGGAGCCAATGGCGACAATAAGCAGGATGACCGCGGCATTGCTGGCAGCGGCATGCGTGATGTTCTGCGCCGCCGGCGCGTTTGCCGCGGATCGGGCAAAAGCCGGAGCGGGCGCGGCAGTACAGACGGACGAGCCCACTCTGGAGGCCATGCTCGGCCAGATGGTCATGGTGGGATTCCGCGGCCTGATGGCCGATCCCGAGAGCGCCATAGGCCAGGACATCCGGGCCGGACGCGTGGGCGGAGTCATTCTTTTTGACTACGACGTGGCCCTGAAAAGCCGGACGCGGAACATTGACAACCCGGCCCAGGTCCTTGCCCTCACACGGGGGCTCCAGGCCATGACGCCGGATACCCTGCTGGTGGCCGTGGACCAGGAGGGCGGCAGGGTGATGCGGCTCAAGCCGCGGTACGGCTTCCCGGACTCTCCTTCCGCAGAGCTTCTGGGCGAGGCCGGCGATCCGGAGGCAACGCGCGGCGTGGCCAGCGCCATGGGCCAGACCCTGGCCACCGCAGGCTTCAACCTGGATTTCGCACCGGTGGTGGACGTGAACGTGAACCCGGCGAACCCGGTCATCGGCGGTCTGGGGCGGTCCTTTTCCGGCGATCCCGAGGTGGTCGCGCAGCAGGCCGGGGCGTTTGTCCAGGGGCTGCACGAGCACGGCGTCCTCTCCTGCCTCAAGCACTTTCCCGGCCACGGCAGCTCCACCGGGGACACCCACGTGGGGCTGACGGACGTGACGCGCACCTGGACCGAGGCCGAGCTCATACCGTACAGGCGGCTCATCGCGGCCGGGCTGGCGGACATGATCATGACCGCGCACATCGTTAATCGGAAGCTGGACGCCAGGCTGCCGGCATCGCTGTCGGAAAAGGTCATTACGGGCCTGTTGCGCGGCGAGCTCGGCTTTGACGGCGTGGTGGTCTCGGACGATTTGCAGATGGGGGCCATAGCCAAGGAGTACTCTCCGGAAAAGGCGGCCGCGTTGGCCATACACGCCGGGGCGGATATCGTGCTCTTCGGCAACAACCTCAATTATGATCCGGGCGTGGCCCGGCGTGTGGTTGCGCATCTGGTCAAGGAGGTCCGCGCCGGCCGCATCGATGCGCAGCGCATCCGCCGGTCGTACAAGCGCATCCGTAGGCTGAAGGACTCCATCGCCCGCTGACGCGATTTTTGTCGAAAGAAACCAGAGGGGAGACAGAGGCGGAGGCCGGCTCGTTTCCATCGTTCGTCCCCTTCGGACTGCCCAGGCCGGCAAGGATTGTCCGTCTTTCTTGCCACCCGAGGCCGGGCTTGTTACTCTGCATTAGGATTTGCTTATAGTCTGCAGGACGTGCATTGGAGGAGCCAATGGAGGCACAGTCCGGTCGCAGCATCTTCATTCTTGATTCCGATCCCCACCGGGGAGCGAGGATTGCCCGTCTGTTTCAGGATGGCGGCGTCGCCGCCGTGCATGAGACGTCGCCGTCTGCGGCTTTCAAGGCCATGGCCGCACATCCGCCGGCGATGCTCGTGGCCCGGCTCGGCCTGGTGTCGGGCAATGATTTCGCATTCCTGCGCGCGCTCCGGAACAACGGAGCCCTTGCCGGGCTGCCGGTTCTCGTGGCGGCAAACGACGAGGCCAAATCCACGGCGGCGTTGCAGGCGGGAGCCACGCAGTTCATTGCCGAGTCCGACCCCATTGCCGTGTACGAGACGGCGTGCAAGGCGCTGCCGGGCGAGGTCTGCGCCGGAACGCCCCCGACGCCCAGGCCGGACACGCTGCATGAGCTGTATGCCCGCGGCTGCCGGCGGCTCAAGCAGGAGCGTTACGCCGAGGCGGTTTCGGACTTCAAGCAGATCATCAAGGTCAAGCCCAACGCGCCGGAGCTGCTGGTCAGCCTTGCCGTGGCATTGCGCCATCTGGGCAAGGCGCAGGCGGCCGTGCAGTATCTGCAGCGTGCTTCGGTGCTGTTCGCCCTTGCCGGTAAGGACGCCAAGGCCAAGGACATCCACGACCAGCTCGCGCAGAACGATCCCACCACGGACAATCCGTTCCTCCTGCTGGCCGGACAGTGGCTGGAGGAGGGCCGGCCCATCCAGGCCATGAAGCTCTACGAGCGGGCCGCCGGCCTGTGGCCCAGGAATATAGATCTCAAACGCTCCTTGCTGGCGGTGTACGAGGAGCTGACCGAGACCGACCTCAAGTACGCCTCCCTGGCAGAGGTGCTCACGCTGGAGATCAACGAGCTTCTGGGCGGACCTTCGGCCAGCGAGACAGAGGAGTGGCTCCCGGACGAGGAGGAGGCCCTGGGTGAGGGGGCCATGCAGTTTGTCGATGAGACGGACGTGCGGAAAGGTGTGGAGGAGCGCCGCCGTGCGCCGCGGGTGCCGCTTGTGTCGCACAGCCTGCGTTACAGCAAGACCAGGGACGCGCTGCCCGCCGTGGACATCAGCCTGACGGGCATCGGCTTCAAGCCGTTGGACGAGAAATTTGAAGAAGGGCAGCTCATCCACTTCGATCTCGCCTCCATGGGCGAGGTCGAGATCAAGAAGCTGGCGGCAAAGGTCATGCGGGTGACGCCGCACATTGTGGGCGCACAGTTCGAGGAGCTGAGCCCGAAGCAGCGCGCCCGTCTGGAAAAGCTCTGCGAAGGATAACCCGGCCAGACAAACAGCCGGAAAGAGATGCTCCGACACGCTGTACCGGTGACCGCCGGCAGGTAGCCCGGTTCAGCCGGGCCAGAGTCCTCGTAAGTCCGGAGGGTTCGCGCCATACATCCGGGGCCCGCGGTGCGGGCCCGCGTGAGACGCCAGCTATAACCCCGGCATGATACTCACCAGGAGCAGCGTGGCCATGCTGTTTCCATCATTGCGGCAGACGTACTGCATCTTGGGGTGTGCATGGAAGGCGTCCCCGACGGACAGGGCGTGCTCCTCGCCGCTGGTGCCCAGGGCGATGTCGCCATCCACCACGTAGCCCAGCATCTCGCCGTCGCGCGGGAAGCCATTGTTGAACGTGGAGCCTGCGGGAATCTTGAGCACGTAGGCGTCCAGCGTCCTGCGCGATCCGGACGGAATGATCCGGGCCGCTTCGATGTCTGGGTCGTGCTTGATGCAGACCATCTCGCGATCGCCCGCATGGACCACCATGCAGCTGTCCGACTCCTCGGAGATCAAGGTGGAGATCCTGGTGTCCAGGGCTTTGGCGATATTACGGAGAGTCGCCAGCGAAGGCGTGACTTTGCCGTTCTCGATCTTCGAGAGCATGCTCTCGGAACATTGCGCAGAATTGGACAGGTCGCTCAAACGGAGTCCCTGTTGCTTGCGGACCTGACGAATCCTGCCACCGATGAGACGTAGATCGTTTTCCAACGCGACACCTCTCGGATGGGTAATGAAGACTGATTTTGGATATACGTCATATATAAGCGGGAAAACTTCCGAAGGCAAGTGAAATAGGTATGGCCGGCGCGGGGTTGCGATTGTTGGTGCATTATTGCCCATTGCCGCGGCGTGTTCTTTTCCCCTTTGCCGCGACGTGGTGTTCCTGCTATAGAGACGCACGTGTGGGTGCTGTTGGGGCGCCTGGCCCTGCCAAGGGGGCAATGCCCGAAAGGGGAAACGCCGGTGCAGATAGAGACGACTCAGAAAAACGGCGTCATCGTCGTCCGGATGAAAGCGCGGGAGCTGGCCTACTCCGTATGCGAGGAGTTCCAGCTCGCCATGGAGGAGCTGCTCGCCTCCGGCCATTCCACACTGCTCATCGATTTCAGCACGATCGAGTTCATGGACTCCTCCGGCATCGGCACGCTTATCTCCCTGCGCAACAAGGCCCACGAAAAAGGCGGCGAGGTGGCTCTCGCCCGCATCGCGGCCTCGGTCCAGAAGGTGCTGCGCATCACCCAGCTCGACAAGATATTCCCTGTCTACGACGAGCTGGAGCACGGCGTCCGGGAGCTTGCCGCGCGCTGATCCTTTCCCCTCGACCCATTTTCGAATCCTCCGCATGACTTTCGAGCTCTTCGTCGCCCTGCGCTACCTCCTTACCCGGCGCAAACAGGCATTCATCTCCATCATCTCGCTCATTTCCGTGGCCGGCGTGGCCCTGGGCGTGGCCACACTCATCGTGGTCTTCGGCATCATGAACGGCCTGAACGCCGACCTCAAGATGCGCATCCTGGGCGTCAGCCCGCACATCATGGTGCTCTCCATGCGCCAGACCATCAACGACTACGAGGATGTGGTGAAACGGCTGAAGGCCATGGACGGCGTGACCGCGGCCGTGCCGTTCATCTACTCGGAGGTGATGATCTCCGGCCTGGACGGCGTGAAGGGCGCCGTGCTCCGCGGCGTGCGGCCGGAAAGCCTGGCCCAGGTGCTCTCCCTGGACAAGGGAGCGGAGGGCGCCGGAGCCGAGGAAACGCGCGACGCCTTTGCCAAGCTCAAGGGCAACGGCCTGCCGGGCATCATGGTGGGTTGGGAGCTGGCCAAGACGCTGGGGGCCAAGCCGGGACAGCGGCTCTACCTGCTGGGTCAGTGGAGCGGCGGCACCGGCGTGGATACCGGCAGCTTCCGGCCGTCGGTGCGCATCTTCGAGCTGGAAGGCACCTTCCGCACAGGACTTTACGACTACGACTCCTCGGTGGCCTACATCGATCTGGAGCAGGCGGCGCGGCTTCTGGGCTATCCGCCGGACCGTGTCACCGGCATCGAGGTGCGCGTGAGCGATGTGTATAACGCGGACCGGATGGCCAGGCGCATCAATGATATGCTCGGGCCGTCCTTTTACACGCGCGACTGGATGGACATGAACATGAACCTTTTCGGCACGTTGAAGCTGGAAAAGGCGGGCATGCTCCTGGTGCTTCTGCTCATCGTGCTGCTCGCCGCGTTCTCCATCATCACCACGCTTGTGCTGCTGGTCATGGAAAAGAGCCGGGACATCGCCGTGCTCATGGCGCTGGGCGCGCGGCGCAACTCCATCGGCCGGATTTTCATGTATCAGGGCGCGCTCATAGGCTTCATCGGAACAACCGTGGGCCTGGCCGCGGGCGTCACTCTGGCGCTTTTGCTCAAACGTTACCAGTTCGTCCACCTGCCAGAGGGCGTGTACACGTCGGACACCATTCCCGTGCTGCTGGGCTGGGTGGACATGACCGTTGTGGCCGTGGCGCCCCTCGTGTTCTGCTTCATGGCCACGCTCTATCCGGCGCGCAAGGCGGCGGGCATGGACCCCAGCGAAATGCTGCGCGGAAGATGATTCCGGCGTATGCTGGAATTGCCGCAGTGCTCTTTTGACCAACATACGTACATACAATGCATGGAATTGCAGGGAGGTGGGATATGGTGCGATTCATTGACGCACGTATAGTTTCCGCCCGGGCCGGAACTGCCGGGCATTGGTGCATGTTGCTGCTGGCGGGTCTGATGGCGTGCATGCTCTGCGCGGCGCGGCCGGCCATGGCCCAGAACGCCACCGCCGGCGTGGACGACAACACATATGTCCACTTCTTCGTGGTGCCGGCTACGGCCCCGGAAGGCCACGCCTTCCACGAGGAGATTATCGCCCTGAAGAAGATGCTCATCGACAGGGCTGGAGGCTTCACCCAGCTCGGACCATCTCACGGCGGCCATTTGCGGCCCAACGGCAACATCGAACGGCAGGACAACATCAGCTTTGTCGTCGCATCCACCGAGGACATGCGCCAGGAGCTGGTGGACTTTATCCGCAAGCATTTCAATGAGGATCAGCCCTTTGTGCTGGTGACGCGCGGGTGGTGCAGCCTGTACTGACGGATGCGGCGCGATCTGCGCTGCAATAGCCGGAGGCGTGGCTTGCCTGGCAGCCGCCGGTGGTGGGCGATGCCGGCTCAGCCGTGAAAACGGCCCACCAGGAAGAGGCGCTTTGCCTCCGGGCAGTTGGCCATGCCGTACTCCATGGCCTTGAACAACGGGTGGTTCAGCCCGGCGCACCAATGGCGTACGGCCTCGGTTTCCTCGCTCCCGCCGGGATGGGCCGTGTAGGCCATAATGCTGATGACGCCGCCCGGAGCCAGCAGGGACAGGGCTGCGTCTAGCGCTACGGTGGTGGTTGCCGGCTGCGTGACCACGCTTTTGTCCGCGCCTGGCAGGTAGCCCAGGTTGAACATCACCGCGGCCGCCGTCACATCGTCCGGCAACAGCTCGGCCATACGCTCGTGCCCGGCGTGCAGCAACGTCACCCGATCTCCTACGCCTGCTTCGCCGCAGCAATTCTGCGTGGCCTTTATGGCGCGCTCCTGCACGTCGAATCCGTACACCCGGCCGCGGGGGCCCACGGCCTGCGCCAGGAAGAGCGTGTCGTGGCCGTTGCCCACGGTGGCGTCCACGGCGCAGAGACCATCTCCGCGAGCTTCGGCCAGATCGCGCAGCACCCGGCCCACGGCGTCGTGCGCCAGCCGGAGTACGTCGAAGTATCGTTCCATCGTCGTGTCTGTTGATTTGCTGTTATAGTACAGGGTTATGGTAGAAAGGCGCAGCCGTCATGACGGCCGCCGCAGACAGCACCACGGCCGGAGCACCGCGCAGTCGTAGCCCTGCGTGCCGGCGTGCGCCGCAATGATATCCAGAATGCCGGCCACGTCCAGGGGCGCGGCCTCGTCCTCCATGTCCATGGCCCACACCCGGCCGCGGGCAAGCAGCGCCACCGGGTGCACGCCGCCCAGCATCTCAGTCTCGGCGGGCTTGCGATAGGTCGTCTCCACCACGAGATGGCCCAGATTGTCCACGAGCCGCGTGGTCAGCTCGTCCGGGTAAGGCTCGTCCCACTCCGCAGGCGTCTCGGCGTCGGCAACCGGAGTCAGTCGCAGCGAGGGCGCGTCTCCAGGCCGTTCGGGATTAGCCGGCGTCCACTGCACGTCGCAGCCCAGCGCAACCTCCGCCATGGCTTCGTCCGTGTAGCCGCTCCCGCTGTCATACTCCACGGTCCAGCCGCCGCGCGCCTGGAGCGAGTACCCACCGTCCGCATCCTGCCCGGCGGCAAGGGAGAACGCGCCCGGCAGCGGTTTGGCGATGGAGAGCGGCTCCGTGAAGTTCGTTGCCGCGAACTGCGCCTCATACTCGATGACGTCGCGCTGACCGGCGGCCACATGCGATCCCATTCGCGTATATTGCGGTGGAATGTAGATGGTCTGCACGCCCTGGGATACGGTATCGCAGGTATCCTCACCTGCAATTGCGTCCACGCATCCGCAGTGCTCGCGAAATGTGCCAGATCGGGACCATAGCTGATCGCAGGTTGTGTGGGCCATGTACCATTGTGTGTAGGCCGGGCCCGTGCCGAACTGCAGCTCCGGAAACCAGGGGCAGGAGTACATCGCCACATGGTCGCCGGGTTCCGAGGAAAAGTCGTCCAGGATGTTGCGGCATGGAACCGGACCGGTGCAGGCGCAGTACGATCCCCACTCCAGGCCGGTAACTGCCGTGTACCACGGCGGCATCCTGTAACGGCATGTCTCGCGTGTTTCCGTGTATCCTTCTGAAACCATGACGCATTTCTCGTGCAATTCGTGCGGATCGTGCACGGCGTACGCGAAGAGCGCTGCCGGGTCGGGATCGTCCCGCGTGGCCGGCGGTACAAGCACGGCGGCAAAGCCGGCCATGGTTTTGGCCAGGGCCAGGCGCGATCCGTCCGGCAGCAGCACGTTTTCCTGGTGCGTGGGCGCAACGAGCTCGTGGCCTACGGCCATGCGGTTGGTGTACTCGGGCAGGGCCGGACAGTGGGCGCCGTCGCTCTGGGCAATGAGCTTGCGCCAACGGGTGGCCGTGAAGCAGTCGGCTATTTCCAGATTGGCGGCTTCCGGGTCCGCGATCTCTTCCACGCTGCCGTCATCCCACACACGGACGTAGACCTTCTCGTAGCAGGCGCTGTACGCCGGCGCGCAGTACGCCGCGATGTAGGTGTCCATGGCCGGGTCGTCATCGATGTGCTGTCCGCGGGAAATGTGCGTGGACCAGCCCGAGGGAATCCAACCATAGTCCTCGTCCATAAGGCCGCCGGCAATGGCCAGGTCTCCGTACAGACAGGAGAACTTCTCCACAAGAAAGCACAGCACCGTGGAGCGTCGCGCCTGGCACGGCCGCACGCCGTCGGCAAAGCCCACCACCACGCGCTCCAGCGTGTGGTTCACCCGCAGCATCAGCACAATGTCTTCCGGCAAAAATGCGGTGGAGCCGCCGGCCACGCTGCCATCCGGAGTACAGCGGTAGTGCACGGGCACGGCCGGCACGCGGTCCGCGCCGTCCACATGGATGTCCGCGCGGTCCATCTCCATATCCACGGCCAGCACCTGGCCTGTCTCCAGGCACAGGCCCAGCAGCCGGGACAGGTCTTCGCTCTGAAACTCCAGGGCGTACTCCCCGCGCGCGCCCATGAGCGTGTGGTCCAGAATGCGCACCGGCAGGATGATGCCCGCGGACGGCGGCGGGGTCTCCGCAGTCTCCGCCCGGCAACGCACCGTCCTGTCGCAGGCGCGGCACGATGCGCCCGTATCCAGCACGCAGACCCATTCGCCCACGACGTAGGCCGTGTTGTCCGTGGCGCGGCAGGGGACGTCCACCCCCTGGCAGCGCACGGTGTAGGACACCTCGGATTGGCCCGCCACGCCGTGCACGGCGGTGATGGAACCGCCGGTGAGGCAGCAGGTGCGGAACCACGCGGCTGCGGCCGGGGTGTCCAGCACGCCGCGGCCGTCCACGGTCCGCCACATGGACATGGCCAGCTCGCCCGGAGCAATGGCCAGCCGGCTGATGGCGAAGATCGTGTCCTCCGGCGCTTTGGGCGTCTCGTTGATGCCACCGGATAGGGTATCGTGGGCGTAAACCTCGTAGCCCAGGCGGCGCGGCGGCGCGGCGCCGTCCGGCGATCCGGCCAGGTAGGTGCGCTCCCACTGGCAATGGTCCGGGTGGGACACCCGCGCCTCCAGATGGTCGAGGATCAGCTCGTCCGCATCGTAGTGGGCGTTGTTCTGCGTGGTGTCCGCGGCTGTGCCACCGGGAGCCAGGGCCGCGCGGCGGATTGTCAGCCTGCCTTCGTGCCGGCAGAGCATCGACTGCCCCCGCGGCATGAGCTTCACCTCCATGCGCCTTGCTGCGGCGCAGGCGTGCACGGGCTCCAGCGGCAGGGAGAGTGTGCTGCCGGAGCGGGTGATCTTTGTGCGCGTGGCGTACGCCTCCTGCGCTTCCAGCTCCAGGCCGTTGTCTCCGCACGGGCAGATGGTCACGCGGATGACGGGCATGGCTACGCCGCCTCCATGCGCTGCAGTGCTTTCCACGCGTTGGGCGAGAGCCAGAGCACCTCGGTGCGGCGGCGGGCGCCGTCGGCCCATGCAGCGCGGGTCACCTGCTTCCAGCCGGCGTAGAGCCGTTCGTACAGGTCCGATGGATAGGAGGAGAGCACCACCATGCCGCGCGTCTCGTGCAGGGAGTCGGCCAGGGCCTCGTGCGTGGCGTCGTCCATCTCATGCGTGTAGGAGCGCTTCGGCGCTGCGCCGTGCCGCGTCTCATGCGGGTAGGGCGGGTCCACGTAGAAGAGCGTCTCCTCGGAGTCCTGGGCGCGTATCACATCCTCTGCCGGCCGCTGATCCACAACCACGCCCTGCAGCCGGTCGGTGTAGAGCAGAATGTTGTCCGGGTAGGATATCCACTCCCCGGCGTAGCCGAGACGCCGCGTGCGCGAGGAAGCGCGGAAGCTGGTGCGGAAAGCCGGGTTGCAGGATGCAGGACCGAAGCCCATGAGTGAACGAATGATCAATCGGCGTGCGCGTTCCACAACATCGTCCGTAGGCTCGTAGGCGGCCAGAAACTCCGCGCGGGCAAAGGGTGTGAGCCGCAGGACGCGCTCCAGTTCCCGCGCTGTCACGGGATCTCGCAGCACGGCGAAAAGATTGACCACCTCATCATCCAGGTCGTTGATCAGCTCGAAGGCGGACCGCGCCTTGCGCAACAGCACGGAGCCTGCCCCGCCGAACGGCTCCACGTAGCGGGAGTGGTTGGGGAAATGCTGGATGACCCAGGACGCGAGACGCCACTTGCCGCCGTGGTAGTTGAGCACGGGGCGGCCGGGAACCGGGTGTTCGGGAGTAGTCATATGGTGAATCGCTCGTTGTCGAGGGTGTCTTCGTCAGTCGCCATGTAGCCGGGTTTGGCGGCGCGTACGGAGTGGCTGCCGGGACGGACGGCCTCGAAGGTGGCCTCGCCCTCGGAATTGGTGCGGCGGTGTGCCCCGTCCAGCCAGACATCCGCCCCGGACACGCCGGAGCCGCTGCAGTAGTTCACCACGCGCACAGTCAGGTCCGTGGTCTGGTCCTTGTCCGCCCAGTCCTCGTGGGACCAGTCGCCGGAGATGATCTCGTCCCAGATGCCGGACAGGGGCAGGCCCGGGTCCAGCAGCAGGGAGTCCTGCGCGTCGCCCAGCGTGGCGACAATGGCCACGGGGCACGGCGCTTCCACCTGCCAGCGGTCAAAGCAGGTCACGTACTGCACCTCCAGCACGCCCACTGTCGGGCTCTCCAGCCAGACGCGAGCGCCGCCGCGACCGGGGAAGATCACGGCCGGACCACTGGAGCCCAGCCAGCGGTGGCGGAGCTGTCCGCCCAGAGGGTAGGAAAGGCGTTGCATGCGTTCATTCTTGAACACGAGCAGCTCGCGGACGCGAAGCACGGCCTGTGCGGCTGTTTTTCTGGCAGGACGGCGGCTGGTGCGCACCGTGTACTCCGGGGACGAGGCGTACACCCGGAACACGCCAGTCGGCGCGTCCTCCTCCGGTTCCAGTGCGAGCAAGGCCCCCTGCGCATTCTGCGGGTCCAGGAACTCGATAAGTGTGTCGCGGGTTGGATCAGCCATGGATGCGCACCTCCAGCGGGGCCGAGCCCCGCGAGCCGAGGGAGCTCAGCAGTACCGGCCCCTGGCCCGTATTTGCGAGCACAGCGCGCTCGCCAGGGGAGAAGGACGCGCCCTGCGATGCGCGGGCGATGGTCTCCCGGCCCGCGGAGCGGACGCGGTAGCCGCCCTGTGGCAAAGGCTCCACGACCTCGGCCGTTGCGAGTGCGCCAGTGGCGCCGGTAGTGATTCGTGTCAGTCGGTCCATTGTATGAGCTCCAGGTTGTGTACGAGTTTGGGGCCGCGGGCGTGCAGATGGGTCGCGCGGACCAGGCAGGGACCAGCGATGCCGGCCTGTCCGTCGTCGAGCAGCAGGGAGGAACCAGGGGCGATGGCGCTCCGGTACGGCATAGCCGTCTCCAAGCTCCGCAGTGGGCGGCTGTTCCAGGCCAGATGGGACCGGGCGCGGTACACCGCGCCGGCGCGATCCGTGAGCAGGGGGGCCTCGATGGCCTCATCCTCCCGGCGTACGCTGCCTGGCCCGTGGATGACGTTGACGCCGGCAGCATCGGCCGCGGAGGCGGCCACCAGAAAGACGAGGGCGGAGACGTCGTGGTCCGAGAGCAGGAAGCGCTGCACGCGCACGGCGTAGTCGATGACGGCGATGCCGCTACGGCCGGGATCGCAAAGGAGTTCCTGCCGACCCGGGCTGAGCCGGACCGCGCCGCCATGTGCGCCGATCCACTGCACGCGGCCGAGCACGGCCGGGGCCGCGTTCAGCTCGGCGCGACCCATGACGAATGGCGTGAGCGCCTGCCGCCGCCAGAGGAGAAAATCGCCAAGCGGGGTGACCGTGCCGCTGGAGCTCCAGGTCCAGGCTGTGTCCGACCGTCCACCGGGCCAGTGGGCCAGCACAGTGGCCGGCGCGCCGCGCAGATGACCGGACAGGTCCTCGGGCGGAGGCTCCACCTCCAGCCGCGGCAGGAATATCTCTCCGGAAAAGCCGTACACCGTCACGGCGTTGCAGCCAGTGCCCTGCTCGTGGGCTTCTGTCGCGGAGAGCAACGGCTCTGCGGTGCAGTCCTGCGCGGGTTGCCGGCCAATCCCGGTGGCTGATGCATCCACAGCGGCGAATGCCTGTCGGGCGGAGTCCCAGCGCAGGAACGCGCCAACAGCCATGGTCAGCTCCAGCAGGCTGTTCATGGGCGGGCCGGAGCCGATCCACGATTCCGGCAAACGCCAATCGTGGGTGTCCCAAAAAATAGACAGCCCGCAGGATTCGGCCAGGATTTGCGCGGCCTCCGAGGCGAGGACACCGCCTTCCACCGTGACCGTGTCGGCGTACGGCGATTCCGCCAGGACAGAGGGCGACCTGCCGCCGAGACGCACAGTCCGGCCGTCCCGTCCACGCGTCTCCAGCAGGAAGTGGTGCGCCTTGCCGTCGATGCACAGCGTGAGCCGTGGCGTGGCTGCCGAGTCCAGAGGTGCGGCGTTGTCCAGAATCTCGTCGATGGAGCGTTTGCCGCGTCCGCACTGCAGGGAGAACTCGTCGTGCGGCGAGTCCAGGGACTGGCGCAGATCGCACTCCAACACTGCGGAGGTGATCTCGTCCGCGTCGATGAAGACGCGGAGCTGGTGGGCGATGCGATGCGTGGGCGGATCGGCCAGATCCAGCGCCACGCGGCAGGCGGTTCCGGACGCCCCGGCCAGCCGCGATGCATGGCGCACCGGAAAGGCCCGGCCCGTGCCGGTCAGGGCGGATTCGTGGCGGGCGATGGTCCTTGTGCCTGCCGCGTCAAGGAGGGCGGAGTGGGACAGGTGCACGCCGCGTCCCAGCCGCGCCGGAGCCACGTGGCGGAGCTGCATACCCAGCACCAACGGGGACGGCGGAGCAGCCATGTTCGTTCCCAGGCCAAGCGAAGACGCGCGGACGGCGGCGCTGCCCAGGCCGCCGGCTTGGCGGGAAGGGCAGTTCAGTCCAAGAACCGAGCAATGGTTCAGCCCGTGCCTGGCGTTGCCCATGCCCAGGGCGGCCACACGGTGCGAGCGGTCCGGCCCGATGGTCAGCACACTGCGCTGCACGGATGCGGACGCCGTGGATTCATGGAAGACGTCGGTCACCTCGGCCTCGCTCAGGGCGCGGTCCCAGATGCGCAGGCGGGCGAGCTTGCCATGGAAACGGTAGTTGCCCTCGCGCTCGGCAAGCTCGTGATAGCCGGTGCCTGTGTCCAGGATTATGGACTTCTCGACAACCTTCTCGCCGTCGATCCAGGCGCGTTTCACCCCGCCGTCGTATTGAAAACAGACAAAGCGCCAGGCCCCGGCGTAATTGAAGGGGATGGTGTCGTTCTCTTCGCCATATCCGTAGTTGAGAATCTCCACCGTCCCCGGCCCCAGGGAGATGTCGAACCAGCGGGCCGACTGCCTGATCCCGGCGTTGTAGATGGTCTCGAACGCGGCGGCGGGCAGCTCTGTTTCCCGGTAAAACCACAGCGCAACTGTGCGCGGGGCCGCGCCCGTGACAACGGCGTTCTGGGGAAGGTCCACCGAGGCCGAACCATCGAAGACAAAGGCGCTCCCCAGGGGATGGCCGTCCTGCTCCACCTCTACGTCGCCGACAATGGACGCGTGCTCGGCGCGGTCGGATGTGTCCAGAATATTGGACCCGTCCAGGCCGCCGAGAAGCTCCAGGATGAGTCCGTCTCGGGAAATGGGCACGTGTTACCTGCACTCGCTGGAAAAGGTTCAAGAAAGCGGCGCGCTCGGCGCCGCCTGTTCATCCGGTCCGATGCCGGCGGACATTAGTCCACCCAGTAGCCCCAGGTAAGGAGGTTGTAGGGCTCCTCCTCCGTGCCGGGGGGCACGACCTCCTTGAACCAGAGCGGCAGCGCCGCCGGGTGGGTGGTGAAGGTGATGGTGTCGCCGGAGGCCCAGACGCCGGACCACGCCGCAGCGCGGATGGTGAAGTACGGGGATGCGGTGACCGGGTTGAGCGGGGCGAAGTCCTCGGCCACGGAGCCCACGCCCACGGCGCCGATGCGCGCGCCGGATACGATGAAGGCGGTGGCCGAGGTGAAGGCCAGGGACCAGTCCTCCTCCTCGCAGCCCAGTGCTGTCAGCTCGATGGGGTGGGCAACGTCGTCGAACTCGCCGCTCTGCGTGCCGAAGTCCGAAAAGCTGTCGATGGAGGGTTCCAGGTCGCCGCCTTCCACAACACCGGCGCAGTAAGTGCTGGCGGCGTCGTGAGCTTCGGCCACCTGCTCGGCCAGGGTCAGGGTAGCCACGTTGCCGGCGTAGGCAAAGCAGTTCTCGCGGTAGGTAATGCGGATGTCCAGGCCCTGGTCCGGGGCCGTGGTCCAGGCGATGGGCTCTGTCCAGGAGCCGTCGGCCATGTTCAGCGAGCCGGCCGCGCAGTACCCGGCGCAGCTGCCGTCCGGCTGGATGGTCACCATGCGCTCCACACCGCCGCAGACGGCCGTGACCACGGGCAGCTTGTCCTGCTGGCCGCACACGCCGCTGGCGGCAAAGGACAGGGCGGCCAGGGGCGGGGCGTTCTCCACGCCGTCGCCGGAGCCGATGGTCTCGCCTTCATGGAGATTCTCGGCCAGGCGCAGCCACTCCTCGCCGCCGTCGTCGTCCGTGAGCACAAGGCCGCCGCCGAGCCAGACGCCCTTGGGAAACGCAATGTCATCCTCACGAGGGATGGTGTTCCAGATGTCCGCAGCGTCGTCGTACTGCACGGAATCGCCGGGTTTAACACCCTGGGCCGCGCTCTGGCCGGTCTTGTAGGTGGAGGCAATATGGACGAGGCCGCCGTTGAGGAAGACCGCGTCCGAGGACTCCATGAGCACGTCGAGGGAAAGCTCGCCCCCGGAAAGGCTGGCGTTGAGCCTGCCCACGCCCAGCCAGTCGGGCTGGGAGAGCTCCAGGTCGGCCTGGACGTTGCGCATGGTGCCGCGGGCCAGGAGGAAGTGGTCGCCCCCACGAGAGGGCGCCTCCAGATAGGCCAGCACGTCGGCGGCCACCTCGTTGTCCGGGTGGGCGTTGGCCAGGAACAGCTTGCGCAGGATGACGTCGCCGGCGTCGCGCTGGCTCCTGGTGACGCGTGGGAAGAGGCCGTGCTTGGCTGTGGAGACCGGCGTACGGCTCATGCGGCCGCCGTTGCCGGGCAGATTGGTCACGGCCTCGGGGTGGTAACGCTGGAAATCAGAAGCGGCAAAGCTCATCGGGACCCTCCGGTGGTCTGTCGTGGATGGTGCTGCGGCGTGATGCCGTATGCGAACCACGATAGGCGAGGGCCGGCGGCCGGGTCAGGGAGGAAGGAATTCCTCCCAAACAGGGAAGGGGGAGAAGGCGCGCTAGGCGGCGGGCTTTTGGAAACGGCGCATCGCGCGGCGCAGATCGGCCATGTTCACGGGCTTGGCGAGATAGTCGTTGATGCCGGAGCTGAGGATGGTCTCGCGGTCGCCGACCATGGCGTGGGCCGTGAGCGCCACGATGGGGATGGTGCTGTCGAGTCCGGGGACATCGCCTCTGCGGATGCGGCGTGCCGCCTCCAGGCCGTCCATGCCCGGCATCTGAATGTCCATGAGCACGAGGTCCACGGGGTCGCGGGCGAGCACGTCCAGGGCGTGGCGGCCGCTCTCGGCTTCCAGCACAGTGTGGCCGTCGTTCTCCAGGAGCTTGCCCAGGGTCAGGCGGTTGACGAGGTCGTCCTCCACCAGAAGCAGGCGCATGGGGGCAAGGGGAGACTCGTCGTCCGGCGCGAGGGGGCCATGCTGCCGGTCGACTATGCGGAAGGTCGCGGAGAAGTAGACTGTGGTCCCGGAGCCGGGCTCGCTTTCCATGGTCAGGCTGCCGCCCATGAGCTGCACCAGCCGGCGGACGATGGACAGGCCGAGGCCGGCGCCGTGGTACTTGCGGCAGTAGGCCGACTCCAGCTGGGAAAAGGGCTCGAAGACGCAGGCGAGCTGCTCGGGCGGGATGCCTATGCCCGTGTCCTCCACAGAGGCGATGAGCGTAAATGTGCCGGACGATGCGCTGCGGACACCGGTAATCTCCACACCCACAAAGCCCTGCTGTGTGAACTTGATGGCGTTGCCCACCAGGTTCATGAGCACCTGGCGCAGGCGGATGGGGTCGCCCACCATGGTTTTGGGGATGCCGTCCGCGATTGCGATGCGCAGCTCGATATGCTTGCGGGCGGCCTCGTCGCCGTACGTGGGGCGGAGGGTGTCGAGGATCTCGGCCATGGAGAACTCCTCTTCCGTGAGCTCCATCTTGCCGGCCTCCACGCGGGAGAGGTCCAGGATGTCCGAGAGCAGACGGGTGAGGTTGCGGCTCGATGCAAGGGCCACGTCCAGGTACCGGGCCTGCTGGCTGGAGGCGGGGTCGGATGCCATGAGCTGGAGCATGCCCATGATGCCGTTGAGCGGCGTGCGTATCTCGTGGCTCATGTTGGCCAGGAACTCGCTCTTGGCGTGGTTGGCTGCCTCGGCCGCGTCTCTGGCGCCGATGAGCTCGCGCTCCATGCGCTTGATCTCGGTCAGGTCCACATCCACGCAGTACATCTCTCGGCGATTGTCCGGTGCGATGTACATGAGGTGCGAGGAGTAGACCTCCACGTCGTGGCCGCCTTTGTCGCGCAGAACGAGTTCGCCGGAGGGAATGGGCACGTTGTCGTTGACCCAGCCATTGTGCGCGGCAATGACGCCATCGCGCATGATGTCTGGAATAATGAGGTCTTCCAGGAGGTTGCCTAGAGCTTCCTCGCGCGTGTAGCGGTACAGCCGCTCGCTGTATGGGTTCCAGAAGATGACGCGGCGGTCCTGGTCGTAGCCCTGGATGGCGATGCGATCCATGGAGTCGATGATGGCGCGGAAGCGGCGCTCGTTGTCGGCCACGGCCTCTGCGGCGCGGTGCTGGTCCGTGATGTCCGTAAAGATGGTGCACACGCCGCTGGGGGCCCCTTCTGCGCTGCGCAAGGGAAAGCTGGTTGTCAGAAGGTGGCGGGGCTCGCCGCCCACGGTCATGGTGGTTTCCGCGACGTACGGCTCCCTGGTGTCCAGCACGGTCGTGGCGATTCTACCGAAGAACTGCGCCCGCTCCGGGGCGAAGACATCGTAGTCGGTCTTGTCGATCAGCTCTTGGGGCGAGACGCCGAGATCGTGCGCGAACAGGCTGTTCACACGTACGAACCGGCCTTGCGTGTTCTTGATAACGATGTAGGACGAGGAGTGGTCCATGATCGCATCAAGAAGGTCGGACGTCTCCCGCAACGTTTTCTCGATCTCCTTCTGCTCGGTGATCTCGATGGCTATGCCGCACATGCCCATGATGCAGCCGTCGTCGTCAAAGACAGGGGACCTGGTGATGAGGAAATCCTGGGTGCGGCCGTCCACAATTCTGGACTCGACGACTGTGAGCGGCTTCCCGGCCTGCAGGACTTCGCGGTACGTCCGCAGCAGCCTCTCGGCTATGGGAGCGTCAAAGAAGTCGGTAGGCGACTTGCCGATGATCTCCTTACGGGAGCCGCCGAAGAGCTTGAGGTAGTGTTGGTTGACGAAGATGTAGCGGCCCTCGGTGTCCAGCAGGAAGATGACGCTGGGGATGGAGTCGAGCACGCGCTGGAGCGTGTCGTTTCCAAAGCGGTACGGCGTGCAATCGCCCAGCACGCCCATGGTGCGCGCAAGGCGGCCGTCCGCATCGAACTCGCCCCGGGTTCTGGCCCAAAAACAGCGCACCGAGCCGTCCGGATGGATGTAGCGGAACTCTTCGTTCAGGATGTCGTGCGGCCCGTTGAAAGCGTCGGCCTGCCAGGCGGCGGGTAGGTCCTGCGGGTGGACGCGGTCAGTAATGCGGCCGGAGTCGGCTATGATCTCGGCTGCGGATACGCCGAGGAGCGTCTCGGCGGCGGCGTCCATATGCAGGAACGCGCCGGTCCGAGCGTCGCGCATCCAGAAGACGATGCCGGTTTTTTCCAGCAGCTCGGGTGCGAATGCGGGGAGCGACGACGCATCCTGCCGGCCTTCAGCCAGCACGGATTCAAGCTCGGCGACGCGTTTTCTCGCCGCCTCCAGTTCGAGCTCCAGCTCCTGACGGTTCTTGCTCTCGGACATCGTGGCTCCGTTCGGCGGGGAGCTCCGGCGGCGCTGTGCAACGCGCCGAACGCCGAATCAATCATCCGGCCATGAGGAAAGCCGCAGTCATATATACTAGTTCATACAAACATAGCTGTTGCCAACTGGCGATGTCCAGCGTTTTCATGACATTGCGCAGGTGAGCCGATTCGGCGGTTATCAAGGAGGCGTTGGGCTCAACCGCCGGCAGGCTGTGGATTGCGGGTTTACGGGCTTCGGGATTCGTACCATATTCGCCGGGCCAACTCGTCAACCACGTGAGGAAAAATATGCACGTTGCCATGCGCGTCGCGGCGTGCTGCCTGTTGCTGCTGGCAGCGCCCACTCTCGCCATCGCCCATCCCCATGCCTTCATCGAGGCGCAGGTCACTATCCGCTTCGATGATGACGGCCTTGCCGGCTTCGAGCAGCGATGGCGGCTCGACCCCATGCTGACGGCCACGCTTCTCGATATCGTGGACAAGGACCACGACCAGAAGCTGAACACGGCCGAGCTTGCCGATCTTGAGGACACCAGCATGGGCAGCCTTAAGGACTTCCATTACTTCACGTTCGTGCTCATCGACGGGCAGAGCTTCGAGGTCAATTGGATGGAGGACTTCACAGCCTACATGGAGGACGGCTGCATGATCTACGAGTTCTTCGTGCCGTGCCACGTGAAGGCCGCGAAGAACCCCAGGACCGTGAAGGTGGCTGTGTACGATCCCACGTTTTTCTCCTTTGTGGCGCTTGTGGGCGAAGGCGGCGGATCGGGCATCGACCCCAGCAAGGACCCGCAGTTCGCCAACCCTTCGGCTCAGGCGCAGCCCGGCGATTTCGAGCGCTTTATCAACTCCACAGGCTTTGAACAGGCCGACCTCAAGCCGAGCTTTTCCGGAGCCGCGAACAATTTCGGCGTGCAGGGGAGCTTCGGAAAAGCCAAGGATATGGCGTACTACCAGGGGCTGATCATACCGGATGCGTTCACTGTCACGTTCGGCCAGCAGTGAAACGACAACGATGCCGTACGTGTCGAAATTGATTCCGTTCGCGGTCAGCCTGTGCGCGATCCTGGCCGTTCTCGCCATGAGCCCGCCGGCGCATGCGCGCAATCCGTTCATCCAGACGGGAGGCGAGAAAGCCCGCAACGCCACGGCGGCCCCGTCCAGCCCGTCCAGCCTGTCCGGACCGGCTGTGCCCGCGGTGTTCGCGCCCTGGCTGAGCCCTGTGCTGCAGACAATCTCCAGGGTGCAGATGGTTCTCAAGAACCGGCTCGTTGGCTTTGGACAGGCCATGCACGCCGCGCCGTTCGGCCATGCGTTCTGGATGTTCCTGGCCGTGGCCTTTCTCTACGGAGTGATCCACGCCGCCGGACCGGGGCACGGCAAGGCTTTTGCCTGTGCCTACTTCGGCAGCCGCCCGACAAGGCTCGGCGACGCCGGGCTCTTCAGCTGCATCGCCATGGCCGCCCACGTGCTCTCGGCCACGCTGCTCGTTCTGGGCGGGGCCTTTGTGCTGCGCATGTCCGGCGTGTTGGCCGTGGAGAAGTACGGCGCATGGCTGGTGACAGCGAGCTACGGCCTGCTGGCCGCAGTGGGGCTGGTGTTTACGGTTGGCGCCATTCGAGAGCTACGGCACCATTGGAATGTTGATGCCGACAGCCCGAAAGAAGAGTGCAGGGGGAGCCGCGGACTGGTCGCCACGGCCATTGCCGTGGGCATGGCCCCGTGTCCGGGCGCGGCCATCGTGCTCGTGTTCGCTCTCACGCAGGGGCTGTTGCTTCAGGGGCTGGCCGCCATGGTGGCCATTGCCGTGGGTATGAGCCTGACCACCACCATTGCCGCATACACGGCTTTGCTGGCGCGGCGTGGCCTGTCCTCGGCCGTCCATGGCCGACAGGTGCTGCTGAGCCGCATGCATGGCGTGCTCATGCTGCTGGGATCGCTGGCGCTGCTTTGCGCTGGCGTACTGCTTTTGGTCGGGCAGCTGGCAGGTTGACGGATGATGCCAACTCTATGAACCGAGCCCGCGCCAGGGGCGTGAAGCAGGAAAATGGATTTGACGAGAGAATCTTCAGAAAATCAGGTTGATGCGTCGTGCAATGGGTGCGGCGTATGCGTATCGATATGCGACGCCTTCCGGCGCCGCCGCGATCCGGACGGTGCGGCGCGGTTGCTGGCGGAAAAGTCGCAACGCGCAAAGGCGCTGCCGTATGCCGACGAGATGATTCGGGCTGTGGTGCGTCGCCAGCTCGGGTGAGGAAAGTGGTGTCGCTCTAAGGCGTGGAGCTCTTGCCGGAGTCCTGGCCCCAATCGTCGGTCGCCTCCACGTCGGCGCCCACGATATCGAACACGGCGGCCATGGCCTTGTCGATGGCCTCGATCTCCTCGGGAGGCAGCTCGGAGAGCCCGGCGATGAGCTTGATCTCCGCCGGATCGGGCAGCTCGTCGGCCAGCTTCTGGCCTTCGGGCGTCAGGAGAAGCAGCACCACGCGCCGGTCCTCCCGCTTTCGCTCGCGCACGACCAGCCCCTTTTTCTCCAGCCGATCCACAATGCCCGTGATGTTGCCGGGCGTGACGTGCAGCTTGCGGGAGAGCATGGCCGAGCTCATGCTGCCGAGCTGGTTGATGGCATGCAGGACGCTGGCTTGCGGCCCGGTCAGGCCGAAGCGTTTGCCGGAGCGCTCGGCGTCCTTGGCTACGGCGCGTGTTAGCCAGCGGATGCCGCCGACGATGCGCTGGATGGGGAGGTCACTCGGATTGTTCATCGCGTTGCTGTTGAAATGCAAGTATATGTAGTGAATATCTTAACGTTTCAGTTCGTCAAGGCCTCATATAAAATGAAAGCATTTGAAGCAATTGAAAACAGCGGGTCGCGTGATTTTTTTCCAGGCCACGAGGTGTTCCAAAAAACGCTTCGTGCAGGGCCGCACCGACGCATCGAGTGAGAGCAGAATACGCCAGGACCGGATAGCGGCCTCTGGTGCAAAAAAACGGCCCCGAAGCTGCTCGCCTCGGGGCCGTGGTGTTTTGTGTATTGGAAGGCTGGAACGCGGCTACTTCTTGCCGTTGCCGCCTCCATGACCATTCCCGCCGCCATTGCCGCCACCGTGGCCGTTACCGCCTCCGTTGCCCCCGCCATGTCCGTTGCCGCCCGCGTTGCTGTTGCCGCTGCCGCGGCCGTTGGAGCCGGAGTTGCCCATGCCGGATTTGGACTTCTGGCTGCCCAGGCCGTTGGACTGCGCAGAGGAGCCGTCTGCCGTCAGACCATGGCCCTTGCCCAGACCGTTGCCGTTGCCCTGCATGCTCCGCTCGGTGGCGCGGGTGGTGGTTCTGGTGCGGGTGCGGATCGTTTCCATGGCCGTGTCTTCCTGGGCCATCTCACCAGCCAGGGCGTCGATGCGTTCATGCGCCTGCTGGACGTGCTTGTTGCCCACGCCAAGCCCCAGCGTGCCGGGATGGACGCCCAGCTCGTTTGCGATCTGGCCCCAGCCCATGCCGTCGGCGCGCATGGTGGCGATGTCCTCGGCCTGTGCGTCGAGCGCGTCGGCCAGGGCTCCGCTGAACACGCTCTCGGCCGCTCTGAGGTCGTTTTCGGCCTGGGCGATGGCGTCCTCGTCGCCGAGCTGCTGCGCCGTCCGCAGCGCGTCGCGGGTCTGCTGCAGATCACCCATGGCGTTCTCCAGGGCCTCATGCTCGGCAGGATCGAGCGAGGCCATGGCCATGTTGTCGGTACGCTGCTGGTGCGTCTGGTTCAGCGTGTCGTAGTTGGTGTCCACCTCGGCGGCGCCGGCAGGCATCCAGGCTGCGGTGGCCAGAACCAGAGCTGTCGCGAAAATCAAGGGTTTGGTGAATGCTTTTTTCATGTGCCGTATCCTCCTTGTGAGTTACGGGCGGGGGTTACGAAAGACGATGGAATCGTCCAGGGTATGAACCCGGCCGCCGGCGCGGATGCGCTCTGCGCGGCCATAGGGTGCAATGCTCACTTGTCCGGGCCGGGCGCCGCGTTGCTCCAGGGCGCTTCGAACCGCTAAGGCGCGGTAGGTGGCGGCGTCCTTACCGGACTTGTCGTAGGAGGCGATCTCCACACGCAGCGAGGGATCATCCTGCAGCATGGCGCCGACAACGTGGATGGACTGCAGCGACTCCTTGTCCAGCTTGCTGCCGGAGCCGGGGGCGAAGCCGATGCGGTGCAGCACCACCTGCCGCACGCCAATGGCGTGGATGCGGTAAGTGAAGTCGCCCTGACTGTTAAGCGCCATGGCCGCCTCACGCGCATCGCTGCCGTCGGGGTAGTTGTCGAGGTACTTTTTCCAGGCCGGGGCGGCCAGGCCGCGCATGCCGATCTTCTGCAAAATGTCCGCGCGGTTGTAGAGCGCGTCCGGCTGCAGAGGCGCTTCCAGCAAAACCTTGTCGTACTGGGTCAGCGCGTCCTTCAGCTTGCCGGCGTCCTTGAGGTTGTGGGCGTAGTAGAGCCGCGCCGGCACGTACTTGGGATCGATCTCCAGGGCACGCAGATACGCCTCCTGCTCGGCCCCGGGGTTACCCAGCGCCCACTGGTTGACGCCCAGCCAGTACCAGTACTCCTCCTTGCCGGGATCGAGGGCCGTGGCCTTCTGCAGATAGGGCAGCGCTTCCTGCGGCTTGCTCTGCGCCAGCAGCAGGCGGCCCATGTAGTAGTTGGGCAGGGGCTCCTGCGGATGGGCGGCCAGCTCCTCCTGGAAGTGCGCCACGCCGTCGGCGTAGCGGTGCTCGTTGAGGTAGTAGTTGCCCACCACCTGGTTGGACATGTAGCGCGTGGCCGCGCAACCGGCGGCCAGGAGGCAGACCAACGCTGCGAGGGGCACTATCCATGCGGCCGGCCTGGGCCTGCGGGACAATTGGGAGCGCACGATTTCTTGTAGTATCGTATTGCCACTTAACATATTTTCCTTTTTGAACCAGCAGCCGCCAGTGGTCAATCACTATTTGGCACATTTACCAAACAATTACAAAAGGACTTTGCGGCCCTTCTGCACAAGCCGGTTTTGGAAAAACGCCGGCTAACCTGATACACCTGTCCGACAAACTCTGAACCACAACTCCTAAGGAAACGGATTGTTCCATGACCAATAGCCAGACCGAGCACAAGCTCACCCTTCGGAACCTGCGCATCGAGGACTACGACCGCATCCGCGAGCTTTCCGGCCGGGTCTACCGCGCCGTGTCCGAGCCCTGGGAGCAGCACGAGATCGCCGCCATGATCGAGCGCTTTCCCGAGGGCCAGATCTGCATCGAGGACAAGGGCAGGGTGGTGGCCGCCGCGCTCACCATGATGCTTCAGTCCTCGGTTATCGAGAAGCATCACACCTATGAGGATCTGGTGGGCGACGGCACCCTGCGCCGGCACGACCCCGAGGGCGACTACCTCTACGGCATCGAGGTCTTCGTGGACCCGGACTACCAGGGCATGCGCCTGGGCCGCCGACTGTACGACGCGCGCAAGGAGCTCTGCGAAAGCCTCAACCTCAAGGGCATCGTGCTGGGCGGCCGCATGCCCGGCTACCGCAAGCACGCCGACGACATGGGCCCGCAGGAGTATATCCGCCGGGTCAAGAATCGCGAGATCTACGATCCCGTGCTCTCCTTCCAGCTCTCCAACGACTTCCACATCAAGCGGCTCCTGCGCGGCTACTGGAAGGAGGATACCCAGTCCCACGGCTTTGCCGTGCTCCTGGAGTGGGTGAACATCTCCTACGAGAAAACCACCCGCCTCATCGGCGGCGTCAAGTCCATCGCCCGGGTCGGCGTGGTCCAGTGGCAGATGCGCCGCTTCCCCACCTTCGAGGACTTCATGCAGCAGGTGGAGTTCTTTGTGGACACGGTCTCGGACTACGGCTCCGACATCATCCTCTTCCCCGAGCTGTTCAACGCGCCGCTCATCCACCAGTACGAAGACCAGAGCCCCTGGGAAGCCATGCGCTCTCTGGCCGGACACACCGACCGCCTGCGCCGCGAGATGCTGGACATGGCCGTGTCCTACAACATCAATATCGTCACCGGCTCCGTGCCCGAAATCCGCGAGGACGGGCAGCTCTACAACGTCTGCTACCTCTGCCGCCGCGACGGCACCTGGGACAGCCAGTACAAGCTGCACATCACCCCGGACGAGCAGGCCAGCTGGGGCCTGACCGGCGGCGAGTCCCTCAAGGTATTTGATACCGACGTGGGCAAAATCGGCATCCTCATCTGCTACGACGTGGAGTTTCCGGAGCTGGCCCGGCTCCAGAGTCAGCGCGGCATGAAGATCCTCCTTGTGCCCTTCTGGACCGACATCAAGAACGCCTACCTGCGCGTACGCCGCTGCGCCCAGGCCCGGGCCATCGAGAACGAGTGCTACGTGGCCATCTCCGGCAGCGTGGGCAACATCCCCAAGGTCGAAACCATGGGCATCCAGTACTCGCGCGCCGCCGTGTTCACGCCCTCGGACTTCTCCTTCCCCCACGACGCCATCGCCGCCGAAGCCACACCCGGCGTGGAAACCACCCTCATCACCGACCTCGACGTCGAGCTCATCCAGGAGCTCCGGCTCCAGGGCAGCGTGCGCAACGCCGAAAGCCGGCGCACCGACCTCTACGATCTACGCTGGCTGCATGATTAGAGACGGATAGCTGGTACTGGGGGACGCTGTCCCCCATGTCCCCCTGCCGGGGACCAGTGGTCCCCGGACCCCTTATAATGGGTCCAGGGAGCTAAGCTCCCTGGCGGGGTGCCCGAGGGGCAGCGCCCCTCGGAACATGGATTGGATTGTAGGGTGTGTTTACGCCGCGTTGCACTGCGACGGCTGGTCGAGCCGTTTTTCGCGGAAGGCTTCGATGACGTAGCTGGCGAGGCGGTCGACGGCTTCGCCGCCGTTGTCGGTGCGGCGGTGGAGGGAGACGGTGACCGAGGGGAGCTGAGGGAACCCGTCGTCCTCGCCCAGGAGGCGTCCGCCCGGCGGCAGGGAGTGCAGGCCGATGGGAGCCACAGCGAGGCCGGCCGTGATGGCGGCCTGGATGCCCATGATGCTGGGGCTGGTGTAGGCGATGCGGTAGGCCCGGCCGATGTCTTCGAGGGCCTGGGTGCCCCAGGCGCGGTACTCGCAGCCCTCGGCGAACACGGCCAGGGGCAGGGGATTGATCTCGTGCGTGCAATGGGAGGCCGAGGCGGCCCAGACGATGGGCTCCTGGGCGATGGTCTGGCCAGCCACGGTGGGCGTCACGTTCGTGCGGATCACCAGGTCCAGCTTTCCGTTGTCCAGAGCGGTCAGCAGGGCGGCGCTTGATTCGCAACAGCGCATCTCCACCTGCACCAGAGGGCAGACCGAGGCGAATCGCTCCAGGATGCCGGGCAGGAAAAAGGCGGCGTAGTCGTCCGGCGCGCCCAGACGCACCACCCCGGCCACGTCCGGCGTGGACAGAGCGGCCACGGTTTCTTCGTGCGCCCGGATGAGCCGCCGGGCATGGGGCACGAACGCCTCGCCGTACGGCGTCAGATGCACGCTGCGCGCATCGCGCGCGAACAGCTCCTGGCAGAGCTCGCCTTCGAGCCGCTTGATCTGCTGGCTCACGGCCGACTGCGTGCGGTTCACCAGCTCGCCGGCGCGGGTGAAGTTTCGGGTCTCAGCCACGGCAATGAACGTCCGTAAGAGATCGTACGACAGATCCACGATCACAACTCCTTATTGTTGGGGTGTGAGCAAGTTGTCTTGCTTATCACTCCATGGCCCATCACGCCGCTGTCGTCAAGCGCGTTGAGGTCCGAGGGGCGCCGCCCCTGGTACGCCCCATCCTGGGGCGTACCTTTGGTCGGTTCATTCCACTCACCGGTCCGATTCTTCTGTCCTGGAGAATCGTCGGGCACCCCGCCAGAGAACTAAGTTCCCTGGACCTGTAACTGGTCCATGCCCCGAAGAGGGTCCAGGGAGCCATGCTCCCTGGCAGGGGGGACAGAGTCCCCCACAAGTAATGTTCCCCTGGCCGCCAGAGGCACGTGTTTTATTTGAATAAGATTGTCATCTACTGGTGAACGAGCAGGGCGGCGCCGGTGAGCTCCTTGAGCAGGGTTGTGGAGACTGAACCCATGAACAGCGTGCCTTTGTTTTCGCCGGTGCGGCCCACGCCTACGGCGGCGTAGTGGCCGTCTGCGGCTTCGGCGAGGATGGCTTTGGCCGGGTTGGCGGAGGCCACGGTCTTGGTGTGGATGCGCTCGACGCCGACGCCGTGCTGTTCGAGCATCCCGACGGCGCGTTTGAAGAGTGCATCGGCCCGGGCGTGGTCCTCGTGGCCGGGGTCGAGCACGCTGAAGAGGGTGATGGGCTGGGACTCGCGGGCCAGGAGGAAGCCGACGTGGTCCACCATGCCAAAGGCCTGCTCGGAGTCGTCCAGGCAGGCGAGCACGCCGGTGCGGTCCTCGCCGGGCATGCGTGCGATCCACACGGGCACCCGCAGGCCGGTGTCCACGATGTCGCTGCTGACGCTGCCTTCTACCAGGTCCATGAGCCAGGCGTGGCCGCGGCGGCCCAGAACCACGGCGTCGTACAGGCCGCGCACGGCTTCGGCGGCGAGCTCTGCGGGCTTGGACCGCCGGGCGAAGAGGTTTTTCTGCTCCACGGACTCGGATGGGAAGCCGGCTTCCACGAGCAGCCGCGCCGCCTGGTCCAGGGAGAACTTGCCGCGGGCCAGGGAGGAGGTGAGGAAGCGGCCAGGATTTTCCACGTCCGGGGGCTTTGGGACGACAAAGAGCAGGGTCACGGCGATATCGTCGGTGACGCGCAGGAAGCGGCTGATGAAGCGGACGCCATGCAGGGCGCTGGGCTCGTCGCTGATGGCGGCCAGGATATGTCGCGGGGCTTTGACCATTGGATTACCTCGTTGGAAGTTGCGCGCCAGGGGCGCGATTCAGGAGACCACCCAGATCGTGCAGCCCTTGGCGTGGTGGACGATCTTGCTGGAGACGCTGCCGAAGATGAACTCTTCGGCCTTGGAGAGGCCGCGCCTGCCGACCACGATGGTGCCGTAGCCGCCTTCTTCCATGCAGCGCAGGATCTCCTGGGAAATAGTGGCGCCGTGACTGCAGCGCAGGGCCTCCTGGTCCGGGGAGGGGCGCTGGCAGCTGGGCACGTAGAGCTCGGTCACATCGTCGGAGCCCATGCCGGCGTCGAGGAGCTTCTGGCGGGAGTCGGCCAGGAAGCGGCGCATGTCCGCGGCGTAGGCGTTGCAGTTCTTCTTCCAGGCCGCCTCGTCGGGAAAGAGATCGCGGTCCGGCAGGCGTTCTATATGCACGACCTGGACCGTGAACCCGCCGCGGCAGCCGATGATTGCGGCGGTGTAGTCCACGGCGCGCATGGAGTTCTCGGAACCGTCCACGGCGATCATGATGTGCGTGCAGTCCATGGCGTCCTCCCTTGCATTGCGTGTGGTCATGGCGCGGGTTGCATTGTTTTGAGCACCGGGCGCAGGTCGTCGAGGAGCTCGGCCGTGGATTCGTAGAAGAGGGGCGCCCCGGAGGAGAAGTGCTGGAGGATGTAATTGAGCTCCTTGGGGATGTAGGGGAACAGTTTGCCGATGTTCATGATCCGGTGCGGGAACATGAGCGAGAGGTCGTCCTCGTTGATGGATTGAATGACCGGGGCCGGGAACCGGGCGAGTTCCTGGGCCGTGTAGATGCGCTTGCCCACGAGAAAGAGCAGGATGTTGCCCAGGCCGAAGAGGTCGAGGCCGAAGGGGTTCTCGTGAGACTGGAAGGCGTAGTCGAAGTCGATCCAGCGGCACTGGCGCGTGCCGTGCTCCATCAAGAGGTGGTCGCGGCGGACGTCGCCGTGCTTCTCGAAGCGGTCGTGCAGGCTGGCGATGGCCTCGCAGGCCGTGATGAAGCGTGCGAGCAGGTCCGGAAAGTGCTCGTAAAAGTATGTCTCGTGGTCGGCCTCGATGGCGTCGGCCACCACGTCGATGGGCTTGCCGCGGATGATGTCCAGCACGCGCACCACGTTGCCGCGGGTGTCGTTGATGGGCACGCCCTGCATGAAGCGGATGTCCCCGCGGACCTCCATGAGGATGCGCGCTTCCTTCTGCGGGCTGCGGTAGCACTGCACGGCGATGGCGCCGAGATGGAGGGTGAAGCTCTCGTAGAAGACGAGCTTGAGGATTTTGGACTCGCCGCTTTCCAGACAGCGGCAGCGCTTGACCCAGTACTTGGGGTCCTCCAGGCCGAAGCGCCGCTCGGACTCGTCCTTGAACACCAGGTAATGCATGCCGCCCAGCTCGATCACATCGCCGTAGTCGATGCGCATGAACTCGCTGGTGTCAGTGACGAGACGGCCGCAGCGAGCCATGGGAAAGTCCGGCATTCGTTCGCGGACGAGCTCTCGCACATCCAAAGCCATGGCCAACCTCCCGGAAACGGGAACAAAGTGGTGTCAATATAATACCCATGCCGCCGGTCCATGTCACGAAACAAGGCAGCAGAATATCAGAGGGCGACATTTCGGCCTGCAGGGTCCTGAAAGACAAAGATCCCAACGAGGGGGCAGCGTCCTCCGGATGCGATCAGGACTGTCCGCCCGCGTCGTTTCCTCCGCTCGGGTGCCGCTCGCAACAGGAGCGAGACGGCGTTTTCCGCCGGGGCATACCCGTTCGTTTCCGGATGGAGGCCGCATAGATAATACTCCGGCACGAGGCTCTGAAGATGTTGAATTCATTTCCAGATTTGGTATCTATGCGAGACTGGCGCAGTCCGCGGGTAGTTTTTCGGAAAATACCATACGTCATTTTTCGGGGAAGGCATTGCGCCGGGTGCAGGGTCGAACTACGATGAAAAAATGAGGAGCCCTATTCCCCCAGAGACGGGCGCTAACGAGGATCGATTCCGCACGGTTTCGGTCGCCAGCAGCAATACCGGAGACACAGCATGTTGCATCGGATTTCATTGGCTCTCACCATCTGCGGGCTTGTCTGTCTCGTATTTCTTACCGTGCCTGCCTTTGCGCAGGAACCCGAACCCATCCCGCCGAACCTGGTGGGCACGTGGGTGGGCAAACGCTCCTCGTTTCTCATTCTGGACGGCCACTTCAAGCACATCATCGATGAACCGCTCACGGCGTACATCATCGACAAGCAGGATGGTCGGCTCATTGCCGGGGAAAAGACCTCCAAGCTCCACGTGGAGGGGCCGGGCTCCGGCAACGGAGAGGAGTTCTTCGGCGTCATCTCGCCCGATCTGAAAACCGTGTACATCGCGGAGCATAAGGCCGGATACGCCGTGTTCCATCTTACAGGGCCGGACGAGATGGAGGTCTCCTACATCTCCGACGGCAGCGGCGAAAAGGGCACGGAGCTCATGGCCAGCATCCAGCGGCTGCGCCGGCAGTAGAGCTCGATGCGCGTCGGGCGGCGCTTGTGCGACCCGCCTCCGGGTGATTGCGAGACCGCCTGACCGTGAGACCGGGGAGGCTCGAAGCTATCCCGCCCATTCTTTACCCCAGCTGCGAAACCACAGCCCATGCTCAGCGGAAGATGTCCATGGGCGTGTAGGTGTGCGTGCCTTCGATCACCGGGATGCCGGCCTTGGCCTGGATCTTGGCGATGATCGTCTCGCGATGGGGACAGTGCTCCGTGATGCAGGGGCCGATGTGTACGGCCGTGGGCTTTTCCGAAAGAGGCGCGTTCCACAGCTTCACCTGGGCCAGCCGGGTGATGATGGTCGCGCCGGGGCAGTCCCCGCAGTTGAGCAGGCCCATGACCTCGGCCTCCTCGTCCTCGTACAGCTCAAAGAATCCCTCGCGCCGGTTGAAGCTGACCAGGCAGCGCGAGCAGCCGATGCAGACGTCGTCCATTGCTTTCTTGCAGCCGATGATGAGGATTTTTTCCATGTCTTCTCCTGTCCGGACGGCCGCCGGCCGCCGCGCATGACGGTGTTTGCGGGTCGCGTGCTGGTCCGCGGGAACAACGGAACCGCGGCGCGGCTCGAAGCAGAACTGCGGACAAAACGTATACTTTTCAGGCGGGTTTTTCAAATACTCTGTGCGGCGCATCCGGAGCGCGCTGGCCTGTTGCTTTCTGCCGGCCATAATCCCAGTGTTGACGGTCTCTCCGGGGCATATTCGCGGGTGAATCGCGGACGGATCGTCATCTTGAGGAAAGAATTCTTGAGTTCCCTGGGGAAAAAAATATAGTGTAAGGCCATTATCCGATCCTCTGCGGATCGTCAGGAATAACTCACATGGTGCGATCGCTGAATCACATGCCCGCCGCCTTCCGCCGCCGGACCGGGCTGACTCTCAAAGAAGCGGGAATGGCGGTGGTGCTTATTGCGCTCCTCGTCCTTCTCGTGAACACGGGTGCGGAATCACTCAACTACAACTGGCAGTGGTACCGCGTCTGGAAGTACATCTATACCTTCAAAGACGGCGTGTTCACGCCGGGGCCGCTGCTCCACGGGCTGTGGGTCACCCTGCAGATCACGGGCATCAGCCTGGTGCTCTCCTTCCTCTTCGGGCTGACCACGGCCGTGCTCCGGCTCTCGGACTCCATCGTGGGCAAGATCATCGCCCGCTGCTACCTGGAGTCCATCCGCAACACGCCGCTGCTCATCCAGATATTCTTCATCTACTTCGTGCTGGGCCAGGTGCTGGACATCGAACGCTTCACCGCCGCGGTGCTGGCGCTTTCCCTGTTCGAAGGCGCGTACGCCTCCGAGGTCTTCCGCTCCGGCATCGCCTCCATAGACAAGGGCCAGTGGCAGGCCGCGCACAGCCTGGGCCTGTCCACGTGGCACACCTACCGCTACGTGGTGCTGCCGCAGGCCATCCGCCGCATCCTGCCGCCGCTGGCCAGCCAGGCCGTGGCCCTGGTGAAGGACTCGGCCCTGGTCTCCACCATTGCCGTGCTGGAGCTCACGCAGGAGGCGCAGATCATCATCGCGCAGTCCTTTCTGACGTTTGAGGTCTGGTTCGTGGTCGCGGCCATCTATCTGGTGGTCACCATCACGCTGTCGCGCCTCGTGAATCTTCTGGAAAAGCGAATGTCCAAGGGACAGGCCATGTATAACGAACAGGGAGCCGGGTAACATGCCGGAAAGCGCCGTGAACGAAAGCCCCCAGGCCCAAAGCGAAGAGTGCGGCGAGCCCGGAGTGTTCGCCGGGAACGAGCCCATCGTCATCGCCGAGCACGTGAGCAAGACCTTCGAGAACGGGGTGCACGCCCTGGACGACGTGAATCTCTACGTCCACCGCGGCGAGGTGAAGGTCATCATCGGGCCGTCCGGCTCGGGCAAGTCCACCTTCCTGCGCTGCCTCAACGGCCTGGAGGCCATGGACGAAGGCCGCGTGGTTATCGACTCCATCCCCCTGGACAACAGCAAGAAGCACCGCGACGAGATCCGCCAGGAAGTGGGCATGGTCTTCCAGCAGTTCAATCTTTTTCCGCACATGACCGTGCTGGAGAATGTCAACCTCGCACAGCGGCTGGTGCGCAAGAAGAGCAAGGACGAGGCCACCGAGACGGCCATGCAGCTGCTGGACAAGGTGGGCATCGGCGACAAGGCCGCAAGCTACCCGGCCCAGCTCTCCGGCGGGCAGCAGCAGCGCGTGGCCATAGCCCGCGCCCTGGCCCTCAAGCCCAAGGTCATGCTTTTTGACGAGGCCACCAGCGCCCTGGACCCGGAGATGATCGGCGAGGTGCTGCAGGTCATGAGCGATCTCGCGGCCGAGGGCATGACCATGGTGGTGGTGACCCACGAGATGGGGTTTGCCCGCGAGGTGGGCGACGCCGTGGTGTTCATGGAGCAGGGCAAGGTGGTGGAGGAGTGTCGCACCGAGACCTTCTTCGAGTCGCCCAGCCATCCCCGGACGCGCGAGTTTCTCAGTCAGATTTTGTAATATGGCGGAGCCGGACGCCGCACCGTGCGGCCTGGCCCCAATATCAACCGTTACTTCAAGGAGTGCAGGACAATGAAAGCGTGGAGATTCATCCAGGTAACCGCCCTCATCGGGGCGATCATGATTTTTGTGGTCAACAGCGCCCAGGCCGAATCCGTCCGAAACCAGCTCGCCCAGGAAAGCACCATCGAGCAGGTGCTGCAACGCGGCGTGCTCAAGGTCGGCATGGACACCTTTGTGCCGTGGGCCATGAAGAACACGAAGGGGCAGCTCATCGGGTTCGAGATCGACGTGGCCAAGCAGCTGGCCCAGGACCTGGGCGTGGAGGTCGAGTTCGTCCCCACCAAGTGGTCCGGCATCATCCCGGCGCTGCTCACCGGCAAGTTCGACGTCATTATCGGCGGCATGTCCACCACCACCGAGCGCAACCTCAAGGTGAACTTCACCGTCCCGTACAACTACACAGGCCAGGCCATCGTGGCCAACAAGAACCTGGCCCCCGGGCTCTCCACGCTCGAGGACTTCAACCGCGATGACTTCACCGTGGCCGCCCGCACCGGCTCCACCGCCGCCGAGGCCGCCCGCAAGTTCCTTCCCAAGGCGAAGCTCGTGCTCTTCGACACCGAGCCCGCCGCACTCCAGGAAATACTCAACGACAAGGCGCACGTCTTTGTCAGCTCGGCGCCGCTGCCTGCCTTCCAGGCCATCGAGCATCCGGACACGCTCTATCTGCCCTTCAAAGACACCATCACCAAGGAGCCAACGAGCTTCGCGGTGCGCAAGGGCGACGTGGACACGCTCAACATCTTCAACAACTGGATTCGCCGCAAGGAGCTGGAGGGCTGGCTGCAGGAACGCGCCCTCTACTGGTTCAATACCCGCGACTGGGCGGATCAGGTCGAGTAGCCGCGGCTACCCGCCATTTCCAAGCGTGAACAGCCGCCCCGGCGCGATGTCCCGGGGCGGCGTTTCCCCGTATTTCTGCATCCGAATAGAGCGAACGTGCGCCATTTCAAGATCGGACCTCTCGACGTCATCCTTCTCGTGCTGCTCGCGGCCGGCGTGGGCTATCTCGCCTACGTGGTCGAAGCCAGAATGAACTATACGTGGCGTTGGGACGCCATGCCCAAGTACCTGGCCTACTATGATGAGGAAAAGGGCCGCTGGGTCGCCAATTTCCTGCTCCAGGGGCTCTTCGCCACCATCCGCATCAGCATCCTCGCCACCATCCTGGGCAGCGTCCTCGGCCTGCTCATGGGCCTGGCCCGCACCAGCCGCTCCGGCCTGCTCCGGCTGCTGGGCACCGGCTATGTGGAGCTCGTGCGCAACCTGCCACCTCTGGTGCTCGTCTTCATCTTCTACTTCTTCTTCTCCGACTACATTGCCCAGGTGCTGGGCCTGGACGACGCCGTGCGCCACGCCCCGGACTGGCTCCAGAACGTCATGCGCGTCGTGTTGGCCGAACCCTCGCGCTTCACCGCCTTCCTCTCGGCCGCCATCACCATCGCCCTCTACGAAGGCGCCTTCATCACCGAGATCGTCCGCGCCGGCATCCAGTCTGTGGAGTACGGCCAGTGGGAAGCGGCCTACGCCCTGGGTCTCTCGCGCTGGCAACGGCTGCGCCACGTGGTCCTGCCCCAGGCCTTCACCCGCATCGTCCCGCCCCTGGCCGGCCAGTTCATCTCCACCATCAAAGACTCCTCCATCGTCAGCGTCATCTCCGTCAGCGAGCTCACCTTCCAGGGCATGGAGCTCATGGCCTCCACCTACCTCACCTTCGAAATCTGGATCACCGTGGCTCTGCTCTACTTCTCCATGACCTTCACCCTGTCCATGCTCGCCCGCCGCCTCGAAACCTCCCTGGCCCGCCGGCTGGGGTAAGTGCTGTTCGAGGGCTCCGCCCTCGAGCACCCGCCAGGGGGCGTGGGGGACAGCGTCCCCCGTATGCCGCATCACACCATGCGCTGGCTGTGCCGGGCCAGGCACAGGGCGATATCCTTGGCCAGGTACGAGGGTTCGTTGACGAATGTGGGGTAGAGGCCGGGGGCGCCGGTGTAGGGGATGGTGCGGCCGTGGAAGTCGAGGAAGAGCGGGTCGCCCGGCTGGAGGGGCTGGTACACGCGGCGGGTGCGTTCCGGGTGGACCATGGCGGTGAGGCGGCCATCTGCGTCGCGCGGGAACGGGATCGTATCGATTTCGGTGTACACGTCCAGGGGCAGGGGGGCGTCGGGCCAGCGGCCGGCGGCGTACTCGGCGACGAGGTCGAGCAGGGTATGGGCGAGGCACAGGGTGGGGAAGTAGATGGCGGCGTTCAGGCTGCCGGGCATGACCGGGCCCACCTCGACGCCCATGCCGTGGCGGGCGATGGTGGGCAGGTAGGGGGCGTCGCCCGTGGGTGCCGGGAACTGGTAGCAGCGGACTGCCAGGGGGTCGGGCTCTGCGGCCAGGCGGTGGATGGCCAGGGCGGCGAGGCGGAAGAGGAACGGGTCCTCGCCGGTGATGTTGCAGTTGAGGCCCATGTCGGACGCGGCCGAGTGAAAGTCGAGGATCAGGTCGGTGGCGGTGTCTGGCCCTTTGGGACCGAGCTGGGCGTTGATCGCCTTGGCCCGGCGCTGCTCGACCGAGTGCAGGGAGGCGTCGGCAAGCTCGGCCGCAGCGAATGAGCGGTTCAGGTCGCCGTCCACGCCGCGGCGGCAGGCGGCTATGGCCGCCTCGTTGGCGATGAGGGCGGTGACGTCCAGGCCGGGCCGCTGCATACGCTCGGGATGTTGCTGGAAAGCGCGGACAAGGGCCACGCCGGTGAGCTCGTCGCCGTGGGTGCCGCCCACAAGGGCTACGGTGCGGATGGAATCGGAGGAAGGAACGTGCGGGGACATGATCGGGCGTGTTCTGTGCGTTGGAGGATGGATTCGATAGGGACCGGGCGACAGCCCGGACCGCAGCGCCCAGCGTACAGGAAACAGCCGCCGCGAGGCAATAACGCTGACAGGACAACGCCCCGCGCGTGGGCGGCGGCGTAGGCGGGCTATTACGGCCCGGCCTTTCCGCTTCGATTTTCCGTCGCCTCAGCTCCGGGGAGGCGGCGTGTGGGTCTGGAGGTAGCGTGCGATCTGCATAACGATGAGCAGCGGTTTGGGCGGGGTGGAGCGGATCAGGGTGGGCACGTCGATAGCGCCTCCCACGCCGTCGCGGAACGCCTCCGTGTTGAGGTCGGCCTCGAAGTACGAGCGCCGTGCCGCCTCCTCCACGATGTTGGGCGATTGCCGCCACGGGTCCACGTTGGCGCCGGGCCGGACGAGCTTGTTCAGCAGGATCTTGATCTTCCTGCTGGCCGTGGCCGCAATGCAGTAGGGCATGTTCCGGTACGAATCGAGATGGCAGTACATGCCGCTGGTGTGGGGCACGGAGCGATACAGGCGGAAGATGTCCTGAAACGCCGTGCGGAACAGGGTGCCGTTGATCTTCCAGCGGTAGGGCGTGCGGCAGGAGAGCTCCACCACGCGGTTGTCCGAGAACACCTCGTGCGGATTGAAGAACCGTCTGTTGATGGCGTAGTAGCTGAGGGCGTCGTCCATGCCCACGGAGTAGACGACCTCGAACTCCTTGTAGGTTCTGGGCCGGAACGCCTTGAGCATGTCCAGATAGACCTGCCGGCGGTTGTGCGCCGCATCCTGCAGCTCCGGACTGAGCGCCGGGTTGGTGGGCATGGCCAGCGCCTTCCTGTCGATAACCTTGACACACGTTCCGTGGATGAGCGGTTTCTGCGGCAGTTGGTTGCCCTTGAGCAGCACGTCGGAAAAGAAGCCGCCGAGGATCACGTCCTTCTCATGCAGGCCCATGCGCCGCCAGGCGCTGAGCACGTGGGAGTGGATGAAGAAGTTGTCGAAGCCGGCCAGCTCGGAGCAGGCGTCGATGTGGTCCAGGTAGTAGTCGGAGTTCTGGGTGTACAGCCGGAACTTCAGCTCGGCCACCTCGGCGATGCGTTCCGCCAGGGCGCTTTCGCGGTTTGCGGACTCGGAAAAGGTGAGGGCCTCCACCTTGGGGTTGCCGTGCAGCAGGCTGGCCACCACGCGGGAGTCGCTTCCTCCGCTGAGCAGGATGCCGATGGCGTCGTAGTCCTGGTCCACCTGCCTTACGTTGCTTTCGGTAATGCGGCGCAGCTCGGCGGCGCACTCCTCCAGGGTAAAATCGATGCGCTCCGGCTCCACAGGCAACCAGTAGCTGGCAATTGTGAGCCGGGCGTCCTGGCCGCGGCGTAGTTCCGAGGCGGGCGGCATTGTCCTGATGTTTTCAAGCAGGGTGTACGGCGAGGTCGGCGTCTTGAACAGGATGCACTCGGCGATGGACACGGGGTCGAGTGCATCCTGGCCCGAAAGGTCCGCCACGATGTTGATCTGCGTGCCGCAACAGAAGGCCGGCTCGCCGCGCCGCGTGTACTCGGTGTGGTAGATAGGCGTGAACTCCAGCATGTCCGTGGCGAGGAGCACGTTCCCGGTGGATTTCTGCACGGCCAGAAGCGCGAAGGGACCGTTGAAATGGTCCTTCCAGCAGATCGTCTGCTGGCTTTCGAAGGCCTGCGCAACCAGAGCGGCGAGGGCCGGCTCGTTTTCTGCCGCACCGGGTGTGGCGCAGTGGCGGCCCAGAAATGACGGGCTGCCCAGCAGTATCAGCAGCAGGTCCGGGCCCTCGATGAAGGTATGCGCTGTGGAAATGCGATGGATGGAGCCGAAAACGCCCCATGCGCCGGTGCGTGTGACGATGGCGCAGGTATCGTCGCATCGACGCTTGATGAGTGATTCGAGCAGGTCGGCGTCGTCGGGGTTCGTCGAGAAGAAGAAGTCGTTCATCGTATCTGAGCACCTGGTCCGCAGCGAGAAGTCGCGTTGATCGTGTCGTGCAGTGGGTCGACCAGTTCAAAACAGCGCCGTGCGCATGGCTGGGGCAGAGCATCCGGTGGCGCGTTCCGGCTCGGGCACAGTGTGCGAAAAGCAAGTTGCGACTGGGTCGGGAGACGCCGCCGGGTAGTTCTCTTCCCAATACCCTACATATACCGAAACGATCGGAAAAATCTACGGATTATATCGCCAGCCACCCACGACCATCGCAAGGCAGCGTCTGCGTTCAAGCCGCTTTCATAAAGCGATTGCTTTCGTCTTCCGCTTCCCTCGGGAACGCGGCTCGTGTATGCTGTTTCGATGCGAAATCATTCTCCCTTTCTCCTTGCAGCGGCCGGCATTGTTCTGGCGTTGGCGGTTGGCTGCGCCGGCACGCGCGACCTTGGCAATGGCACGGCCCAACTGCAACGGGGCGAGTATGATGCGGCGGTGGAAACGCTTACCAAGGCTCTGGGGCACGAGAAGATGCGGGATTCCGACCGCAGCGATGCGCTTATGCTCCGGGGGCAGGCGTACCTTGAGCAGGAGGAGTACCGGAAGGCGCTGGACGACCTCAAGGCCTCCCTGGAGCTGGACCCGTCCAAGACGCAGGCGCGGTTTTATCGCGGCGTGGCTCTTCTGAAGCTGGGAAATCTGGACAGCGCGGCAGAGGATTTCACCGCGGTCATCCAGTCCTACCAGAAACGCTCGCGGACCGACTTTATGACCGGCCGGGAGACGGTGCAGGATGAGACCGTGCAGATGGCCGCGCAAAGCTACATGCATCTTGGGGAGATAGATCTGTACAAGGAGCGCTACCCCGAGGCGATGCACAACTTCGACACGGCCGTGCGGCTGGTGCCGTTCGACCCGGAGCTCTACCTCATTCGCGGCGGGGCCCTGCGGCTGATGGAGCAGGAGGACTTTGCCGAAAAGGACCTGGCTATGTTCGAAAGGCTGTCGGACAACGCCACGGACGCGCCGGAGTCCAGGCTCGCGCCCCTCAAGCTCAAGGAGTCCATCCGGCTGTACGACTCCGGGGACTATGGAGACTCGGTGCGCTTGGCGAGCGAGGCCATCGCGGATAACCCGCAGTACGCCGCAGCCTACCGCCGGCGGGGGCTGGCCCGGCTGCAGCAGCACAAGCTGGAGGCCGCGGAAAAGGACTTCGGCAAGGCCATAGCCCTGGACACCGAGTATCTGGAAGGGTGGCTCTACCGCGCCTACGTGCGCATGGAGCAGCGCGAGTACAAGACGGCGCTGCGGGACATCAACCACGTGCTCTCCCAGCGGCCGGACTGGACCGAGGCGACGCTGTACCGGGGCATGGTCCTTTCCCAGGACGACAAGCACGCGGCGGCGCTGGAGGACTTCAGGACCGTGCTGGAAGCGCGGCCCGAGGATGTGACCGCGCTGCAGGGCGAGGCGTACAGCCTGTTCAATCTGGAGCAGTACGACCAGGCCATGGCCGTGCTGCAAAAGCTCCTGACCCTGGCGCCGGACTCTGCGACGGCCAATCGTCTGGTCGGGCTCATTTACATGCAACACGAGCAGTACGAGCAGGCCCTGGCCTCGCTGAACAAGGCGGAGCAGCTTGGAGACGACAGCATGCAGCTCTATCTGGCGCAAGGCGCCGTGCTTCGCGCCATGGGCAACGAGGAGCAGGCCGCCATGGCCTTTGACAAGGCCCTGGACGCCTCGCAGGCCGAGGATGTGAAGGCGATGCTGCCCATCCTGCGGTAACACGGCGCACGGCATGGCATGACGCGGCGGATGCGTCTGGGGTGTTGTTCCGAGGTGCCGCCTGGGTCGCCGCCAGGAGCACGGCCTACGGGCTGACCATCCCGCAGGCGACGCGCCGGTCGGCGCACCCCATCAATCCAACGCACTCGACAATGAGAAAGGCCCCGCGCCCTGGAACTCTTCCGGGGTCGGGGCCAAGTTGTTGCGTGTTATGACGATCCGCGGTTCTGGCGCTGTGCAGATGTCCTCTACAGCCGCGCCATGTCCACGCTCTTCTTCCATTCCGGCGGGGTGAAGCCCAGGCGGGAGAGGTTCTCTCCCACGCGGACCATGGCCGTGAACCGGGGGACGTAGAGCATGGTCTCCCGCGCCAGGCGGTACCGGCTGGGCAGGGTGTGGTTCACCGCGGCCAGCTCGAAGAAGTTCTTCGCGTCGGTCATATCCACAAGTCGCTGGATCTTGTTCTCGCCGCAGTTGTAGGCGGCGATGGCCAGGGACCAATCCCCGAACTGCTCGTACAGCGTGCGCAGGTAGGCGGCTGCGGCCATGGTGGATTTGATCGGGTCCCGCCGCTCGTCCTGGCCGTTGCCCACCTGCAGGCCAAAACGCCTGGCCGTGGCGGGCATGAACTGCCAGATCCCCATGGCGCCTGCGTGCGACAACGCCTGCGGACTGTAGCCGCTCTCTATGAACGGCAGGTAGACGAGCTCGCGGGGCAGTCCGGCCTTGGCGAGCACCTTCTGCACCATGGGCGCGTACTGGTCCGACCTGGCCAGCCACTTGGCCAGCCGCGGCCGGATGGTGCGCGTCAGGAACAGGAACTGCGATTCGATCTGCTCCCGGCCCGCGGGCTCCGGCACGTACAGTGAGTTGCCGAGAAACGCCAGGGCCGCACGCTCTTCAGGGAAGAACACCAACGCTTCGGAAAAACCGATCCACGGGGCGAAGAACTCCGAGTCCATGTCCACATTGATCGTCGGTGGCAGGGCCTTCATCGATTCGCCGCGCTCCAGGCCCGCAAACGTAATCTCGGGCCGCTTGGCGGTTGAGCAGCCGAGCAAGGAGACGGCGATGAGTATGAGGAGGAGTATCTTGTTCCACATAGTGTTTTCCTTGCGTTTTCGGTCAGGCGCCGTAGGGGCGCACAGACTCCGAAGTTCCTCCTAGAAAGAATTGTGCCAATGGCGAATCCCCATGAATTCCCGGTAGCTAGCTCTGGATATGGGGTGTGCGGCGGCGCGAAGTCCGGTTCCTGCGGAATCGTCCTTGTCCGGTGTGGGCGGAAGGTCTTCTGTAAAAGGAATGTAAAACCAGCGGGTTGACGTATTCGTCACGAAGCGGGGAGGTGATTGGGGATTCCCACTCCAGCCGTCCGCTTTTACCGGAGATGCATGGCAACCATCCGCATGAACAATTTCAATGGGTTGAGGCGTTTTATCCGGAAGCGGCCTGAAAACACTCCGGATTGCGCGTATCGGGGCTGGATTTTCTGGAATATGTGGTTGGAGGACGAGCAGGAAATGAAGAAAGGGCTGTTGGCGCGGAAAAATCGCGACGGCATCCCAGATGATTTATGCAGTCCACTGCAACAATTCGATATTTCACGGAGAGCGTGGACAGGCGAGGAGACGCTGGCAGGCTACGTAATCCGGCAGACCTCTTTTGGCGAATCAATGTCCACATGCTCGAATAATCGGGGAATTATCAGACATGCTCATGCCATATTGATGCTTGAGTCTTGGTTTTCCATACGACGTGACTGCATATTTACGAGCCGAAACGGACCTTCGGGGAAAAATTTTATGATCGCGGCCAGATAAGTTGGATGTCATCGCAGCAGGTGGTCATGGCATGCTTCTTTCATAACAAATTTTCGCCGGAACTGGTTCGATTGTCAGGAAGAATGCATGACGCCAAAAGAAGCCTCAGGAGGACCGGTTGGTAGACGTTTCCATGCATACACAGATCAACCCTGTGTCCTTCGCCGGGAGAGGTCATACGAGGCGTAGCCAGGGAGGCCCCATGACCAAGAAAGCTGCTGAAAGCACTGTCCCATATAGTCTGAGTCGCGACACGTTCGAGACGTTGAGCGAGATAGCGGACACCAAGGAGGCGTCGGTGCGCGAAATCATCGATGAGCTGGTACAACGATATCTGGACTATGGTCGCGACAATCAGCGTGTCCTGAAGAGCGGCCCTGTTTTCGAGAAGCGCTCGTTCTGCAGAAAGAGCGGCGATATCCCCGCCATCCTGCAAACCAGCGACTCTAAACGAAATTTCAATGCGCGCTCCGCGACCATACGCAACCTGTCCATGGGGGGCGCGCTGTTTACTATACCAAAATCATCGGAAGTGGTCGTCCTGGATAACGAGACGCCCGTGGAAATAATCTTCTATCTGAACAAACAGGAGGAGCCGCTCATTCTGCAGGGGCGGGCGCGGCGGCTGGAGCAGGAGCAGGAATCGGTCTTTATCGGCATGGAGTTCGTGGACTGCGACTTCACGGACTACCAGGAGCTGGCGCGGTACGTACTGCAGTAGCGGCCACGGCTATCGCCGCACGGCCTCGGCCACCAGCACGCGCAGCTCGTCCACCATCTCTCTCAGACTCGACACGTGTTGCGACAGAAGTCCCCACGCCGCAGTGGGGGCTTCTTTTTCTATGGTCAACGCTTCCTGGCGCGCCTGCTCGGCGCCGATGGTCCCGGCCACGGACTTGAAGGAGTGGGCAATCCGCTTCACCTCGTTGCGGTCGTTGTTCTTCACGGCCATCTGCAGGTCGTCCATGTAGCCGGCGGCGTGGGAGAGGAACTTCTCGCACGCCAGGCGCACGAGGTCCTCGTTGTGGCCCATGTTGTCCCGCAAAATTTCGAGGTCGAGCACTGCCCCGTCGGACGTGGCGCTTTCGTCTTGCTCCTTTTGCCGCGGAGTCTCCCTGTCGCTTGTGATTGCGGCAATGGCCTCGCGGATGGTGGCCAGCTGGATCGGCTTGGAGAGATGGGCGTCCATGCCGGTCTTGCGCCACTCCTCCTCCGGCGGCTTCTGCGCATGGGCGGAGAGCGCGACGATGGGCGTGGCTGCCAGCCGGGGATTTTTCAGCGCGCGGATGCGCCGCGTGGCCTCATAGCCGTCGCAACGGGGCATCTGCAGGTCCATGAAGATGACGTCCGGCGTGAAATTTTCGAGTGCCTTCAGTGCCTCCAAGCCGTCCGCGGCCGTGCGCACCTCGTGGCCGTCCAGCTCGATCATGGCCGTGATCATCTCGCGGTTGATCCTGTTGTCCTCCACCAGCAGCACCCGCGCAGGAGACACGTCGACGGCTTCTCCGGCCGCCAACTGCTCGGCCACGGCCAGTGCAGTGGCCCGCGGCAGCCGGATGTAAAAGCGGAAGGTGCTGCCATGGCCGGGCTCGCTGGAGGCTGAGATATCGCCGTTCATGAGCCGGATGAGCTGGCGGCTGATGGAAAGTCCGAGCCCGGCGCCGCCGTAGGCCCTGCCGGCGGTGTTGTCGCCCTGGGTGAAGCGGTTGAAGATGCGCTGGAGATCCACGGGCGCCATGCCGATGCCGGTGTCGGCGATCTCGAAGGCGATGGTCACGCCATCGTCGCCTGGGGCTGCAGGCTCCGCATCCTTCGGAGCCGCATCCGCCTGGTCGGGGGAGAGCTGCCGGACATCGCGTGCCAGGGTGACGGTCATGCGCACCGAGCCGTCGGCCGTGAACTTGATGGCGTTTCCCACGATGTTGAACAGCACCTGCTTGAGCCGCATGGGGTCGCCGCGCAGGAACTCCGGCACGTCCTCGCTCACGGTGTAGGAGAAGTTCAGGTTTTTGGAGGCGACCTTTTCCAGAAAGATGTTGCTGGTTTCGCGCATCAGCTCCAGCAGGCTGAAGGGCTGCGAGGCCATGGAGAAGGTGCTGCTCTCCAGTCGGGAGAGATCGAGCAGGTCGTTGATGAGCCCCCGGAGCATGTCGGCCGAGTAGGCGATGCGGTCGAGGTTCCGACGCTGGGCGTCGTCGAGCTCGCTCAGGGACAGAAGCTCGGTGATGCCGATGATGGAGGAGAGCGGCGTGCGCAGCTCGTGGCTGATGTTGGCCACGAACTCGTTCTGCATGCGCACGTTGGACTCGGCCGCGTCCTTTGCCTTCAGCAGGATGGACTCCACGCGCCGGCGCTGGGTTATGTCCCGGCCGATGCACAGGAGCGCCGGCTTGTTGTCGAAGGTGATGCGCCGGGCGCTGACGTCCAGTGGCAGGACATGGCCGTCCTCGCGCATGAGCTCCACCTGGAAGGTGAGCATGTCCGTTGCGTCGCCCAGCATGTCCGGCGGGTTGTCCGTGCGGGCCACGAGATCCTGAAGGGTGAACTGGCGGATCTGGTCCAGGGAGTAGCCGAGCAGCTCGCGGAACACCAGGTTGGCGTCCAGGAAGAACCCCTGCAGATCGTGGATGAAGATGGCGTCGCCTGCAGAGTCGAACACGGTCTTGTAGCGCAGCTCCATCTCCTGCTGGAGCTTTTCTGCCTGCAGGAGGGGGGAGATGTCGTGCGCTGAAAAGGTGAACATCCGCGAGCTGTTGTCGCTGGCCCCCAGCGGATTGATCCGGCAGTCGAAGGTGAGATTGTCGCGTGTAATGGTGAACGCCTTGGGCTTGTTCTCCCGGATGGACTCTTCCAGCTCGGTGTGGACCGCGTCGCGCACTTGCTCGGGAATGAAATCGAAGAGATTGCGGCCCACAAGTTGGCGGGGATGGGCGTCGACGGCCCGCGACCAAGCCAGATTGCAGGCATGGATAATGGAGTGCTCGTCCACCAGGGCGAAGTAGTCGTCGCTGGCGTCGATCAGGGCGCGGACAACGTTGCGGCTCTCGATGATCTCCTGCTCGAACTGGTTGCGGCTGTCGTCGTCGCACTGATCCGGCGGTAATGCGTCGACAGGGCTGGCCGCCGGGAGAGCCTGCCGTAGCGCCGCGTTCTCGCGTTCGAGCTCGGCTATGCGCTCTTCCAGCTCATTCCGGCCGGGAGCCGGGGCGCTGGACTGTCTCTGCTCGGTCATATGATCCACGCGGCTTTCACTGTAGCTGGAGAACTGGAGGATGCGCGCTTCTTGTCGTTTGCCTCGTCAACGCAGGGAGAGGTGGTGCTTCTTGAGCAGCTCGTAGAGCCGCGCGCGGGAAAGACCGGAGACCCGGCAGGCCTCGTGTTGGTCACCCTGAGCCGAGTCCAGCAACCGGGTGAAATAGAGGCGCTCCACCTCGTCCACGACGCGCGTGCGCACCTCCTTGAAGGTGGGCAGCTCCTCGTCCCGGTCAAGCTCCTGCTTCAGGGCTGCGAAGTCCGGCGTGATCAGCGGCGCGTTTTCATGCTTTTCCAGCATGGTCTTCTTGAGGTGGACACGTATCTCCATGGGCAGGTGGTACGTTTCCAGAACAGGCTCGTCGTCGGCCAGGGTCACGGCCGTGCTCACGGCGTTGAGCAGCTCGCGCACGTTGCCGGGCCAGTCGTAGGCGCTCAATGCCTGGAGGAACTGGGCCGAGGGCTCCTTGAGCGGGACGTTCTGCTCGGCACAGACCTTCTCGATAAAAGTCTTGGCCAGGATCTCGGCGTCGTTCTCGCGTTCGCGCAGGGGCGGCAGGATGAGGGCGATGGTGTTGAGCCGGTAGTAGAGGTCCTTGCGGAATGCGCCGGCCTCCACCATGGCAGAGAGGTCCCTGTTGGTGGCCGCGATGAGCCGGAAGTCGCTCTGGGTCTCGTGCTTTGCACCGATGGGCCGGAAGCGCTTCTCCTGCAGGACGCGGAGCAGGGACTTCTGGGTGTTCAGGGGCAGGTCGCCGATCTCGTCGAGGAAGAGGGTGCCCTTGTCGGCCTGCTTGAACAGGCCCTCGCGGGTCTCTCGGGCGTCGGTAAAGGAGCCCTTGTGGTGGCCGAAGAGTACGCTTTCCGCCAGATTTTCCGGGATGTTGGTGCAGTCCACCACCACGAAGTTCCAGGGCGCGCGGTCGCTGGACTCGTGGATGGCGCGGGCAAAGAGCTCCTTGCCGGTGCCGGTCTCGCCCACGATGAGGCAGTTGGCGTTGGTGGCCGCGGCGCGGAGCACGGTGGTGATGCAGTTGCGTATCTTGGGGCTGTCGCCGGAGATGGCCGAGACGGAGCGCGGCTTCTCCTCGGCCATGACGCGCTGCTTCTCGCGCTGGCGCAGGGCCTGGTCGGCGGCCTTGGAGACGTCGCGGGCATTGATCGGTTTTGGGATATAATCCCAGGCCCCGCGGTAGAGGGCGCGCTCCGCGCTCTCCGCGTCTCCGGCTCCGGTAATGACTATGACGGCCGGGGAGTTGGGCAGGGTGAGAAAGGTGTCCAGCTTTTCAAGACCGTCGCCGTCCGGGAGCAGCACATCCAGAAAAATAAGATCGAAAGGTTTCTGCTGCGAGAGGCGGAGCCCGTCGCGGAGGGTCTGGGCGGCCTCGACTTCGAGGTTCTCGCGGGCCAGCAACCCTTCCAGCATGTCACAGATAAAAGGATCGTCGTCGATGACGAGGACGCGGACAGCGGTCATCTCCGCAACGGCAGTGGTGCCTGAGCGAGCCGTCACGACTGGCTCTCAAGGTTGCAGCTGGCTCCAGAAATATCGGCGGAGTGAAGCATGGGTACGGCCTTTTGTTGTGCGATATCGAACATGAAATGACAAGTATACAGCATATTTCAATGGTTATGTTATGTTGACACTGCGATTGCGTCAAGTAATTTCCGAAGAACACGGTGCCTTTGGGAGGGGTTTTTCGGGAAACATGGATGTCTCTTCATGCGAAGCGTGCTATAGAAGGCTGGAATCTCCGGAACTGCCGGCTGCGGCCCAGGCACCGCGGAGAGTCCGAAAATCCCGGAATTCGGGGGCGGATACGGTAGGGATCTCTTTGGCAATGCGCCGTGAATTCATCCGTATTTGGAAGGAAAAAAAGACGGTAGTCAGTCCGTAATACATTGATATTTTTAATGGATAGTGTGGGTAAAAGAGCGCCTGGAGTGGGGCGGATGAGCTGGAGCCGCAGGGCTGGCCGAATGGTGGCATACATATTGTAGCAATCAGGTCAGCAAATCGGAGGGACTTATGAACAAGCTCATCACCACACTCATCCTGCTCGCGATCCTGGGCCTTCCCGTGGTTGCCGCAGCAGCCGTGACTCCCGAACCGCTTACTCCGCCCGAGACGGAGAGGCTGCACCAGATGGAGCAGCAGAACGACATGAGCGGAATGACGGGTGGGGATTTTTCGGACGCTGCAAGTCAACGCGCCACCTACATTCAGTACGGCATTACGGTGGGCATGGCGCTTTTGGCAACAGGAGTGCTCTTCTTCACAGTGCGGGGCGTCCGGAAGCTGAAAATCTATCGCTCGGTCGTGGGTGATGAACAGCGCCGTTGGAAGAGGTTTGCTTTGCGGGTGGACGGCAACTCCACCATTGTCCAGCCCAAAGACAACTACCACAAGCGGGTAGTGGGCAGGGCCGTAGACATCTCCAAGCACGGCGTGGGTCTGGAGGTGGTGAGCGAGGGAGCGCTGCACAAGGGTGAAGTGATCGATTTGGACATCATCCTGCGCGGAACCAAGAAGGTGCGACTGCCCCACCTGAAAGGCACGGTTTGCTGGGCAGCTGGCAAGAAGGTAGGCGTTAAGCTCAACAAGGCTTTGGACCTGTCGACCATCGATTCGCTGCTTTCGGTGACGACGCGACCAGTAGTGGTGTGAAAATGAACGTCACGCGCAGACATTTCCTCGGCGCAATTGCGATGACGCTGGCGGTAACGCGACTTGGGTTCGCGCAGCCGGCAGTCGATGAAGTCGCACTGCGCCACTTCGACAACGAGTCGGTTCTTCCGGTTCGTTTCGAAGAGCAGCTGACCAATTTCAGCTGCGGCATGGCGTGTCTGGTCAGCGTGCTCAACTACTGGGGTGTTCCGAGCGACCAACAGGTCCTGATCGACGAGTACCCGCCCGACCACGGTTCGCGCGGCTACTCACTGGGAGAGCTCAAGCGCATCGCCATGGACCGGAACCTCAAAGCGTTCAGCCTGCAGGGAGGATTCAACTTTCTCAAGCAGCAGATTTCCAAGGGACGTCCGCAGATTACACCGCTGCTCATTCCCTACGGGGAGTTCGATTTCGATAGAGTGCGGAGAATCCCTGGCGCAGGCCGCCTCTTCGGCGGCATGAGCCGAAGGCTGACCGGGTCGTACTCGCACTTCGTGGTGGTAAGTGCCATCGCAGAAGGACGCGTACTGGTGATGAACCCAATGTACGGGCTTCAAGAGATTGAAGAGTCGAGGTTCCTGGACATGTGGAAAAAGCAGAAACAGTCCATGCTGTTAGTAGCCTCGTGATCCGTATGGAATGACACGGAGGGAATTATGAACACCATCCTCAAGATCATCACGTTAGGCGTGTTGGCCATGGGCCTTGTCCTTCTCGTCTCTGCGGCGGCATTTGCGGCCGAGGACGCGACAGAGGACGGAACCACACAAATCATCTGCATCAATGACATTGAGCAGATGCTGCAACCGGCTGAACAGGCTGTGGCCCGTGCAAGGGCTGCCGGCCAGGAAAACCTCGCTGTTCGTGCGCAGAAGGCGTTGGACAGGGCGCGCGCCCTTACCGACAACCTGGGCAAGCTGAACAACGATTGCTTTGACGGAGCATGCGATGAGATCGTTTCCCGTCTGGCCCGCGACCACGTCAAGCAGGCCTTGCTGTACGCCGCCGGCGCAGAGCTGATCGCGGCCGGCGAACCTGCCGACGTCCTGCTGGAGCAGGCGGAGCTGAACGAGAACATCCTGGATTCGGCCTTCAACTGCGCAGCGTCCCTGGTCTATGACGAGAACGGCGTCCGCGAGCAGGTGAAGCTGTCCGAGGAACCCAGCACGGCGGAGAACCTCAGCAATCAGGAGGAACCCGCGCTGGTGAACCTGAACGACGAAGGGTATGTTGACGACGATCTGTCGCCCTGCCTGTGCCTCGGCGACGTTGACTACGAGCAGTTGGCCTTTATCGGTATTGCGGACGAGGATATCGTGGCTGCCGGTCCCGCGACTCTGGGTGGTCCCGTGCTTATGACTCCGCCTACATTCAGCGACGGGCCGCGGGTCTTCCCGAATCCGACTCCGAGCGGGCCTTTTGGTCCACTTCCTCCGCCGGAAACCGCTAGTGGCCCCTAAACATTTGTTCAGAAATGTTGTAAGTAAAACGGGCCGTCCCAGAATCGGGCGGCCCGTTTTGTACGTACAACATTGTTTTTATTAACTGGAAGAGGGAATAATAAGGAGAGGGGGCATCATGCGAACGATCAGCGTCTTGATTCTGGCCGCGCTTATGAGTGTATCGTCCTGGATTGTGCCGGCCAAATCATGGGCAATCAGCTTGTACGAGTTCGGCCATACAGCGCCTCGGCCTGCGCAGGGCGGCGACTACCACTTTAAGTGGGGCCGCACTGCTATAGTGCCCCGGTTGGCGTACACGGGCCTGTATGATTCCAATATCTATCGCGAGCCGGACGATGTGACAGGCGACTGGGTGAACATCATTTCACCTGGCTTGATGCTCCTTCACGAGCGTGATCAGAACACCTTTTTGATGCTTTCCTATGACGCTGATATCTATCTGTACTCCTCCAACCCGGACATCAACTTTGTACGCCACACCGGCCGCCTTGAAGGCCAGTACATGTTTCCGTCCAACTTTTACGTCCGGGTTGAAGATCTGTTCGTGCACACTGCAGACCCCACGGGCGATGACAACCTGTTCCGCCAGGATGAGTACAACGTCGAGCGTTGGTACAATATCGCAAATATTGCACTCGGATATGAGACCTACAAGTTCGGTGCGGAGGTAGGGTATGAGAACTACCTGCACCGCTACGACGAGTCCATTGACTACTGGCAAAACGAGAATGCGCATACCGCGCATGTGGAATTGCGTTACCGCGTTTTCCCCAAAACTTCGTTGACTGCCCGATATGAGCTCAGCTTCATTGACTATCCCAAACAGAACAATGGCGACAACAACATCGGCGCCACCAGCAGCACCTCAGAGGACAACACCCTGAACCAGGTGTTCCTCGGCGTCCTTTTCGACCCCACGGCCAAGCTGCGCGGCTATCTGCGCGGCGGTGTCGGCTGGAAGGACTACAAGCACAAGCGCAACTGGGACGGCGCCAAGTACAATGACATCGTGACCTGGGTTGTTCAGGGCGACCTGGAATATCTCTACTCCGAGAACCTGACCTTCGCCCTGGAAGGCGAGCGTTCCCTGCGCGACACCAGCGATACCCGCTACAACTACTTCTTCTACAACAGCGTCGGCCTTGATGTTGACTACTCGTTCTACGAAAAGTGGCTGGCCAGTCTGGGCGGCCGTTACGAGTACGTGGAGTACAACGGCGCCGGCATCTATAGCGACAGGCTCGACAATATCTGGAGCGGCGAGGCCAACCTCGACTATGCGTTCCGCGACTGGCTGAGCCTCGGTGTTTTCTATCAGATCCGCAATCGCGACTCCAACCTGGGTTCCGAGGATTACCTCAGCCACCGTGTCGGCTTGTCGATCGCCGCGGAATACTAGCATTTGCGAGGCTTATACGCATGATTCAACGATTCGGAAGCGCCAATACGCTCACCTTGATTGCAGCCCTTACTGTTCTGCTGGCGCTTGTGGGCTGCGGTGGTTCCTCTCAAACCGTTATCCGTTCCGAAGCGCCGGCCCAGGCTGGCGCTTCGGATGACGCCGCACTGTCCGGGCTGGATCAGGAAGAGGTGGAATTGTTGCAGACCCTGCAGCAGTCCACGCAACCTGGTGAGCTCAGCTCGCAGGAAGCCGGGCTCGTCAGGGCCTCCACGACCATGAGTCCGTCCGAGTACCTGGCCAAGTACGGCTCCGGCTCCGTAGACAGCGACTACCAGGTGGGCGGCGAGGACATCCTCTCCATTTATGTCTACGAGCAACCGGAGCTGACGCGGGAGCTCGTGCCGGTCTCGGGCGACGGCTTCATCTCCTTCCCGTTCGTCGGCGCGCTCCAGGTGGCGGGCATGACCACGGAGCAGATCGGCTCGGCCATCCGGGCCAAGCTCATGGAAGGCGGCTACCTCATCGACCCCCAGGTCTCCGTGGTCGTTAAGGAGTACAAAAGTAAGACCGTGCTCATCCTGGGCGCGGTGGAGACTCCCGGACGCTACCAGCTGGAATCCAACGAGACGCTGCTCGACATCCTTTCCCGCGCGGAAGGCGTGAGCCTGCGTGAGGGCGGCAACCTCAACAGGGCCAGCCTCGTTCGCATCGTGGAAGATGCATCCGGCAGGCAGACCAAGGTCTCCATCGAGTTCGACCTCCGCCGGTTGCTGAGCGGGCAGGACCATCTGGCGAACCTGGCGCTCAGGGACGGCGACGTCATCTACGTGCCCATGGCCGACAAGGTCTATGTCATGGGCGAGGTGCAGAACCCAGGCGCCTTCGTCATGGGCGACAACCAGCTCAACATCGTCGAAGCTATCGGACTGGCCGGAGGCTTCACGCGGCTTGCTGCGCCGAACCGCACAAAGATCGTGCGCAAGGACGGCGGGGTGGACCGCATATTCATCGTCGACGTTGATGATATCACCGAAGGCGACGGCCAGGGATTCATCGTCAAACCCAACGATATCGTTATCGTCCCGGAGAGCTTCTTCTGATGGAACACGATAGGGAAATCATGCACCTGCGGGACTACCTGCTGGTGCTTCGGAAAAGGCGTTGGCTCATCGCGAGCATTTTCATCGTTGTAGTCTTGCTTGCCGGTCTCTTCACCGTGACCATGCAGCCCGTGTACGAGGGCGAGACCATCCTGAGCATCGAGCCTGACGAAGCGAATGTCGTATCAATTGAAGAGGTGTTCACCGTGGACGCCTCCAATACGGAATACTATCAGACGCAGTACAACATCATCTCCAGCCGTTCCATTGCGCGGCGGGTGATCAAGGAGCTGAACCTCGACGAGAGCGAGGAGTTCTTTCCCAAGCCGGGCAGCTCCCTGGTGGCCCAGACGGCGCGCTGGTTGAAGGAAACCATCGGCGAGCTGAAAGGGGCCATCATGGCCATGTTCAAGCCGCCGAGCTCCGGTGGAGAAGGGCTCTCTCCGGAAGAAGCCCGCATGCAACAGGCCGTGGCCATCTTTGCGACACGGCTCTCTGTGGAACCCGTGCGGAACTCCCGGCTGGTGCAGATAACCTTCGAGGCGCACGATCCCGCTCTGGCCAAGCAGATTACCGACACCATCGCCCAGGAGTACATCAACCACAGCATGGAGATGCGTCTCTCCACCATCCAGGATGCTATCGCCTGGCTGAACAAACGCATCGCCAAGGAACGGGTGAAGGTTGAGAACGCCGAGAGCAGGTTCCAGGCGTTCAAGGACCAGCACAGCATCATCTCCGACTTTTCCGCGAACATCGAGCAGGTCAAGGCCAACCAGCTTGCCGATCTGCGCGCCAAGATCGTGGATGCCGAGACGGAGATGATCGAGGCCAGAACCCGCTACCAGCAGACCAAGAGCCTGATGGACCAGGGGCAGCCGCTGGACTCCATTCCCGCGGTCCTGGAAAACCAGCTCATCCTCACCATCAAGCAGAAAGAAGTGGAGTTGCGCAACCGTCTGAGCGAGCTCTCCAGAACCTACGGCCCCAACCACCCGCAGATCCGTTCCGTGAACGCCGAGCTGGCGACCCTCGAATCGAGGATGCGCACCGAGGCGACCAAGATCATGGAATCGCTGCAGAACCGGTACCAGCTCGTCAAGTCGCGCTATGATTCGCTGGTGGCCTCGCTCCAGGAGCAGGAAAAGCAGGCTCTCGGGCTCAACAAGCTCGCCGCCGAGTACAATACGCTCAAGAGCGACGCCGAGGGCGCCCGCGAAATCTTCAACATGCTCGTGCAGCGCTTCAAGGAGGCATCGGTCAGCGAGGACATGCCCACCGTCAACATCCACGTGGTGGACGCCGCGCAGGTGCCGACGGACCCGGTCCGACCCAAGACCTTCATCTACATGGCCGTGGCCGCCATCTTCGGCCTGGGCCTTGGTCTGGGCGTGGCCTTCCTCCTGGAGTACCTGGACAACACCCTGAAGACGCCGAGTGACGTCAAGCGCTGGCTTGCGGCGCCGTTCCTCGGGGTCATCCCATTCCAGAGGGGCGTGACCAGCAACAGCCCCGGCATGCTCGCTTCGGTCATCGATCCAAAATCGCTTGCCAGCGAGGCGTACAGGAGCTTGCGCACCAACGTACTCTTTTCCCTGGCCGACCAGGAGCCCAGGGTCTTCCAGGTTACCAGCGCCGGGCCGGGCGAGGGCAAGACCCTGACCGCCATCAACCTGGCCGTGACCATGGCCCAGAACGGCTCCAAGACGGTCATCGTCGACTGCGACCTGCGCCGGCCCATGGTCCACAAAACGCTGGGCGTGCATCGGCAGCGGGGCGTCTCCAACATCCTGGCCAATCCCAAGGAGGACATCGAGTCGATGATCCTGGAGACGGACGTGCCCAACCTCTATGTGGTGCCGGCCGGACCCATTCCGCCCAACCCCTCGGAGCTCCTGGGCGGCAAACGCATGCAGGAGCTGCTGGACCATCTGAATCCCATGTTCGACAAGATCATCGTGGATACGCCGCCTGTCACGGCGGTGACGGACGCCAGCCTTATCGCCGGCAAGGTCGAGGGCGTGGTCATGGTTGTGCGCGCCTTCGCCACAAGCCGCGAGGTCGTGCGCACCGGACTGGACATCCTGCGCAAGCTCAACGCCAAGATCCTCGGCGTGGTGCTCAACGGCGTGAAGCTCGAAAAAGAAGGGTACTACTACTACCAGTACTACTATTACTACTACGCCTCGGACGGCGAAGGCGGCCGCAAGAGAAGACGGCGGAAGACCCAAGAGGGGGCCGCCTCTGCATGATCGATTGCCACCATCATATCATCCCCTCGTTTGATGATGGAGCAAGAGACCCGAGCGTTACTCTGAAAATGTGCCGCATCGCGGTGGAGGATGGGGTGCGCGGGATCATCGCCACCCCCCATCACCGCAACGGGTTGTACAACTCCAAGCCGGAGGTCGTGCGAGAGAAGGTCGCCAAGCTCAACAAGTCCATCGGGAAGATCGGTCTGGACCTGACCATCTACCCGGGCTGCGAGGCGCATATCTCGCCGCATCTGGCTGAATCCGTCGAAGCCGGCGAAACCCTGACCCTCAACGACGGCTGCTACCTGCTGCTGGAGCTGCCGCCGCAGGAGATGCCCCTGGGCGTGGAGCAGCTCGTCTTTGATCTGCAGATGCGCGGCATCTATCCCATATTGGCCCATCCGGAGCGCATCGGCAGCGTGCAGCGCGATCCGGACAGCATCTTGCCGCTGGTGCATGCAGGCGTGCTCATGCAGCTCACCGCCCTGAGCCTCACCGGCGGTTTCGGTCACGAAGCCCAGGAGTGCGCCGAAACACTCGTGACCCGGCGCATGGCGCACATCATTGCCAGCGATGCCCACTCGTTCCGGCACAGGACGCCGAAAATGAGCATGGCCATGGAGGCAGCCGCCATACTCCTCGAAGACGAGGACGAGGCGCGACGCATGGTCGATGATGTCCCGTCTATGGTGCTCCGGGGCGAGCCGTACGACCCCCCGCCGCCAGTGGAAGCACCGCCGCAAAAGCGGTCCTTCTTCTCATTCCTGTGGGGGAGATGATGAAAGAGAATTCGCATGGCGACGAGTTTAAGCTCACAGATACTCTGATCGTTTTGGTCCTGCTCACGCTGGGGCTGGTCCAGCTCGCCTTTGGCGGTGTCTTTGTCTGGAGCTACTCGCGCATGACGGCGGCGTTGCTCGGGCTGGCCATCATCACGATGCTGGTGCGTTTCATCCGCCTGTTCATCGATGCGAAGCCCATGGCCCTGCCCGGGCCGGTTTTTCTGCTGCCGTTTGTCTTTCTCTTTCTCGGATTCACTCAAGTCATTCCCCTGCCTCCGGGGCTGGTGGGGATCCTCTCGCCGGAGCGCCTGCGCCAGGTGGATCAGCTCGCCGGGATCGGCGCCGTGGACCCGCACAGCTGGATCACCCTGTCCATTGCGCCGCACACCACGTGGCTCTGGATGGCCAGGCTCGCCTCGTACATCACGGCGTTTGTGCTTGTGGTGTACAGCGTGCGCAGCCGGAAGCGCGCCATCGCAATTATCCTTGTCCTGGCGGGCTTCGCCCTGTTTCAGATTTTCTACGGGTCGGTGCAGGCGTACTCCCACACGCCGCGAATCTGGTGGTGGGTCAAGGACCTGCATGAATCTTTCGTCAGCGGCACGTACTTCAACCGAAACCACTTGGCGGGATTCCTGGAGATAGTCCTGCCGCTGTGGCTGGGCTTCACTTTCTGGATGGTCCACCTGCACGCCATGCGCAAGCTGCCCAAAGAGGTGGTGGAGGCGGCGGAAAAAAGCCGCCACCGCAGAAGGCGCGTGAAGGCGGATTCCCCGCGCTACTACTCCTGGCGCAAGATAGGCCTGCGCCAGAAGCTGGTGAGCCTTGCTTCGCGCCTGGAGCGCCAGGCCAGACCGGCCGCCTGCTACACAGTAGGCGCCGTGCTCTTCGTCGGCCTGCTGCTCACCGGGTCGCGCGGCGGCATCCTCGCGTTCATCGCCAGCCTTATCGTCATGGGCGTGCTGATGCTGTTCTTCAAAAAGTTCAACGTCAGGGTGAAGGCGCTGGCCGTCCTCGTGGGCTTCAGCCTGGTGCTCGGACTGTTCATCGGCATGGAGCAGACCATGGAGCGGTTCGAGCAGGAGGAAGGCCTGTATCACCGCATCGCCATCAGCCGCTCCGTACTGCCCACGGTAGGCGATTACGCCGTGGCCGGTGCCGGCCTTGGCAACTTTCGGCAGCCGTACCTGGCGCACAGCCTGCCGCGATACGGCGGCCGCATAGAGCTGATCTATGCCCACAACGACTGGCTGCAGATCGCCGTGGAGGCTGGCATCCCCGGCATGATCCTTTCGGCGGCCGGGTTCTTTGCGCTGCTGTTCTGGGGATTCCGGCGCTGGCGGCGCAGACACGACATCTTCATCCTCGGAGTCGGTCTCGGTCTGCTCGCGGGCATCATCAGCCTGGGGCTGCACTCGCTCACCGACTTCAACATGCAGATACCGGCCAACGCGATGACATTCGCCATGGCCATCGGCCTGCTGGCGGCCGTGCTGACCATGCGCCATACAAAGAACGGCCTCGCCCCCGGCTTCTGGGAGCAGGGGATCATCGTGCAGAGCCGTTTCAACGCCATGGTGCTGCTGCTCATAGGCATTGTGGTGGCCGGCGTGCTTCTGGACAAGAGCATGAGCCACGCCATCGCCGAAAACATCTGCGCCACGGAGCGCAACCCCATGAAGCGGGTGACGCATCCGTGCGGTTTCGACGAGGTTTTCAAGGCATTGGACGTGGACCCCGCCGACCCCTCGCTCTGGGCCAGGCTCGGCGCCATTTACCAGGAGCAGCAGGGGCAGAGCAGGGCGCTGCGCGCTCTGCACGCGAAAAAGGCCGTCAAGGCCTACACCGAATCCCTGGTGCGCCAACCGGTCAATGGCCGCAGCTGGCTTTACCTCGGGGAGAGCAGGCTCAAGTTGTTCGTGGTTACAGGAGACTTTACAGACCTGGAGCTGGCCGAAGAGGCCTTTGCCGTGGCCTTGCAGCAGCGACCCAACGATGCGCAGCTTCTGAGCCGTCTGGCCGAGCACCGGCTGTGGCTGGCCAGGCTTATGCCGCCGGGGCCGCTCAGCCGTAATCTCAAGAACGACGGCATCTTCTTCGCCAAACGCTCGTTGCAGTGCTGGCGGTGGGACTGGCGCCAGGTGGTGCCCATGGTCCTGCTCTATACCCAGGACCCCGAAGATCTGAAGCAGATTGTACCCGACCATGAGGACCCGGGCAGGAAGATCGTGCGCTATCTTGAAAAACAGGATATCCACTTTCCCCCCGACACTTTTGCTTGGGAAAAAGAGGAATCAGGTGCGTAATCGTGCCCAGGCGTCAGTGCTTTTTTGGTAGACATCTCGTCCAGACGGGCATCATCAGCCCCGGACAGCTGGATCGCGCCATCAGCCGCCAGAAGCAGAGCAACACGCTGCTTGGCAAGCTGGCGCGGGAAAGGAATCTGCTTGCGCCGGAGCAGATCGAAGCCATTCTGGAGCAGCAGAAGCAGGACCCGCGGCGCTTCGGCGAGCTGGCCGTGGATATGGGCTTCATCAGCGGCGATCAGCTGGACAACCTGCTGGACAATCAGGCCAACAACCACATCTACCTTGGCGAGGCCCTTATCAAGGAGAACATCCTCAGCCAGGATGCCCTGGTGGCGCAGCTCAACATCTTCCAGAACCTCATGCTGGCGCACGAGGAGGAGCTCGCCCAGTTGCTTTCCAGAGCCGAGCACGGCGAGGAGCTGCTGCAGCTTTACGAGATCACCCGCACCTACTTCTTCCGTATCGGCTTTCTGTCAAAGGCGGTGCGGCTGGAGCGTGGCATCCCCGAGGATATCCACGGCGCGCAGGTGTTCATGGAGCAGCACGGCAAGAAGGGAAATGTCTCCTACTTTGGCACCATTCTGCCGGAAAGCCTTCTGGGGCAGCTCGCCTCCCCCCTGCGGGAGCTGGGCGACGTGGATCTGAGCAAGGACCGCGAGATCGCCAGCGAGGTGCTGCACAACCTCAACTTCCTCTACTGCGAACGCTGCCGCAAATCGGGCAGAAAGGTTCGCCACGGCGCCGTGCGCATCGATCTGCCGTCGTCTGTGACCTCCATCGAGAGTCTGCGCCTGCAGACCACCTTTGACGACTTCGCCATCGCCTACTGCACGTAGGCTGCCTTTCTGTTTCTGTAAATTTTCTGCAAAACCTGTCCGGAAAAACCGGCAGTAATCCGGTACGTACCGACGCATGAGGGGTACGTAGTCCGGACTCTATGGAATCGCTCCGTGGTCTTCCGGGTTACTCACTAAAATCATTAACAAAGCCTCCCCTGAATAAAGTGGCATGGCGCTTGCGTAATGAAGCGTATCAAGGAACCCGATTCAGGGGGGGCATTATGAACCGCATAGACAATCCATATCAACACCTCGCGTTGTCCGCCCTTCAGGTGGGCGATGCGGTTCTGGCCGGAGGGCTTTTCTACGCCTTCTGGAAAATGCACGTAATCCCCGTCGGTACGGAGATGGAGTACCAGGTGCTTACGCTGCTCATCGCCTTTGCCGCTCCCGCCAGCATGAGCCTGTCCGGCGCGTACCGCAGGTGGCGCACTTCGAGTGTCTTCGCCGAGCTGCGCAGCGTGGCCACCGGGTGTATCATTCTGTTCATCGGTCTGGCCGTGGCCGGAGCGCTGCTCAAGGTCAACCAGATCTACTCTCGTGTTCTCTTCGGTGAATGGTTCCTGACATGGTCCGCCACGCTTCTCTTGGCGCGGGCTCTGGTCCGCAATGTTCTGCGCGTTGTGCGCAAACGCGGCGGCAACATCCGCAAGGCGGTCGTGGTCGGGGCCGGCAACACCAGCAAACGCATTGCCGAGGCCATAGCCAGTGAGCCTGGTCTTGGCATCCGCCTGCTCGGCCTGTTTGATGATTCCAAGGGCGGGCAGCAGGATACGTTGCCCGTGCTCGGAACCACCAAAGAGGTGCTGGAGTACGTGAACCGCGAGAAGGTCGACATCGTCTACATCTCTCTGCCCATGCGCAAGGAAGCGAAGATCCGGCGGGTGGTGGGTGCGCTTTCCGATTCCACGGCCTCCGTGTACATCGCGCCCGACATGTTCTCCTACGGACTGCTGCTTTCGGGCCAGACAGACTACCTGGGCGGAACTCCCACCATAGCTCTTTGGGAGAGCCCCTTCCACGGCGTCAGCTCCATCATCAAGCGGCTTTCGGACATCGTGCTCTCCAGCGTGATCCTCTTCCTCATCTCGCCGCTCATGCTGGCCATCGCCCTGGCCGTGAAGCTGTCCTCCAAGGGCCCTGTGTTCTTCGTCCAGTGGCGGTACGGTCTTAACGGCGAGCCCATCCGCGTCTTCAAGTTCCGCACCATGCGCGTGATGGAGGACGGCTACGAGTTCGTGCAGGCCGTGCGGGACGATCCGCGCGTGACCAGGGTAGGCGCCTTCCTGCGCAAGACCAGTCTGGACGAGCTGCCGCAGTTCATCAACGTCCTGCTGGGCACCATGAGCGTGGTGGGGCCGCGGCCACACGCCGTGTCCATGAACGAGGAGTACCGCAAGCTCATCGCCGGCTACATGCTGCGCCACAAGATCAAGCCCGGCATCACCGGTCTGGCGCAGGTGAACGGCTACCGCGGCGAGACGGATACCGTGGACAAGATGGAAGGGCGTGTACGCTTCGATCTGGAGTACATCAGGAAGTGGTCGCTGCTGCTCGATCTGATCATCATCGGCAAGACCATCAAGCACTGTGTGACAGCGGACGCCTACTAGAAATGTCGAAGACCGCGCCCCTCAGAGAGCGTCTGGGGGGCGCTTTTCTTATGGAAAGAACGGTCTGCAGGACTGTCAGGCGCCACACCCGGGCGGCTGCATCGGCCCTTTTCCAAATCCGTGTTGGACGCAGCGCGGCGGAAATTCTATAGTGCCAATACTGGATGCCCCGTGGCTGTGCCGGGTGAAGGGCCGGCGCGGAAAAGACTGTGGTTTCGGCAGCAACGCGGGGCGTGATCCACAACGCTCCACCCCATCCGCCCAGCGCGCGAAACGAGTGCCATGATAGCCTATCTGATAATGATCGCGAGAATCTTCTCGGAGCAGTTCGAACCCTTGAGCGCGGTTATCGGCGTGCTCCTGATCGTCGTCTTTCTGGTGGTGGCGATTCTTGGCAAGATCAGAACGCTCAAGGGCGACTACTTTTTCATCAAGTTCATGCTCGTCTATGTCCTGGTGAATGCGTTGTGGGGGCTGGTGTCGCTTTACAACTTCGGCACTATCCTGGTTTCTCCCATAGTGTATGAGCTCGCAAAGCCACTGTCGCTCATCTGCTTTTACTGGGTCATGCGCAACGGGGCGCTGCTGAATGTTAGGCGATACAATGGATTGCTGATGATGATCATAGCAATCTACGCAGGTATCGGATATTACTCCGGCATGACTGTCGCCAGCGGCATGGTCGCGCGTGCTACATGGCCGGCTGCCCACCACAACTACATCGGCGTTACATTCGCCATTCTCCTCGCATACGTTATTTTCTCGGATCAGAACAAGTTCTTCCGCCTTATCATGGCAGGCGGGTTGTTCATCGGCCTGGGAGCAACAAAGAGTCTGTCCGCACTGCTGCTTTTCGGAACAACTGTCGGGCTGTATTACGTATTCAAGCGCAATCTGGTCAAAATCGCGATCATCGGTGGCGCCATCGTCCTCATCTTCATGGTGGCGGGCGAGTTCTTCTGGCAGAAACGGATGGTGGAGTTCTCGGAAAACCTCAAGGACTTCATGTACATCTGGCAGACGCAGCCAGAAATTTTCTTCGGCGACTCCAGCAAGTGGCGCATCGTGAACTGGAGCCTGCTCTTCGGGCAGTTCGAGATACACCCCTATCTCGGCTGGGGCACGCTCTCCTATAAAATTGTCAATCCCATGCGTATGTTCCGTGGAACCCTGGGCGGATACCATCCGCACTCGGAGTTTCTCAAGTGGCTCGTGTGCTTCGGCATTACTGGAACAATCATCCTGATGTCGACTCTGTTGTACTACGCCGTCAAATCGGCGTTTGATAAGTACAAGGATATGCCGCTGGTCAATGCGATCACATTGGGCAGCATAATCGGTACGTTCTTCGGGTCGGGATTCATGTATCAGGCTATGATGATGATCATTATCATTATGATATGCAAGACGATCCCGGAAGTGGAAGAAGCACACGCCGAAGAACCAGAATCAAGTGAATCGCGAATTTCAACTATATCCTGGGCATAGGTAATGATATGATGCTGCTGTCTCGTATGGATTGTTTTCAGCGCATTGTGGGCTGTATGCTACACAAGTCGACGGCGCGTTTTGCTGTTGCTGTGTTGCTGTTGCTTGGATTGATGCTCCTGACATCATGCAGCTGGTTGTTTCGCGAAGAATCTGTTCTGAACGATTGCTACGTGAGCCTGGAGGGCAGCGGAGAGCATAACGGCTCCTCGGCCAAGAACGCCTATGCCTGGGACAATGGCGACGGCCTCCGCGTCTGTCTGGAGCGTCTGGCAGACGGCGGCGTCGCTCATCTGGCCTACTCCGACAACTACACTCTGGACGGCACCATCGTTGTGGAGTCCCGCGGCGGATCGCCCAAGGCCGTGGCCATCGAGGGTAGCGGCGAACCGGCCAGGGGCGGCGACTACGGCCGCTCCGTGCCCTTGAGCAGCGATGCCTGGCCCAAGATCACCGGCACGCGGAGCGTCTCGCAGTTCAATGAAGGCGGCAATACCTTCATCCGCATCGAAGGGGGCATCTCGCGGTTCTCGCTGTGCCGTCTGCGCCTGGACAAGTTCAACACCGTGCTCAGCGTTGGCAGCAGGAATCGGGAGTACGACGCAGTTCAGGGCAATATCGAAGACATCGACGTGGACTATGCACGCGAGGTCATATCTATCTATGGTCCGGACCACAACGCCAAGTTCTCTGGATGGAATGTGAAAAGGATAAACGCGCAGGGTGTGTCCAAGCGTCTTATCCGCGCAGAAGGCCTCTCGAACTCCACGTTGGAGGACATCTATGCCGATACGGTGAGCCAGAGCGGCATTCACTACAAGAATGACTGGGCGTTCCTGATCCATTTCGACGGACCGTCACATGACAACGTTATTCGTAGATTCATTGGAAAGAACCCGATGCAGGAACGCAAGAAGTACGCGAACGGTGATTGCTTCACATGCGAGCGCGACACAAGCAACTTCACGTTGCAGAATGTCATGTGCTTCCATCCGTTGGATGCCGGATTCGATATGAAGGGCACGAATCATACGGTACAAAACGCCGCTGTATTCAACTATGGCAACCGCGCATTCCGTATCTGGAAGGGGCCGGTGTACCTGGATAACGTCATTGCAGCCTTTAGTGGTCTGGGCGAGGAGGTGTCGCAGGCAGCCGGATCGAACGCCGGTATCTGGTCAGGCGGCGAAGCACACGTTTCGCACTATACGTCTCTGAACAATGATACGCCGTGCATGATCGACTACGGTGGGTCAATATACATGAAGGACTCGCTCTACATGCTCACGCAGGGATTTTTGCACGAAAGCCTCAATCCGACGTTCGAGAGTGACGGAAAGTACGAGGAGAGCAATGTCATCCGGCGGGAGGAAGAGCGGGAGACCGACACGCATTTCCCGCAGGACACAGATCCCCAGATCATGCACGGTTTCCGGGTAACGTTCGACATCGTTAAGAAGCAGGGCGTAGGCTTCCAGGGCTTCGACTACACCGGCGAGTAACACGCGCGTTCCCTGCTATGAATATTCTTCTGGTCAATAAGTACTACTATGTGACGGGCGGTCCAGAAAGCTACATGTTCAATGTCACGAGCAAGCTGGAAGAGCTCGGACATACCGTGTATCCATTGTGCCTGGATGTGGAACAAAACATCGAGTCCGAGTATTCGAAGTACTTCATCAGCTCCCCATACCCGGAGCGCCAGAGCCACCATGCGCCGGGCAGCGGCCTGGGCACGCAGGCAAAGCTCTTCCTGCGCTCGATCTACTCCAGGGAAGCGGCACGGAAGACACAGCAGATGATCGACGACTTTGATATCGACATCGTCTACTGCCTCAACATCGCCAACTACATCTCGCCCAGCGTCATTGATGTGGGCAAGAAGAACGGAAAACGTGTCCTGCACCGTCTTTCGGACTACAATATGGTCTGCCCGCAGCAGTACTTCTACAAGCACAAAAAGGTCTGCCTGGAGTGCAAGAGCAGCCTGCTGCGGGCCATCCCGGACCGCTGCGTCAAGCAGTCCCTGCCCGCCACCGTGGGCCGCGTCGTTTCCATGAAGCTGCACCGCCTCCTGAAGCTGTACGAGAAGGTGGACGCCTTCATCTGCCCGTCGTCCTTCATGCGCGACCAGCTCGTGGAGCTCGGCATGGGCGCGAACAGGGTCCACTATCTGCCCAGTCTGGTCAATGTGGACTCCAAGCCGGACGAGCAGGCGCTGCGCTCGGACCGTTCCTACGTCCTCTACCTGGGCCGGCTCAGCGTGGAAAAAGGGCTGGACTATCTGCTGGACGCCATGGACCAGCCCGGCAATGAGGACATCCCCTTGGTGCTGGCCGGCGTGGGTCCGGAGATGGAGGCGTTGCAGGCGCAGGCCAGGGGGCTGAAGAACCGCAACATCGAGTTCCGCGGCTTTGTGCAGCGCGAGGAGTTGGACGAGCTGCTGCAGGGCAGCGCCTTCACCGTGGCGCCGTCCATCTGGCACGACAACTCGCCCATGTCCGTGTTCGAGTCCCTGGCCGCGGGCAAGGCGGTTATCGCCACGCCGCTGGGCGGGCTGCGCGACCAGGTGGGCGACGAGGAAGCCGGCCTGTTTGTGGAACCCAACGATTCGGAGTCATTGGGAAAAGCAATCAACCGGCTGTGGAATGACGACGACCTGCGGGAGACGCTGTCCCGCGGCGCATACCACCGTTTCGCCACGCATTTCGACCCTGAGATGCACATGAGCGGGCTCCTGAAACTGATGACGGCATGACAGGACGGCTTTCATGAAGATTTTCGTGACCGGACTGCGGGGCTTTCCCGATGTTCCCGGCGGCGTGGAGCGGCACTGCGAGGAGCTCTACCCGCGCATCGCGGCCATGGGCCACGAGGTGGTGGTGGCGGTGCGCGCGCCGTACCAGACCTACCCGGAAGGGCAGTGGAAGGGTGTTGTCTTCGAGTCCATCGACAGCCCCACCAGCACGCGCTTCGAGGCCATTACCCACACCTGCAAGGCCATGTTCGCGGCGCGGCGGCACAAGCCGGACATCGTGCACATCCACGCCATCGGCCCGTCGCTCATGGTCCCGGTTGGCCGACTGCTCGGCATGCGCGTGGTCTCCACCCACCACGGCCACGACTACAACCGCGACAAGTGGGGCGGCTTTGCCAAGCGCATGCTCAAGCTGGGCGAGCGCCTGGGCTGCAAATTCTCCAACCGCGTCATAGTCATCTCGGAGAGCATCCGCGACGCCCTGGCCCGGATGTACAACTGCCGCAGGACCACGGTGATTCCCAACGGCGTGACCGTCCGGCCGCGGCTCGACTCCACCACGTATCTGCAAAGCCTGGGCGTGGAGCCCGGAAAGTACGTGCTGGCCGTGTCGCGCCTGGTGCCGGAAAAGGGGCTGCACGATCTCGTGGCCGCCTTTGACAAGATTTCGGGGGACATCAAGCTCGTCATCGCCGGCGATTCCGACCACGACTCCCAGTACCGGCGGAACCTCTTCCGCACGGCGGAGGAGAACGAGCGCCTCGTCATGCCCGGATACGTGCGCGGGGACGATCTGGCCGAGCTTTACTCCCACGCGCGGCTCTTCGTGCTGCCGTCGTATCACGAGGGGCTGCCCATCGTGGCGCTGGAGGCCATGAGCTACGGCCTGCCGCTGCTTTTGTCGGACATCGTGCCCAACAAGGACGTGGGCCTGCCGGAGCGTTACTACTACCCGGTGGGGGATGTGGACGCCCTGGCCCAGGGCATCGGCCGGATGCTCGGCGAGGAGCACGAGGAAGGCGCCTTCGAGCAGATGGTGCGCGAGAAGTACGACTGGGACCTCATCGCCAGGCAGACCGAGCAGGTCTACCGCGAGGTCGCGGGCGGCTAGAGCGAAACATCTACGTCGCTGCCGCCTCGTCCTCGTTGGCGATTCGTATGAACTCCTCCTCGCGGGCCAGGAAAGCGTCCACAATGTCCGGGTCGAAGTGCTTTCCGCTGCCCTCGATGATGATCGTGCGTGCTTCCTCGTGGCTGTAGGGGTCCTTGTAGAGGCGGCTGCTCACCAGAGCGTCATAGACATCGGCCAGAGCCATGAGCCGCCCGGACAGGGGAATGTCCGTGCCGGCCAGCCCCTTCGGATATCCGGAGCCGTCCCAGCGCTCGTGGTGTGTCAGGGCTATTTCTTTGGCCAGGCTTAGGAACCCGCCGTCTTCTCCCTGCTCCTCTTCCGCTGTCTCCATTATCGCGTGCCCGTGCTCGGCGTGCTTTTTCATGAGATCAAACTCGTCCGGAGTGAGCCGTCCCGGCTTGAGCAGGATGCTGTCCGGCATGCCCACCTTGCCAACGTCATGCAGCGGCGCCGAAAGGTAGAGGAGCTCGATGTACTCGTCCGTGATGCCGTGCTTGCCTTCCCTGGCCAGTTGCTCTGCCAGCAGTCGCACGTACTTCTGCGTGCGTTGAATGTGCCCCCCAGTGTCCGGGTCGCGCGTTTCGGTCACGGCGGCCATGGAGGACAACGTGAGGCGCTGCGCGCGGACAAGGCGGACCAGCCGCATCAGGGAACGCCTGTTCTCGAGGATATACAGGATGGTAGACAGCGCCATGAGCAGGGCGAAAGCTACCGCCACTGGACCCGTGGCCGGCATGTATACATGCTTCGTCGTGAGAAAAATGCTGGTGAGCCCCAGGAAAAAGAGCGCGGTGAGAAATGCGCCCAACGCGGCGTATGGCGGCGCCGTGAGCGCAAAGAGCAGGGTGATGAACACCCCGACAGCTACGGTGGCGAGCACGGAGTATGTCGTGCTCCAACCGGGGATGCGCCGCAGGGAACCCGAGAGCGCGTTCGCGATGAAGGTTGCCTGCGTTTCTGCGCCGGAGAGCTGTGCATCCGCTATGGTGTGGTGCAGGTCGTTCAGTCCGGCGGCTGACGATCCGATGATCACATGGCGGCCTTGCAGCGCAAGGGGATCGAATGATCCTGCCATGATGTCCAGGGCGGGAATGGTGCGAATCGTGCCGGCCGCGCCATAAAAGCTCAGGAGCGCCTCGCCGTTCCGGGTGATTGGAATGGCGGCGGCGCCGGCTGTCAGAACAGGGCCGTACAGATCGTTGCGGAGCGATACGGAATGCGTGTTCTGCTGCCGCATGAGCAGCGCCAGGGAAAAGCTGGGATGCATCGAGCCGTCGTCGTACCGGATGAGCATCGGAAGGCCGCGCAGGCGGCCGTCAGGGTCCGGCAGGTGGTTGATGAAGCCGGAGTCCGTCAACCCTTGCTGGATTGGCGGCGTGTTGCAGAGCACGCCTTTGGCAACGGGAAGGTCGAGCTGGCTGAAATCCCCTTCGGTCTGCAACGGATGGAGCGTGCACGAGGATTCCGCCGCCTCGTCGTCAAAGGTGAAGTAGACGGAGCCGACGGCCGGTATCCTGCTGAGTACGTGGCCCAGATAGCCGTCGTTGTCCGTCAGTCCCGGAGGTATGCCGGTGAATCCGATATCCAGGCCGAAATCGCGTCGGAAGCGTTCGCGCATGGATGCCAGCGAGGTCTCGTCTTTTTCGGCGAACAGGATGTCCAGCCCGATGGAGGCGGGATTGGCCTCGGACACGGCGTCCACGAGCATGGCGATGCGATAGCGCGGCCAGGGCCATTGCCCCACGGCCGTCAGTGACCTGTCGTCTATGTCCACGATGGTCACGTGGGTGTTCGCAGCAGGCTCCAGGCTCCATGCGGAGAGCGTGTCGTAAACCAGTGTGTCCGCCACGCGGACCGGGAATGGCGCCACCGCCACGCATATTGCCGCAGCCAGTGCGCCAGCCAGACCTATAAGGACAACAATCCAGAAATAGTGGCCGGAGCGCAGGGAGTCGGGTTCTGACACGGATTCCGTCATCGCAGTGTCAACGCAGGAAAACCTCAACCCGGCGGTTGCGCGGTTCATGTACACCGTCGGGAGTGGGGATCAAGGGATCATTTTCGCCATGGTAGGAAATGAAAATGATGTCTTCCGGAATGTCGTCCCGGACCAGCATGTTGCGAACCTGTTCCGCCCGGCGGCGGGAGAGCGCCATATTGTAGCTCTTCTCGCCTGCCCTGTCCGTGTGGCCGATGACGTTGATCTCCACGTTGGCCTTGCGGTGGATGGCGGCCACGATTTTGGGGAACAGAGCCTGGGAGGCATTGTCGAGCGTGGTGCTTTCGGAGTGAAAGTAGAGATAGTAGCTCTCAGCCGGGGCCGGTTCGGCAGCCAGCGCCACGGCGAACTCCTTGCTGATTGTCCGGGCATCCATCCGCCGGACAGCGGAGGGCGTGTCCAGGAATCCGACACTGGTATAGCTGTCCTGAACGTCTATGACCTGTCTGGCGTTTGCTGTCTGCACCTCCACGGCGCCCACCGTGCCGTTCTCGTCAGGCAGCAGGATGACCGTCGTTCTGGGAGCGCAGCCAGTGGCAAGCAGGCACAGGAGAACGAGCAGAAAGCCATGTCGCATGGAGATTGTTACTCCACCTTGACTAGAAAACGCGTACCCCGGACGCCGACAGTGGCGCGGGGTGTGTGGATCTTCACGGCTTCGTGCTTGAGCTTGCCGAGCCTGCCGGAGGAGTAGACCGCCGATCCGCGCTTCATGAACAGATCAAAGGCGTACTGGTCGTCCACGGGATCGAAACGGTAGTCGTCGATACTGCACTCAGAGCCTGATCCAACGCCGAGCCGTGTGCCGTCGATGAACATGATGCCCACGGAGCCGTCGCTTCCGGTGCGGATGACATCGCCTTGATACAACCGAAAGCCGGGCTCCAGCGGTATGGCCTTGCCATTGTGCACGACAACGGCGTCGCCGGTGGGGGCTTTGGCTGTGGCAACATGGCCTTGGGCGTAAGCCAGGCCAGTGAGCAGCAGTACGGCGGTGGCGATGGACAGTGCGCGTATGACCATGGGGGATCTCCTGGCGTGCTGGTGGCAACCAATAACTCAATATACAGCTCTTGTTGAAGAGCGGCAAGATGTTAGTCCACGCCACGGCCGCGTCAGCTCTGCGCACCGTCCTTGCTCAGCGGCTTGCCGCACCGTTTGCATACGGTCCGCGGCCGGCCTGCCTCGTCTTTGGCGGACTGCACGTGGCCGCACCAGCGGCAGGTCACCTTGCGCAGCAGGTCCTGCACTATCTTGAAGAGGGGGTTCATGCCGTGGTGCTCCTTTTCGTCGCATCATCGGGCCTGAATATGCCCAGGGCGGCGTTCACGTCGGCGCGTTTGCCGAACAGATAGAGCAGGTCTCCGACCTGGAGCCGGAACGTGCCATCCGGGTTGGCCTCCAGCTGTCCATCGCGTCCCACGGCCACCACAGTCAGTCCGTGCTCCCGCCGCAGCGCTGTCTCCTCCAGCGTCTGTCCGTCCAGGGAGGAGCCCGGCTGTATGGTCACGCCGCTTACCTCCATGTCGGCGAACCGCCTGTCCAGGGCGGAGAAGGGCGAGGCAGGGGTCCGTTCGTTCCGCAGCAGGCTGTACCCTTCGGAGCGGATATCCTCGGCCAGGCGCTGAATCTCGTGGCGCGGCATCATGTACCGGCAGAGCACCCGCGTGAAGATCTCGATGGCGGTCTCGAACTCCTCCGGCACCACGTCGTTGGCGCCCAGACGGCGCAGCTCGTCCGTCTCGGTAACGAAGCGCGTGCGCGCCACCACATGCACCGACGGGTTCATCCGCTTGGCCAGCTCCACGATCCGGCGCGTGGCCGCGGCGTCCGGTATGACCACGGCGAGCACCCGCGCGTTCTCGATGTGCGCATGCTCCAGCACGGCCTCCTGCGTGGCGTCGCCGTAGAAGATGGGGGTCCCGTCCCTTTGCGCCGCGCGCACCGTGTCCGGGTTCATCTCGATGATCACGTGGCGGATATCCGCCGCCTTGGCCGTGCGCTCCAGGTTCCGGCCACCCACGCCGTAGCCCACGATGATGAGATGGTCGCAGGCGTCCCGGCATGCCTCGGGTGTTGGCGCCGGCGCTGTGGGCCGGCGCATGAGCGGTGCAAGCAGCCGCCACGAGGCCATCCGGTCCGCCACGGCCGGAGAGAAGCGCATGGCAAAGGGCGTCAGCGCCATGGTCGTAATGCTCGCAGCCAGGAAAAGCTGGTAGGCGTTGCCGCCGATCACGCCGCCGGACAGGCCGGTCTTGGCCAGGATAAAGGAGAACTCGCCCACCTGGCACAGCGCCAGGCCGGCCAGAATGGCCGTGCGCAACGGGTAGCCCAGCACCATGGCGGCCGAGCCCGCGAGAATGGTCTTGAGCACGATGATGGCGGCCACGACCAGCAGCACCAGGGGCAGGTGCGAGAAAAAGTAGGAGATGTCCATCAGCATGCCGATAGATATGAAAAACAGGCTGGTGAACACGTCGCGGAAGGGAATGACCCCTTCCAGGGCGCTCAGGCTGAACTCCGACTGGGAGATGATGAGCCCGGCCATGAACGCGCCCAGGGAGAGCGACAGCCCTACGGCGTAGGTGAGGTAGGCGACGGAAAGGCAGATGGCCAGCGTGGTGAGCAGGAACAGCTCGCGGCTTCTGGTGCGGACCACATGCAGCAGCACCGTGGGCACCACGTAGCGCGCCAGCAGCAACACCACCAGCAGCGTGGCCGCGGCCTTGAGCCCTAGCAGGGCCAGCGAGGAGGCGAGGCTGGCCTCCTGCCCGGCCAGGAACGGCACCATCAGCATCATGGGCACAATCATCAGGTCCTGGAAGATCAGGATGGAGAGCGCGATGCGGCCGTGGGGCGCCTCGATCTGCGAGCTTTCCTGCAGCAGCTTGAGCACGATGGCCGTGGAGGAAAGGGAGACGAGGAAGCCGACAAAGAGGGCTTGGCTGGTGGTAAGGCCGAACAGCTCGGAAATGCCGAAGAACACGGCGATGGTGGCCAGAAGCTGCACCGCGCCGCCCAGGAAGACCGGCTTTTTCAGGCGCACCAGCTCCTCGGCCGAGAGCTCCAGCCCGATGGTGAACAGCAGAAGGATGACGCCGACCTCGGCCATGATCTCGACCTCGTGCAAGGCGTCCACCAGGCCGAGGCCGTGCGGACCGGCCAGGATGCCCGTGAGCAGAAAGCCGACAATGGCCGGCACGCGGAGCTTGTGAAACACGAAGATGACCGCGATGGACAGGCCGAATATGACAACGAACACGTTGAGAAGCATTTCCATGGGAACGGAATCTCCGGGAATATGTGCGGGGGGAATCAGTCTCTGGGAGTATACAAGACGGGTTGGAAAAGCCAAGGGGTCATATGGGTCCTTCCCTGTCTCGTCTCCCAAAGGCGCATGATTTTCGCGCTGGTGACAAAGTGGGCGGATGAGAGTAATCAGGCTCGTCGGACATCGGCCCGCGATCGCCTGCGGGCTATCCAGCCGCCGCGGCGGCTCGTGTATGTTTCTTGCATAAAATCCCCAGGGGCGCCGGGGGCGGAAATATTCTCCTGCCGGCTGCAACCCCAGGGCCATTCAATAGCTTTTTGGATTCCAACGAAGGGTCGGATGTCATGATGGATCGTGAAATCACGCTCGATGGCTTTGCCGTCAACGATAACTCGCCATGCTATGTGGTCGCGGAGATCGGGTTGAACCATCAAGGGCGGCTCGATATCGCTCTGCAGTTGATGGACGCCGCCGCGGAGTGCGGCGCGCACGCCGTGAAGTTTCAGAAACGCGACCCCAGGAAGCTGCTCACGCGCGAGTTTTATGAAGCGCCGTATCCGGGCGAGCACAGCCTGGGCGCCACCTATGGCGAGCACCGCGAAGCCCTGGAGCTGACCGCGCAGGACTATGCAGCTATCCTGGAGCACGGCCGCACGTTGGGCATCACCGTGTTCGCCACGCCGTTCGACGAACCCAGCGCGGACCTGTTGCACGAGCTGGGCATGCCCTTTTTCAAGATCGCCTCGGCCGACCTGAAGAACCGGCCCCTGCAGGAGCGCGTCGCCTCATTCGGCAAGCCGGTCATCCTCTCCACGGGCGGCGGCGCCATGGAGGACGTGCGTCGGGCCTATGGAACCCTCACCGCGTCCGGCGTGGAGGTGGCCATTCTGCAGTGCACGGCGTGCTATCCGGTGCGCGACCTCGCCACCATGAACCTGCGCGTGATCGACTCCTACCGCCGGGTGTTCCCCTGTGTGGTGGGGCTCTCGGACCACGAGTGCGGCGTAATCATGCCGCTGGCGGCCTTCGGGCTGGGCGCGCGCATCGTGGAAAAGCACTTCACCCTGGACCGCACCATGCGCGGGCCGGACCACAAGGCCTCGCTGGAGCCTGCCGAGCTGGCCGAGCTGACCCGATCGCTCCGGGACGCGCACACCGCCCTGGGCGACGGCATCAAGCTGCCCCAGACGTGCGAGGCCCCTGCCATGGAAAAGCTCTCCAAGAAGATCGTGGCGGCGCGCGATCTGCCCGCCGGACATATCATCAGCCTGGACGACCTGGCCTACAAGTCGCCGGGCAACGGCGGCCTGCCGCCTGTGGATGCGGACGCCGTGCTGGGCCGGGCGCTCACTCGGGGCCTCGGCGTGGATGACGCCGTGACCTTCGACCTGCTGGCCCCGCGCCGCGAGGGCGTATGATCCGCGAGCAGTTCGCGCAGGGCGACTCCTTTCTGCACCGGCTGGACCCGCGCGCCAAGCTCATCGCGGCCGTGGCGCTGTCCGTGGTGCTGGCCCTGGTGCAGACATTTCCGGCGGCCGGCGCCGGCCTGGCCCTGGGCATCATCCTGACCGTGCTGGCGCGGCTCGATGCCCGCGAGGTGCTCCGCCGCCTGCTGGTGGTCAACGCCTTCATCCTCTTCATCTGGCTGCTGATGCCGCCCACTTACGGCGGGGCCGCCGCGTTCCACCTTGGGCCCATACCCTACAGCCGGGCAGGCATCCGGCTGGCCGCGCTCATCACCCTCAAGTCCAACGGCATCGTGCTCATGCTCATGGCCCTGGCCGCCACATCCACCCTGGTGGACATGGGTCGCGCCATGGAGAGCCTGGGCCTGCCTGCCACGCTCTGCCGGCTGCTGCTCTACACCGTGCGCTACCTTTCGGTCATCGAGGACGAGTTCCACAGGCTGGCGCGCGCCGCAGCGTTGCGCGGCTTTGTCCCCAAGCTCAGCATCCACACCTGCCGGACCTACGGCAACATGATCGCCATGACCATGGTGCGCAGCTACAACCGCGCCAAACGCGTGCACCAGGCCATGCTGCTGCGCGGCTTCAACGGCCGCTTCGTCAGCCTGCACACCTTCTCGTTCCGGGCGTGGGATGTGTGCTTCACCGCGGTCGCCATTCTGACCGCCGTCGGCCTTGCGGCCATCGAGCTCGCAGGCTAAGAGAACCCGATGTCCGCGCCGCTGTTCGAAATCCGCAACGCGACCTTTGCCTATCCAGGAGCCGAGCCCGTGCTCCGTGGCTGTGACTTCCGTTTCAACGGCAGCCGTCAGGGCATTGTGGGCGACAACGGCAGCGGCAAGACCACGCTGCTCCTCATGGTCATGGGGCTGGTCACGCCGCAGTCGGGCGGGGTGTTCTTCAAGGGTGAGGAGGTGACGGACGAGAGCGGTTTCGCCGCGCTGCGCCGCGCCGTGGGCTACTGCTTTCAGAATGCGGACGACCAGCTCTTCTCCCCCACCGTGCTGGAGGACGTGGCATTCGGGCCGCTGAACCTGGGCAAATCCCAGGCCGAAGCGCGGGATATCGCCATGCAGACCCTGGAGCGTGTGGGCCTGGCCGGTTACGGGGAGCGCATCACCTACACCCTTTCCGGCGGCGAGAAGCGGTTGGCCTCCCTGGCCACGGTGCTGGCCATGCAGCCGCAGGCCCTGCTGCTGGACGAGCCCACCAACGACCTGGACCCGGCCACGCGCGACAGGCTGGTCGAGGTGCTGCGGACCATTGACATCCCCTTTGCGATCATCTCCCACGACTGGGACTTCCTCGACCGCACCGTAGACTCGCTCCAGATCATGGAGAAGGGCGCGCTACGACCGCTCAGCAAATCCGCCCTGCACACGCACACCCACGTACACACCGGCGGCGACGCGCCGCACGACCACGACCACCTCGACAGCTGAGCCCTGCCGGGCCGCGCTGCCTATCGATGCATAAATTGCTCACGCACCCGGGGAACGAATCTCCGGAGTGATGCGTCACGTCCGAACACAGGAACGTCGGTCAGCAAGAGGGGATGGCGCGCTCTGCGCGCAACGAAATGCCGCCAATGATGGGCGGAAGGGCGATGGATGGGGAAGAGCCGTTAGTCTTCGGCGATCTCGTTTTCGTGCCGCTCCACAGAATCGAGGCACTGGAAAAAATCGATCACGCAGGGGATGCGCAGGGAGTAGAAGACCTGCAGGCCGCGGCGTTCGTCCTTGACGATACCGGCTCGTTTCAGCACACCGAGGTGCTTGGAAACGGTGGAGATGTCCACCCCTACGAGATTGGTGAGATCGCGGACGTTTTTTTCCTCACGGTAAAGAACGTCCACGAGAAATAATCGCGTGGGGTGGGCAAGTGCCTTGAGGATGCCTGCCTTGGCCTCAAACTCGCTGGGAATGCGGAGCGGAGTGAAAGCAGATTCGCTTTTTTGGGCGTAGTGCGGTGCCATGGATGGGAAGGTATTCCAGGCGTGTGGGAGGGTCAAGAAATTTTATTCTGACAAATGTGACATACAAAAGTCCCGCGTCCATTCACCTCTATTCGTTGCACTTTTCCGGTACATTTCGGGCAGGCCGCGCCTTCTTGACGGTGGGGAATGAGCCATGAAGTTGGAAATTGTGACGGGTCGGCTTGCCTGTCTGCCGCCTCTTTGAGCACGCGCTGCGTCACACCGTGCAGCGTACGCAATGTGTCTTTGTCTATTGATTTCACCTGTGATTTTGGGTGGATGCCGGCCTGGAAAAGTATCTCATCGGCGTAGACGTTGCCTACTCCGGCGATGAGCGACTGGTCCATGAGCGCGGATTTGACACCGCCACGGCGGTTTTGCATCAGCTCCACAAAGCGATCCGCGCTTACGCGCAGGGCGTCTTCGCCGAGTTTCTTCTCGTTCACGTACGCATCCACGTCGTCCGTGAGATCCACGAAGCCGAGCTTGCGCGGCGCGATGTAGCTGAAATGGAAACCGTTCTCCAGCTCGAAGTCGGCATGCGTGTGCTCCGGGTCCTGCGGCGTTCTGGCATAACCGAAGTGGCCGGTCATGCCGAAGTGGAAGACCAGCCATTTTTTCTCCACGCGCGCGAAGAGAAACTTGCCGTGGGTGCGGGTCTCTTCCATGGCGTTGCCCGTGGCGGCGCCGGCCACGGCCTGGACCGTGGTCCCATGCTTCAGGACCGCTTCATCCACATGGGTGTGGGCAATGGGTTTGTGCAGCGCCGTGGACTCCAGATAGTCTGCAAAGGCGTGTACGTCCGGCAGCTCCGGCATGGGGCGGCTCCTGGTTGCTGTGAAGAGTCTGCAGCCAGAATACCCGCGGCGGCGCGAGCTGTGGAGGGGACATCTCGGGGGATGGCGCAGCCGGAACCTACAGCCGCATTACCCGCAGCATGGACCGGGCAGGATGGCCGGAGAGGTCCTGGCTGTATCCAGAATTATAGACAGACACGACGCCGGAACGGCGCGGCTCTTGAGTTTCCTGGTAGAAATTTGCTCATGCGCGAGTAGGGCCGTGCGGCTACTTAGTCCAGTCTTTCTCGTGCCAGTTCCAGGCCGTGCGCACAATATACTCCAGGTCGGAGCGCGAGGGCTGCCAGCCGAGCTCGGCGATTGCGCGGGAGGCATTGCCGCAGAGCTGGGCCGGGTCACCGCTGCGGCGTTCGCCCTGGATAACACGGAAGTCGCGGCCCGTGACTTTGCGTGCTGTCTCAATGACTTCGCGCACGGAATGGCCCTGGCCAAATCCAAGATTGTAGACACTGCTTTCGCCGCCGTTCAGCAGCTTTTCCAGGGCCAGGATGTGGGCGTCGGCCAGGTCCAGCACGTGGATGTAGTCGCGGATGCAGGTGCCGTCCGAGGTTTCGTAGTCGTCGCCGAAGATGGTGATGGCGTCGCGCTTTCCGGCGGCCGCGGCCAGCACCAGGGGAATGAGGTGCGACTCCGGGTCGTGCCGTTCGCCGCACTCCATGTCCGGGTCGGCGCCGGCGGCGTTGAAGTAGCGCAGGGAGACGTAGCGCATGCCGTAGGCGGCGTCGAAGTCGGAGAGGATGCTCTCCACCATCAGCTTGGCGCGGCCGTACGGCGAGATTGGGGCCTGCGGGTGATCCTCCGGAATTGGGATGACGTTGGGGATGCCGTAGGTGGCGCAGGTGGAGGAGAAGATGATGCTGCGCACGCCGGCGCGGCGCATGGCCTGCAGCAGGGTCAGCGTGCCGGCCACGTTGTTCTCGTAGTATTTTTCCGGATCGGTCACGGACTCGCCCACCAGGGAGAACGCTGCGAAGTGCATGACCGCGTCGATGCGCTCGGTTTTGAACAGCAGATCGAGCTGCTCGGCAAAACGCATGTCGGCCAGCACGAACTCTCCCCAGCGGACCAGGTCGCGGTGGCCGGTGGCCAGGTTGTCCAGAACAATGGTGCGATAGCCGCGCCGGGTCAGCTCTTTGTTGATGTGGCTGCCGATGTAGCCGGCGCCGCCGACGACGAGGATGGTGGCCTGTTGGGTCATGTGGAACTCTCGCAGGAACAGGTGGAGTCGGAATGGGCGTCAGACGGCCAATGCCGGGTGGCGTGTCGGGTATAGCACGTTGCGGCGGCTGCGGGCAACGGTGCGGGCAAATGGAGATGCCGCCCGCTCAACACCGTCAGGGCTCCAGGCCGGCCTTGCTGGCGCACTCGGCGCAGAGGCCGTCCAGCCGGATATCGGAGGACATCACCACCAGGCCGCGGCCGCTGGCTAGGCGCTCCAGCACTGCCGGGGCCTCGGTGCAGTCCAGGCACTCCATCTTGCGGCAGCGGGTGCAGTAGAAGTGGCAGTGGTGCGGCTTGCCCCCGCCGGGCAGGCAGTAGCGGAAGGCGCGGTCCGGAGGAGCCGGCGAGGAGAGCCGGCGCACCAGCCCGTGCTCCACGAGCAGGTCCAGAATTCTGTACAACGAGACCTTGTTGATGGACTGCTCGCGCCGCACGAGCTCCAGGATGTCCGGGGCCGCCAGGGGGCGGTCCGCCTCGGACAGAAGTCGGACCACCTGGTGGCGCAGGGGGGTGTCCTCTATGCCAGCCTCCGCGAGCAGATCGTGCGGCGTGAGGTCGGAGATGCTCATGTGTCCTCCGTAGATTGGGCGCCAGAGGGGGAAGTGGACGGGGCGTCGGGCAGCCGCCTGCGGCCATGGATGAGCCAGCCGAGCAGGTGCTGCGCCAGGTAGGCCACCGTGGCCACGGCAATGATGGTGGCGCCGGACGTGGTGTCCCAGATGTAGGAGAGCGCCAGGCCGACAATGCAGAAGGCCAGGGAGTAGCACACGGCGCGGGCCATCATGCCGGCTAGACTGCGGGACCGTCCCTCGGCCAGGTGCGGTGGAATGGTTAGCAGGGCGATGACCAGGATGAGGCCCACCACGCGGATGATCATCACCACGCTGAGCGCCACGAGGCCGATGAGCAGGTAGTGGACGAGCATGATGCGCACGCCGGCGGTGCGGGCGAACTCGCGGTCGAAGGAGAAGGCGATGAGGTCCTTGTACCAGTGGAAGACCGCGAGCAGGATCACCACGTCCATCCCGGCCATGAGCCAGAGCTCCTGCGTGGGCACGGCCAGGATGGAGCCGAAGAGAAAGCTCATGAGGTCCACGTTGTAGCCCGGCGACAGGTCCACCAGCAGGATGCCGAGGGCCATGCCCGCGGCCCACAGCACACCTACCAGCGTGTCCGTGCGATCGCCGCGCTCAAAGGTCAGCGCGCCCATGCCCAGGGAGGCCGCCAGGGTGAAGCCCACGGTGGTGGGGATGACCGGGATGCCCAGCCAGAATGCGATGCCGACCCCGCCGTACGCGGCATGGGCCACGCCCCCGGCCAGGAAGACGATGCGGTTGACCACCACAAGCGTGCCGATGACGCCGCAGGCGATGCTGGCCAGCAGACCGGCGACCAGGGCGTACTGCATGAACTGATGAGACAGCGCCTCGGTCATGATCAGCATCCCTTTCCTGCGGCCGCGTCCGGGCAGCCCGGACCGTGCTGGCGGGGCTCCTCGCTGCCGAAGCAGCTGGCAAGGCCCTTGAGGTAATCGTCCATGGGACAGGGGTGGTGGTGCTCGCCGTAGAGCAGGGCAAGCATCTCCCTGGTGATGGTGTGGCCGGAGCCCATGATGAGCCGGCGGTTCACGGCGGCCACTGCGTCCACACGGGTCGAGGCGGCGACCAGGTCGTGGCTCACCAGCACCACGCTGATGTCGCCGGCCAGGGAAGCCAGCAGCTCGTACAGGCAGAGCTTGCCCTGGGGATCGATGTTGGCCGTGGGCTCGTCGAAGATGAGGATGTGGGGATCGGCCACCAGGGCGCGGGCCACCAGAGCGCGCTGCTTCTGCCCGCCGGAAAGTGTCGCGTAGGGGCGGTCGGCCAGGTCGGCAAGCTGCACCCGCTCCAGGGCGCGCAGGGCCTGAGCCCTGTCCTCTTTCCGTTTGGTGATGGCGGCCAGGCCGCGGCGTGAAAGCCCCATGCAGACCACATCCAGCACGTTTACGGGCAGGCCCACCGGCGCGGCGATGTGCTGCGGCACGTAGCCCATGGGCACCCTCTCGTGCAGGGGATCGCGGCCCATGATGCGCACCGTGCCGCGGGAGGGCTCCAGCAGACCGAGCATGCACTTGATCAGCGTGGTCTTGCCGCCGCCGTTGGGGCCCACCATGACCAGAAAGGAGCCTGTGCGCAGGGTCATGTTGACATCCTGCAGCACGGGCTCGCCGTTATAAGCGAACCAGAGGTTGTTGATTTCAAGAGCTGTCGTCATGGGAGTTCGTAACGGGTTTCACTTTGTTTCAGCAAGCCCGGAGCAAATGTTTATTGGGCCAGCGCCTTCTGGAACACAGTGGCGGCGCGGGTGAGGTTCGCGTCCCAGTCCTCGGCCAGGGGGTCGAGCATCTCCACACGGCCGCCGATCTCCTGCGCGATCACGTTGGCCGAGGTGGCGGAGAACTGCGGCTGGGCAAAGACCACGGCGATGTTCTCTGTCTTGGCCTTGTCGATGATGCGCGCGAGCTGCGCCGGGCCGGGCTCCTTGCCCTCCATTTCTATGGATATCTGCTCCAGATTGTAGTCCTGTGCAAAGTAGCCCCAGGAGGGGTGGAAGACGAGGAAGCGGCGCTTGTCCTGCGGGATGGGGGCCAAAATCGTACGGATGGAGGCGTCCAGGGTGTCGATCTTCTTGAGCAGTGCGTCCAGGTTGGCGCGCAAGGCTGGCTCCTTGTCCGGCAGCACGGCGATCAGGGCGTCGCAGGTGTTGCGGGCAATGGTCTTGGCCAGGGTGGGCGAGAGCCAGACGTGCGGGTCCAGACCGTGCTCGTGGTGATGGCCGTGCTCATGCGCCTCTTCGTGACCATGTTCATGGCCTTCTTCGTGTCCGGCCTCCTCATGGCCATGCTCATGATCTTCTTCGTGGCCGACCTCCTCATGTCCGCCTTCGTGGTGATGGTGGGCTTTCATGGCGCGCTTTTTAATGCCGGCGTCCGTGTGCACTATGGCCAGGTTGGGGCTGGCGTCCTGGAAGCGCGGCAGCCAGACATTCTCGAAGGGCACGCCGATGGCCAGGTAGCAGGACGCGTCGGACAGGGCGGCCATCTGCCTGGGGGAAGGCTCGTAGGTGGCCGGGCTCTGGCCGGGCAGCACCATCACCTGCGTCTCGACCATGTCGCCGGCGATCTTGTCCACAAAGTAACGCTGCGGCACGATGGAAACGAAAACCGTGGGCGTGGCCGCGGCCATGGCCGGCGTTGCGCAGAATAGTATCGTGAGTAAAAGGAGTATTTTTCGGAAAATCATGTTGCTGCCTCCTGGAATCGGATCGAGAGGTTGGGCGCGGCAGATCAGCCGCACGCGTTGGCGCAACCAGGTTGCGTCGATGTATGCAACATAGTTGCATGGAGATGTCAATACACCGTGGACAAATGTCTGGGCCAGGGTGATTCCCCGGGGTATTTGACTTTCTTTGAGGCTCTGGCATAGCCATATAAAAATTGGACGTACTTGGTCATGGAGCTGCTGGTCCTCTGGCCCATCCACATCAAGGTCAGCCGCAACAAAGGAACAAAATGAAAACGTTTGGTACCGGCATGGGAACGCAAAGCCCCGAAGAAGTTCTGCAAGAGTATCTGCGCGAGCGCGGCATGCTGATGACGCCTCAGCGGAAAACGTTGCTGCAGCTTTTCCTGGAAGAACCCAAGCACTTCTCGGCCGAGGAGTTCTACGAGCGCGTCAAGCAGGTGGACGACTCCATCGGACAGGCCACCGTCTACCGTACGCTCAAGCTGTTCACGGAGTCCGGGCTGGCCGAGACCCTGGATTTTGGCGACGGCCGCACCCGATACGAACGCCGCCTGGGCCGGGAGCACCACGATCACCTCATCTGCATCCGCTGCCGCGACTCCATCGAGATCCGCGCGCCGGAAATCGAACGGCTGCAGGAAGAGGTGGCCGGGCGTCACGGCTACGAGCTCACGGACCACGCGCTGTATCTGTACGGCATCTGCCCCAAGTGCCGCGGCAAGGAGTAGCCTGCCCGGCGTCTCGCCAGTTTTTCTGAACGTGACGCGCGCCTCTCTGGAATGTCTGGTCCAACGACCAGTGCATGCGGCCCAGGTGGCGCGAGTTCCTAGATGATTACGGGTTCCCCCCGACAGAAAAGCCGGCCCCGAGGATTGATCCCCGGCGCCGGCTTCTTTTTGTAGAGCGGCTGTTTGAGCAGCGCTTGTGTTCCCACTTGCCTACCCCTTGCGGGCCTCCTCGTGATCGATCATCTGGCGGCCCCGATCCAAGGCGGACTCCTTGGTGTCGCCGGCCATGGGCACGTGCTGCCACTCGTTGCCTTCGCTGTCCAGCAAGGTAAGGGCCCACTGGGAGCACTTCTCGTCCTTGGGCGTCAGCTTGATTGTCTGTCCCTTGTAGCTTTCGGTCACTTCTTCGGCCATGGTCGCCTCCTTGGGGTCTGAAGATGACGTGGTGCAGAGCCCCTGGTCCGGGGTGTGCGGCGGGGGTGGTTTGGGAGCATCATACACGTCCCGGCGGCATATGCACAGACCCGGCAATGCTCGGCCCTGGCCGGCGTACAAGAGCGCCGGGCGGATAACGTAATGGGTCTGCAGCCGGGAGCCGGGCAGAGAAAAAAAGTGCATTTAACATTGCCTAATTAGCGAAGATCGCTTTAGAATAGATTTGATATCCTGTTCACTGAATACTCTGCACGGAGACAACATCGAATGGACAAGAAACGGTTCAACATCTGGTACATACTCCTGGCCGTCTGGGGAGTCCTCATCATACAGTCATTTATTTCCCAGCAGTATGGCCCGCGCAATATCCCGTACAGTGAGTTCCTGGGCGCACTGAACCAGGGCCGGATCAAGGAGGTCGCGGTCCGCGAGAACGTCATGGAAGGGCTGATGCTCGCGCCGGCCGAGGGCGAGGCCGCCAATGCGACCACAGGCGCCAACGCCACCAACGCGACCACGGGCAAAGGCGAGAAACTGGAAGAGGTGCGCTTCCACACCGTGCGCGTGGGGCCGGATGTCTCCAAGCAGCTTGAGGCGCACGGCGTTGTCTTCCGCGGCGAGCTGGAGAACAAGTTTCTGGCGCAGCTCCTGTCGTGGGTGGTGCCCCTTGCGCTCTTCCTGGGGCTGTGGATCTATCTGATGAAGCGCTTCAACCCCGGCGCCGGGATGATGCAGTTCGGCAAGAACAAGGCCAAGGTCTTTGCGGAAAAGGACATCGAGACGCGGTTCAGCGACGTCGCCGGCGCAGACGAGGCCAAGTACGAGCTGCAGGAGATCATCGAATTTCTGAAAGATCCCTCCATATTTACCAATCTCGGCGGTCGCATGCCCAAGGGCGTGCTGCTGGTGGGTCCTCCCGGCACGGGTAAGACGCTGCTCGCCCGCGCCGCGGCCGGCGAGGCCGGCGTGCCGTTTTTCTCCCTCTCGGGCTCCGAGTTCGTGGAGATGTTCGTGGGCATGGGCGCGGCGCGTGTGCGCGACCTCTTTACCCAGGCCAAGGAAAAAGCGCCGTGCATCGTCTTCATCGACGAGCTGGACGCCATCGGCAAGGCCCGCGGCATGGGTGCCATGTCCGGCCATGACGAGCGCGAGCAGACCCTGAACCAGCTGCTGGTGGAGATGGACGGCTTCGACCCGCGCGTCGGCGTCATCATCATGGCCGCCACCAACCGTCCGGAGATTCTGGACCCGGCGCTGCTGCGCGCCGGCCGCTTCGACCGCCACGTGCTGGTGGACAAGCCGGACGTGCTGGGCCGCAAGCAGATTCTGGAGGTCCACGCCCGCAGGGTGCAGCTGGGGGACGACGTGGACTTGCAGAAGATCGCGCAGCAGACACCCGGCTTTTCCGGCGCGGACCTGGCCAACGTGGTAAACGAGGCCGCGCTCCTGGCCGCACGCAAGCACAAAAAGCACGTGATGCAGGAGGACTTCTCCGAGGCCGTGGACCGCATCGTGGGCGGCCTGGAGAAGAAGAACCGACTGATCAACCCCAAGGAAAAGAAGATCGTGGCCTACCACGAGACAGGCCACGCCCTGGTGGCGGCGTTTACCCCCGGTGCCGATCCGGTGGCCAAGATATCCATTATCCCGCGCGGCCTGGCCGCCCTGGGCTACACGCAGCAGCGTCCCACCGAGGACCGCTATCTGATGGCCAAGAGCGAGCTTCTGGCCAAGGTGGACGTGATGCTGGGCGGGCGCGTGGCCGAGCAGCTCATTTTCGGCGACGTGACCACCGGCGCGCACAACGACCTGCAACGCGCCTCGGACACTATCCGCGCCATGCTCACCGAGTACGGCATGGGCGAGACCCTGGGCCTGGCTTCCTTCGAGCGCAGCCGGCCCACGTACCTGGAGCTTCAGCAGGGCGGCGGCCATGAGTACAGCGAGAGCACGGCCGCGCGCATCGACGAAGAGCTCAAGTCCACTCTGGAAGAGCGCAGGAAGCACGTGGCCGCGCTGCTGGAAAAGCACCGGGACCTGCTGGAAAAGGTCGCGGAGAAGCTCCTGGAGCAGGAGGTGGTGGACGAGGAGGAGTTCCTCGCCATCATCAGGCCGAGCCTGGAAGCGGAAGGGGTGGACCCGGACAAGGCCGTACGCGCGCCGACCTCCAGCGAGGACGCCAAGGAGCGCCGTCCGGGCGAGCCTATCGGCGAGGATATGGGATAGACAGAGTACGCAGCGCCATGGCGGATCATCACCGACCGCCATGGCGCTTTTTGTATGATTCCGGCGGCCGACCCGGCTGCAGGCCTGCTTGAACTACCGGCGGCGCACCGCTGCCGTGTCCTGGCCGGGTAACCGGCCACCTTCCCTGGACCATTACAGATACGGCGAGAGTAGCCAGCAGAGTGCGTCCACCAGGCGTCTACGCAGCGGCCGATTCTCCACTTCCTCCAGGGTCACGCGGTGGGCCTCGGCGATAAGCGAGTTGGCGTACGCCTCGATTTCTTGCGTGAACCCGGCGTCGTAGACCTCCAGGTTGAGCTCGAAGTTGAGCCGCAGGCTACGCGCGTCAATGTTGGCCGATCCCACGCAGGCGTACGCCCCGTCCACCATGAACAGCTTGGTGTGGGCAAAGGGCGGCTTCTGCATGTACACTTCCACGCCGTACTCCAGAAGCTCCCACAGCATGTTGCGCATGGCCCGGTGCAGCCACCACTGGTTGTTCTTCTCCGGTATTATCACGCGCACGTCCACGCCGCGCGTATCCGCGATCTTGAGCGCCATGAGCAGGTCGCGCGGCGGCAGGAAGTAGGGCGAGACGATGGTGATCTGCCGGCGTGCGCTGTGCACTGCGGAGACGAGCACGGCGTGCAGCTTGTCCAGATCCTCGTTTGGGCCGTCGGCCAGCATGCGGCAATATGTCGCGCCCTCGCCCTGCGGTAGCTGGATGGGCGGGTCTACTTCCTTGCCGGTAACAAACCCCCAGAGCCAGAGGAATATTTCGTCCAGCTGCGAGATGACCGGCCCCTCCAGCCTGAAGAGCATGTCCTTCTGCCGGTCCGGGTGGTCTGATTCATAAAGATGCCTGGCGGATATGTTCATGCCGCCGGTGAAGCCCACCTTCTTGTCCACTATGAGGTTCTTGTGGTGGCAGCGCAGGTTTATGTTCACCGACGGCGGGATCAGGCTGGGCCTGAGGAAGCGCCGGCAGTTCACGCCGCGCTCCTTGAGCAGGGAGTAGGCGCTTTTTCCAAAGGGCTTGAATCCGCCCACGCCGTCGATGACCACGCGAACGTCGCAGCCTCGATCGTGGGCGCGGGTCAGGGCGTCGATGAAGCGCATGCCCACCTCGTCGGGATCGAAGATGTAGACGCCGAGGTGCACGGTCTTCTGGGCGTTGTCGATGGCCTCCAGCATGGCGGGGTAGGCCTGCTCGCCGTTGTGCAGGGGGGTGATTCTGTTGCCCTTGGAGAGCGGTCGGCCGGAGAGGGCGTAGGCCAGCCACGCCTGCGGTACCAGCGCTTCCGGCATGTCCATGGGGATCTGCGCTTTCTCCATGTCGCAGCTGTGCTCGTCGCGCAGGGAGCAGCCCTCGCTCAGGGAGAAGGGCATCTTCTCCAGCAGCTTCTGGCCGCGGCTCTTGACGCGGTTGATGCCGAAAAAGAAGTAGATGAGCGGGCCGAGGAACGGCGAGAGCATGATGACCGCGATCCATCCCCAGGACGAACGGGGGTCGCGCTTGTAGAGCAGGGCGTGGGCTGCTGCCCAGAGCGAGATCGCCGGGAAGAGCAGCAGGAGTATCCAGTGGTACAGGTGCATGGCGTGTCCGTGGGTGTGAAGGGGCGGTGGAGCCCAAAGCTACCCCAAAGAGTGCCGTTTTTCCACTGGTAGAAGCCGGCGGGAGCCAGGAAAGGCGGGCAGGCCGGCGAAATTGTCACGTATCTGCGAACCGACAGGGCGGCCATGCCAGGGCGTTGCGCCGGGCCAGGTCGTTCCTCACGGCTCGCGCGATACGAGGTCCTTCAGCAGGCTCAGCCCGCGCTCGAACTCGTCGCGGTCCGTCGCACCGGTGAGTGAGAGCCGCGCGCAACGCGGGGCCGGCGCTTCGCCCACGGCGAACTTCCCGGCGCCGAAGATGTTGATGCCGGCCTGCCTGGCCGCGCTCTCCAAGGCCTGGCCGGTCCAGGAGCCGGGCAGCTCCCACCAGACATAGGGGCTCGTTTCCTGCCGGGCCATGCGCTGGCCGTGCAGAATATCCCGCACCATGGCGTGGCGCTCCTGCAGACTCTGCCGCCGGCGCTCCATGATCTGCTCCGGCTTCCCGTTCATCACCCATTCCGAGACGATCTCCGCGTTCAGGGTCGGGGTCATCCAGACGCTGTTCAGGATGCCCCGGGCCATGTCGTCGCGAAGCTCCCGGCCGGCCACGGCGTAGGCCACGCGGAGCCCGCCGCCCATGATCTTGGACGTTCCGGCGATGAAGATGCTGCGTTCCGGCGCCATGGAGGACACCGGCGAGGAGCGATCGGTCGCGTACAGGGAGTAGGCGTCGTCCTCCACGATGCGCAGGCCGTGGCGCGCGGCCGTCTCGGCAATGGCGGCCCGGCGCTTTGCGCCCATGCACGCCGTGGTGGGGTTGTGCATGTGCGGCATGAGGTAGAGGCCGCGGATGCCCAGGCGACGGCAGGCCGCGTCCAAAGCCTCGGGCAGCATGCCCTGTTCGTCCATGGCCACGGAGCAGAGGCGGAAGCCGAGCATGGCGGACAGGGACTTGAGACCCGGGTAGGTCAGGGCGCAGGCGGCCACGCGGTCCCCGGGGTTGAAGAGGCTCATGAAGCAGCAGGTCAGGGCGTGCTGGGATCCGGCGCAGACGAGTACGTCCTCGGCCTTGGCGGGCATGCCGTACACTCCAGCCAGGACGGCCCCGGCCTCCCTGTGCTTCGGCAGCCCGCGCGGATCAGTGTAGCGCAGAAAGGCGTCGGGATCGCGCCGCCTGGCGAGTCTTCGCAATGCCTCGCCCAGGTCCGGGTCCTGCCGGGCAATGGGCGTGACCAGCCCCATCTCGATAAGGCCGGGGGAGTGGGGCTCGAAAGAGACCATGCTGGAGGGCGTGGCCGCATCGGCCGCGATGAAGGTGCCGCGGCCCACGGTGCCGGAGACGAGGCCGCGGCGCTCCGCCTCGGCGTATCCGCGCGTGATGGTGGTGACGTTGACGCCCAGGCCGTCAGCCAGGTCGCGATGCGTGGGCAACCGCACGCCGGGCTGCAGGGTTCCGGCGAATACGTCCCGCTCGATGGCGTCGGCAAGGGCCTGGTACATGGGGCCTTCAGTGTGGTCGATCCGTGGCAGCCATTTTGTCATGCATACAATGTTTACATTGACTGTGGCACAAAGTCAAACGTATGGGTTCAATATGAACATTTGAAGCCATACAATATGGCTGCGACCAGCGTTTTGCTGCATGAAGGAGAAAGATCATGCAAGGGATGTATCTGCCGTTTGTCTTGTTTCTGTTGGCCATGACCGGAACGCCCGGGCCCGGCAACATGACCATGCTGGCCATCGGCCAGACCACCGGATTCCGGAGCGCGTTGCCGTTTCTGGCCGGAAGCGCCATGGGCTTTGCTGCGTTGAACACACTGGTGGCGTGCGGTCTGGGCGAGGTGTTCCGCATCTGGCCGCAGGCCGCCACGCTCCTTCGGGTGCTGGGCATGACCTACATCATCTACCTGGCGGTGAAGATAATCCGCATGCAGAGCGCGCCGCCGGAGGGCGCCAAGCTGTTCAGCATGTTCGAGGGCGTGCTGATACACCCCCTGAGCCCCAAAAGCTGGGCCATGTCCGTGGCCGCGTACAGCCAGTTCATGGTAGAAACGAACCCCGGACCCGAGTCGATGGTGTTCTTCGTGCTTGCCTTCATGATCTTCCAGGTCACGTTCCACAGTCTGTGGTGCGCTCTGGGCGCAGGGATATACAAGCTGCTGCGCAACAACCATGCGCGGCTGGCAGTGAACACCTGCCTGGTCGTGCTGATGCTCGGTGCCACGTTCTATGCGTTTCTCGCATAGCGGGTGCGGCTATCAGCGATGCGGCGGTACACGGCAAAGGGAGCGGTGAGGAAAAGGTTGTTGCTGCGCGCTAACTGCCGCAGCAACGCAGCCAACAGGAGGTATGCAACAGTCTGCTATGCGAGCTTGTCGATGAGCGCGGCCACTTCCTGCAAGTCCACCGGCTTGGACAGGTAGCCGTTCATGCCTTCGTCGAGGAACCGTTTGCGGTCGCCGTGCATGGCGTGGGCCGTGATGGCGATGATGGGCACGTCCGGCCTGGTGGCGGAGGAGGACGGATCGAGCATGCGCAGGGTGCGCGTGGCTTGCAGGCCGTCCATCACCGGCATCTGGATATCCATCAGCACTACTTCGTAGGGGGTGCCCCGCGCCGCGTCCACCGCCTGTTGGCCATCCATGGCGTCCTCCACGTCGTGGCCCAGGGAGAGCAGCAGCTTGCGCAGGGTCATGCGGTTGATGGGGTCGTCCTCCACGAGCAGAATGCGCCGCGGCCGCTTGATGCCGGCTTTCTGCTCCACGAGCGGCAGCTCCTCCTGCACTTCCTCGGGCAGCTCGAAGCGCATGGTGCAATGGATCTCCGTGCCATGGCCCGGCGTGCTGCACAGGGCCACTGAGCCGCCCATAAGCTCTGCGATGCGCCTGACGATGCAGAGGCCGAGCCCGGTGCCGCCGTGCTTGCGGGTATAGGAGCCGTCGGCCTGGGTGAAGGCCTCGAAGCAGCGGTTTTGCATCTCCGGTGTGATGCCTACGCCAGTATCCACAACCCAGAAGTCGAACATCCGGAGGGAGCGGGGGGCGCCGTCCACGGTCCGCTTGCCGTGGGAGCGGGGGAGCATGCGCATGCCAAAACGGACCTTGCCGGAATCCGTGAACTTGATGGCGTTGCCCACCAGGTTGAAGGCAACCTGGCGCAGCCGTCCACCGTCGCCGTAGAGCGTTCCGGGCAGGCCGTCGTTCTCGATGTGGATGCCGAGGCCCTTGGTTTCGGCCTGCATGCCGAATGTCTGGCGCACGTCCAGGAGTATCTCGCGCGGATCGAACTTCTCATCGCTGAGCTCGGCAACGCCGCCCTCGATCTCGGAGAGGCTGAGGATGTCGTTGAGCAGGGCGAGGAGGTTGCGCGCGGAGTTGAGGGCCGTCTCCACGTACTGGCTCTCCTCCTGGTTCAGTTCGCCGTATCGCAGGAGCTGCAGCATACCCAGCACACCGTTGAGGGGCGTGCGGATCTCGTGGCTCATGTTTGCCAGGAACTCGCTCTTGGCCATGTTGGCCTGCTCGGCAAAGTTTTTGGCGTCGAGCAGCTCCTGCTCGTGTTTTTTCTGCTGCGTGACGTCGGTGAATATGCAGTGGGTGCGCTGCAACGCACCCTCGGCGTCGTACTGAATGCGGCCGTTGAAGACGACGTCGATATAATCGCCATTCTTCTTGCGCATCCTGATCTCGACACCATCGGTGAAACCGTTGCTCAGGAACCGGGCGAAGCTGGTGTGGAAGATTTTCCGGGAGGCGGCGTTCAGGAAGTCGCCGAACCAGCGGCCCACCACCTCGTCCTTTTCAAAGCCCAGGGTGTTCAGCCACCTCTGGTTGACGTCCAGGAAGTGGCCGGTCGCGTCCAGGGACTGGTAGGGCAGGGGCGCATTGTCGAAGAGGCTGCGAAAGCGCGTCTCCTTTTCCCGGAGCACCTCCTCGGCGCGTTTCCGGTCGGTGACGTCCATGACTATTGTGGCGAAACGACCGGGCGCCGGACTGAACGCCTCGACGGCGTAATGCCTGCCGAGCTCGGGAAAAAACTTCTCAAAGGTCACGGGCTTGCCGCTCAGAGCGACCTGGCCATAGAGATCTATCCACTCCTGTTCGATCTCGGGAAAGAGACCGAGCACGGTGCGGCCGATTACGTCATTGGCCGGCATCTTCACAATGCGTTCAAAGGCCGGGTTCACTTCGAGGAAGCGGTAGTCATGGGGAGCGCCATGCTCGTCCAGGATGATCTCGTGCAGGGCGAAGCCTTCCTGCATGCTGTTGAAAAGGTTGAGATACTCCTGTTCAAAGACGTGCGATTCCGTAATTTCGAAGGACAGGGAGAGGACGCTCGCCACCTGGCCTTCGGAGTCGAACTCCGGCAGGAGCCGCACCCGAAGCGAGCGCCGTATCGATCCTTCGACGACGACGTCGGGCGCTTCCGTCAGGGGCTCGCCGGTACGAAAAATTGCATCGACCGCGCGCTGCCGCGCTGCCGTTGCCTCTGGCGATACACCGAGATCGCTGTACTTTTTTCCGATCAGCCGGGTCGGGTCGACGCCGAAGAACTTCCCGGCGATGTCGTTCATGAACAGGATACGGCAGATTTGGTCGAAGCGGACAACTCCGAGAGGAAGCATGCTCGTCAGGCGGCGTTGGGCCTCCATCTGAGAAGCCAGCGCCTGTTCGGCCCGCCTGCGGGCCTCTTTCTCGGCGCGCAACTCTTCCCGGAGTCGGGTTAGTGACAGGCTGTCTGAAGTCTTGTGCGAGGGATCACGATCCATGTCGTCCATGGTTTTCCTCTACAAAGTCAGTATGCTAAGAGCGAGCACCTCGATTCGCTTCGGCCATACATCAGAAGAACGCGTTATGCCTCTAAGATTCTTGCAGAAAAACGTATCAATAATTGAACGGCAAGACAATGGAAGAATGCCGCGCAGGCGATATCGACTGCCGGGAAAGGTGAATCTGGCTCAAGCGTAACACCATATGGATAAAAAAGGCTCAGGATACTAACAGGATGGCGTATTACAATGTCAGAGGGCCGGGCGAAACGAACACCGTTGAACAGCCGGAACGCTCGGCGGGAATCGGGCTACGGGCGATCCCGCCTACGGCGAAGGGCGTGTCGCGCCGTGGTGCAGGGCGTGTTCCTCGGCCGGGGAAAGGGGCAGCTTCCAACCGAGCTGCGCCGGCGGCTTCTCCGGCAGCCAGAGGATGCGCGTGGTTTCGTCCTTGGCCAGGAAGGTGACGGAGCCGGCGCACGGCTCATGGGCATCGAAGGACGGGCCGTAGGTGTACACGCGACCCATGAAGTGGTGCAGTGGCCGCATCAGGCCCGTGGCGTGGTCGTAGAACAGGAGGTTGCCGTCCACGGCTGAGCCGGCGTCGCGGGCATCCATGATGGAGACGTAGTGGTCCGGCCCTACGCTGTAGACCCCGGCGTAGTGCAGGGCCACGGCTTCGGGCGACATGTCTTCGTTGCGGATGGCCTGCTCGGAAGGGTCTGGCTCCGCCAGGGGGGCGAGCTCCTGCGCGGCGGCGGGCACGCCTGCGGCCATGATGAACACGAGGCAAAGCACAAGACTGCGGATAGTCATGGCGGCTCCTGTATTGGGCTGCGGGTGATACAGCTCAATACGTAATGCACCATGGCCGCGGGTCAAGTACTGCGGCAGGATGGTCCGGGCCGTAACGCACCTGCCCGGAAGATGGGGTTCGGCTTCCGCCTGACGAGCAGCGGAGCCCGGACGGGCTAGAAGGTCAGGACCTTCCAGCCTTCCTTGATCATCCCGGTCAGGGGTTCGCCCATGTGATCCACCTGCACGCCCATACGCGCCAGGCGGTCGGACACGTCGAAGAGATCGGCGCAGGCCCGGCAGGCCGTCACCTGCACGCCCTGGTTGATGAGCTCCCTGATCGGCGCGCGAAGGTCCGGGTCCATGCCGAGGATCTCGGCGGACGGGCCCCAGATGAGCAGCATGATCTCGTCCCACCAGTCATTTTTCCTGGCGTTGAGAACGTACATAAAGACCATGCTCAGAGCGACCTCTCTGTCGCCGGATGACCAGATGACTAGAAGTTTATTCTGATTTTCGGACACGATGCCTTCGTTCATGCAGAACTGTCTCCTTGGCTTGAGCCTTCGATGGGCTGGGACCTAACCATTTTCGCCGTGCAAGTCCAGAAAAATACAAGCAGGCCGGGCAAGTGGGCTTCAAACGGTCCGGCCAGCCGTAACGCAGGACGCACGCACCGTTGTACGCATTGCCGGCGATATGGTATGTAGCCGTTTGGAGGCGGCTCGCCTGCGTCTTGGCGCTGCTTCATATCATATCATAAATATCATAAAAAGCACCGCCCGCACGCCGCACCCGGGCAAACCGCGATCGCGAGGTCATATCCATGAGCGCTTTGACAGACAGCCCGGCCTGGAACGCATTGGAAGGTCACAAGCACGCCATGGCCGACGTGCACATGCGAGATCTCTTCAGGAAGGACCCGGAACGGTTCCGGAAGTTCTCCCTCACCGTGGAGAACATCCTCTTCGATTACTCCAAGAACCGCATCACCGAAGAAACCATGGGCCTGCTGTTCGACCTGGCCAGGGCCTGCAAGGTGGAGGAGCGGCGGGACGCCATGTTCGCCGGCGAGCGGATCAACGTGACCGAGGACCGCGCCGTGCTCCACGTGGCGTTGCGCAACCGCTCCAACACGCCCATGGGGCCGGTGGAGAACGGCGCGCCCACCAACGTCATGCCTGAGGTGAACCGCGTGCTCGACAAGATGCGCCGTTTTTCCGAGGCAGTGCGCTCCGGCGCCTGGAAGGGCTTCACCGGCAAGGCCATCACGGACGTGGTCAACATCGGCATCGGCGGCTCGGACCTGGGGCCTGTCATGGCCACCCATGCCCTGGCCCACTACGCCGACGGTCCGCAGGTCCACTTCGTCTCCAACGTGGACGGCACGCACATGGCCGAGACCCTGCGGCGGCTGGACCCGGAAACCACCATGTTCCTCGTGGCCTCCAAGACCTTCACCACCCAGGAGACCATGACCAACGCGCACACCGCGCGGGACTGGCTGCTCGCCGCCTTCGAGGACAAGGCCGCGGTGGCGCGGCACTTCGCCGCGCTCTCCACCAACACCGAAGGCGTGCAGGAGTTCGGCATCGACACCGAGAACATGTTCGAGTTCTGGGACTGGGTCGGCGGCCGCTACTCCCTGTGGTCGGCCATCGGCCTGTCCATCGTCATGGCCATCGGCATGGATCAGTTCGAGGAGATGCTCGCCGGCGCGCACGCCATCGACAACCACTTTCGCACTGCGCCGCTGGAGCAGAACGTACCGGCCATCATGGGCGTGCTCGGCGTGTGGTACGATGATTTCTGGGATGCGCAGTCCCACGCCATCCTGCCGTACGACCAGTACATGGACCGCTTCCCGGCCTACTTCCAGCAGGGGGACATGGAATCCAACGGCAAGCACGTGCGGCTGGACGGCAGCCGCGTGGACTACCAGACCGGGCCGGTCATCTGGGGCGAACCCGGCACCAACGGGCAGCACGCCTTCTACCAGCTCATCCACCAGGGCACCAAGCTCATCCCCTGCGACTTCCTGGCCCCGGCCGAGTCCCTTAACCCGCTTGGTGACCACCATCCCAAGCTGCTGGCCAACTTCCTGGCCCAGCCCGAGGCGCTGATGACGGGCAAAACCACGGCAGAGGTGGCCGGGGAGATGCGCAAGGCCGGCACGGACGAGGCCACCATCGAAAAGCTCGCGCCGCACCGCACCTTCGAAGGCAACAAGCCTACGAACTCCTTCCTCTTCCCCAAGCTTACGCCGTACACCCTGGGCTCGCTCATCGCGCTGTACGAGCACAAGATCTTCGTGCAGGGCGCTATCTGGTCCATCAACTCATTCGACCAGTGGGGCGTGGAGCTGGGCAAGCAGCTCGCCAAGTTCATCCTGCCGGAGCTCACGGGCGAGAGCGCGCCCAAGGAGCACGACTGCTCCACAAGCGGCCTCATCCAGGCCATTCTGGAGCTGCGCGGAAAGAAGTAGGGCGCGGTCCGGTCAATCCAATAATGAACAGCCGTCTTCCATGGGGGAGGCGGCTGTTTTTGCGTGGATCAAGCGCGGCTTGCAGGGCTGACTGATGATCGCCCCGGGTGCGCGAATGTCAGGGATTGATGCGCTTGCCGACAATGGTGAGGCTGTACTCGTTGCCGTCCATCTCCGCGATGCCGGGCAGTTGGCCCCACTCCTCGAACCCGAACGACCGGAACAGCCGCAGGCTGGGCTCGTTGTGCGAGAAGATGTAGCCGAGGATGGTCTTGATCCCGAGCTCCGGCGTTATCGAAATGGCTTCCTGCAACAGCCGCCTGCCCAGGCCTTTGCCTCGGCACGTCTCATCCACATAGATGCTGATCTCGGTCGTGTGGCTGTATGCAGGGCGGCCGTAGAACGACTCGAAGCTGACCCAGGCGGCTACGTCGCCATTCTCTTCGTGGACCAGAATGGGCCGGGTCTCCCGATTATGGCTGTTGAACCACTCCAGCTTCGATGCAACGCTGACCTCTTCGGTATCTGCCGTAGAGGTTCTGCGCGCTACGGTGGAGTTGTAGATGGCGACTATTGTAGGCAGGTCGTCGATGGTTGCGTGGCGCATGGGGGAATCCAACATTCATACGTGCGCTACGCAGAGTGCTCAATGGCGCATATCGTATGGATGGATAATGATTCAGAATTGATGCTCGATTAGAGTGGAGCGCAATACATCACGACGCTAATGCGCCAATCCTACACCAGATCGTCGGCCGGGGTGGCGCAGATGTTCTCCACCGTCTCCACGAGCTGGCCGATGTGGTAGCCGTCCACCAAAGCGTGGTGCACCTGCACGCAGAGCTGCGCTTCCAATCCGCCGTGGCGTTGCTGGAATTTGCCCAGGGTGAAGCGGGGCACGGTATCTCTGGGGCCGCCGTAGGCGTGTGTCAGGCCGGTAAAGGCCAGCCAGGGCAGGCTGGAGCAGTAGATCAGGTCGTCGCGCTCGTTGTTCGGGTTATCCTGGCCCGGTATGTTGATCGGGGCCGCCTTGCGCCGGCGGTCGAACTCGACAAGGCTGTCCGTGTACTCGAAGGTCGCGTAGCCGAACACACCCTGGCTCGCGCCAGGGAGCTTCGCAGCATACGAGGGGTGCACGATCTCGTACTCCACCACGTCCTCGCCGCGGAAGCGCATGCGGAATGCCGACACCTGGTTCGCCGCCGTGGACAGGGCGTAGAGCAGGCAGCTGAACGCGCTGATGGAGCGCTCCCTTGCCGAGTCCACCAGGACGCCGGCCTCCACCGGCACGGTGACGGCGTAGTGCGGATGGGCAAGGCCCTTGAACAGCCGGTAGTGCGGCGCGCGCTCCCAGCTTTCTAAATCGATGATCTTCATTATGCGGTTCCGTTCTGGTCCGGCGACGGCGTTTCCGGTGCAGGCTCTTCCGGGGCGGGCGCGTCCGGTGACGGCGTTTCCTCTGCGCCGGACGGCGGTGCGGGCTGGGCCTTCATGACCTCTCCGGCCTGGTTCACGGGCCGGAAGCGGTAGAGCACGGTGCGGCCGAAGTTGTCGGGCAGGAATATCTCCATCTCCACCCGCAGGTCGTCCGCGGTCCACTGGTCGTAGCTGGACTTGCCGGGCTCCAGCGGATACCAGCGGTCCGGGGCCGAGGGGTCCACGCGCGAGGAGTACACGGCGAGGCGCATGCCGTCCCAGCGTGCGGCGAACCACATGGCCGGGCCGTCGTACCCAGCCGCGTCCCAGGAAAGGACGAGGGTGGCGCTGGCCGGAAGGTCCACGGAGTACCAGTCGTCGCCGGCCTGGTGGCTGGGTTGCGCCGGGGCCTGGGCAAATGATCGCGGCCGGACGTTGTTGGCGACCAAAGCCAGGGCGCGCGGGGCCGGAATGCTCCAGTCTCCGGCAAGCTGCTCCGGCTCGCGGTCGGCAATGGTCATGTTGAAAAAGGTCAAAACGCCGTCGATGCTGAGATACGGGGCGTCGTTATCCAGCAGCACCGGGCCGGGCAGGGTCTCCTGGGCGCGGCTTGCAGCCGGCGCAACGAGCAACCCGGCAACGGCGAGGAACAGGACAAAAAGACGCGCAGGAAGGTGGAAAAAAGAGATGGTGTTGTCCATAAAATTAAAATTTTCTAAAAAAAGTCTTGACGATTGTTGAGACGTATTCAAACTACACCGGAGAGGCGGCCCGTTCAAGCATCCATTGCGGAGAAATACCTGTTGCCATGGTATGCTTTTTGCTTCTTATATTAGTGATGTGCTGGGCAGGCAGTTAATGCATCCGCAAGGTGTCGGATGATTTTTTTCTGCAAATAGACGCGTGATTTGCGTGAGTGTCCGCGTCCGTTGTATAATATTTGCCTCTATGCTATATTGTGCATGCGTGGAAATCATAGAGGGGTGATGTATGCGTATTCGAAGAGCGACTATACTGACCGCCATCCTGTTGGTGGTATTCTGTGTTCCAACGGCCCATGCCGCAAAGCTCGCTGTAAAATCGAGCCTCGTCATGGACCTGGGAACCGGGCGCGTTTTGTATGAGCAGGATGCGGACAGGAGAATTGCTCCCGCATCCCTCACAAAGATTATGACGTTGTACGTACTCAACGAGATGTTGCAGCAGGGCAAAGCGTCCACCAAGGATATCATCACGGTGAGCCGGCGCGCGGACGATACCGGTGGTTCGACCATGAACCTGAAAGCCGGCGAGAAGGTCACACTTGGCGAAGTCATGCGCGGCATGGCCATCGCCTCCGGCAATGACGGTTGCATTGCCGTGGCCGAGCATTTTGGCGGCATCAAGAAATGGGTTGCCAAGATGAACGCCAAGGCGCGTGAGCTCGGTATGACCAACACCACCTTCAAGAACCCCAACGGCCTGCCTGCAGAGGGCCAGCTGACCTCGGCGCGCGACATGATGCGTCTCGCCGTCAGCTACATACGGCGCTTTCCCAACACATTGCAGACCATGCACTGCAAGACGTCCTACACGCACAACGGCTACACCCGGCGCAACTCCAACCGCCTGCTCGGCAAGTGCGACGGTGTGGACGGGCTGAAGACCGGCTACGTGCGCGCCAGCGGATTCAACATTGTGGCTACGGCCAAGCGGAACGGACGGCGCATCATCGCCGTTGTTCTGGGCGGCAAGTCCTGGCGCATCCGCAACCGCGAGACCGAGAAGATTCTGGATGCGAGCTTCGCCGCCGTGCAGAGTGGCCGGACGTACGTGGCCCTGGGCGACGGCCCGGCGGTTCCCGATGTGGAGCCGGCGGAGAAGGTGCTGGCCTCCGGGGCGGACGTCATCTACTCCCTGCAGGAGAGCTCCTGGCGCAACAAGGTGGACGCCAAGAAACGCGCGGCCAGCCTGGAGAAGCGCGGGTTCGATGCGAGCATCGCCACGGTCAACCTGGGCTCCAAGGGAACCTGGCACCGGGTGATGATCGGCGTGTTCAAGAACCTGAGCGAGGCGCGCCAGTACAAGAGCGCCATCGCCGCCAAGTACGAGATGGGCTACACGCTCATCCTGAAGACCGCGAACCCCTACGCCGGGGAGACGCAGACCGGCGGCTAGCCAAGCGGCATCAGCGAACGACTGCACACGCCCCTCTGAGCGATCAGAGGGGCTTTTTTTGCGTGAATTGCCGGGAGCGTCCACAACGCCGCAGGGTAATTCACACCGCGCTGGTCCGTGAAGTCATTCCATGACCATTCTGTGTCGGGTGCGCATGGTTGGTACTGATACTACGACACTGCGCGTGGCATCTCGACTTTCTATAAGAATTTTCGTCGGATAGGGCCGCGAGCCTCTCTTCTCCCGCTATACCCTGCATTTAATACCATATGTTTCCCATAAGCTCAGCTATGGGGTGTGGGTGGATTTTGCACATCAGAAACCCAATCGTAACGTCGGCTCCTTGGTAGTGACATCCAACTTTGCCATAGATTCACGAGCAGGTTCGAGAGACGTCAGCATCTTCCAGGAGCAATCGTATGAGCAAGAAGGAGTCAATCGTGTCCGTAAGCGGCTCTGTGGCCGTCCGTACACGCAATCTCGGCAAGGTTTACCCCAACGGCACCAGGGCTCTGGAGGATGTCTCCGTTGCCATTGACAGCAACGAGTTCGTCGTCATCATCGGTCTTTCCGGCGCCGGCAAGTCCACCTTTCTGCGTTGCATCAACCGGCTTATCTACCCCACCGAGGGCAGTCTGGAGCTTCTGGGCGAGGACATCACCCACCTCTCCGGCGCCAGGCTCAAACAGGTCCGCCGCAAGGCGGGCATGATCTTCCAGCAGTTCCACCTCGTGCGGCGGCTGACTGTGCTCGAGAACGTTCTGGTGGGCCGCCTGCGGTTCAACTCCAAGCATCTCCGCCTGGTGGGCAGCCTTATGCGGCTTTTTCCCAAGAGCGAGCGCGAATTTGCATTCGAGTGCCTCCACCAGGTGGGCATTGCCGATCTCGCCTTCCAGCGGGCGGACAACCTTTCCGGCGGTCAGCAGCAGCGCGTGGCCATCGCGCGGGCGCTCGCACAGGAGCCCGAGGTCTTTTTGGCCGACGAGCCCATCGCCAGCCTGGACCCCCGCAGCGCAACAGTGGTCATGGACACCCTCATGGAGATCCACGAGACACGCAACATCCCGGTTATCGTCAACCTGCACCATCTGGACTTCGCCCAGCGCTACGGCAAGCGCGTGCTGGGCATGGCCAAGGGCAGGCTGGTGCTGGACGGCAAGCCCAAGGATCTGACCCACGAGACCGTGTCCCGCGTCTACGGCGACGAGGCCGAAGAAGCCATGGCCGACATGGCCGCGTAATCCGATTTTTCGAGTCGTACGGCATCCGCCGAGTTCAATACCGTCACGTCACCAGGGCATCAGCCCGACCGAACACCCCGTAACTGAGAGGGAGAAAAACATGATCCGCATCGCCAAAGTTCTGGTACTTGTGGCTCTTGCCGCTGCCTTTGTTCTGCCGGGCATTGCCCAGGCCGGACAGCAGGACTGGCCTGCCAAGATCCGCATTGGCTACATTCCTGTGGAAGGCGCCGCCAACGTCAAGGAGCGCTTCAAGGACCTCAACGACCATATCGCCAAGGTGCTCGGCGTGGAAGTCGAGGCCTTCAGCGCGTCCGACTACGCCGGCATCATCACCGCCATGGCCAACAAGCACATCGATTTCGCCTACTACGGTCCCAAGTCCTACACCGACGCCTCGGTCAAGGCCAACGCCCAGGCCCTGGTCATGGAGCTGGACGAGTCCGGCCAGCCCGGCTACCTCGGCGTGATCATCACCAACAAGAAGTCCGGCATCAAGAGCATGGAAGAGGCCAAAGGTCATACCTTCGCCTTTACCGACCCCAACTCCACCTCCGGCTACCTCGTGCCCAACATGCTTTTCTACCGCGACATGGAGATCAAGCCTGAAGAGTACTTCTCCGATGTCCGCTTCTCCGGCTCCCACGGCGCCTCCATCCTGCTGGTGGCCAACAACGACATCGACGTGGCCGCCACCAACAACATCGACCTCGCCCGCGCCATCGAGTCCGGCAACATCTCCGAGGACGACTACAACATTCTCTGGACCTCCGACCTCATCCCCGGCGCTCCCTACTGCGCCCGCGCCGACCTGCCCGAGAGCCTCAAGGCCGCCTACATGGGCGCCATGCTCATGTACAACACCAACAAGGAAGGCCTGAAGAAGCTTGGTGTGAGCGGTTACCGCTACAGCGAGGACAGCATCTACGACTCGGTTCGTTACCTCAAGCGTCTCAAGGCCGAGCTCGAAAAGAAGCAGTAAAACCTTAAGACTTCAAGGGCGTCATGCATCAGCAACTCACCTTGGACCAAGTCACCCCCAAGCGGACGTTTTCCCAGAACTTCCGCTTGGGGGCTTTACTTGTCATCGTTATTGGACTGCTCGTGCTCGCTTGGGTGCAGACCGACATCAGCCCGCTCAAGCTCTACAACAAGCGCGAGAATGCATTCACCTACCTCTTTGGCGACCAGCTCGGCGAGATGGAACAGAAGGAGGCGATGCGCATGGCCGAACGCATGCCGCGCATCATCGCCTACGAGGAATCGTATCAGGATCTGAAGCAGCAGTACGGCCAGGAAAAAAGTCGTGCGCAACTGCGCAAGATGGCTGACACCGAGGCCGACAAGCGCGTGGCGGCCATGGACCCTGCCGAGAAAGAGAAGATCGTCAACGAGTCCTATGAGAAGACGGTTTCCGAGAAAAAGGGCGGTTATTTCCCCCCGGAAACTGCGCCTGCCAAGCTGGAGTCCTACGCCGCAGCCCTTGCCGAGACCGTCTTTATCGCCATCTGGGGGAGCCTGTTCGCCTTTATCGTCGCCATCCCGGTGGCCATGTTCGCAGCCAGGAACACCCTGGAGCTCATGGTGCAGGGCCACGGCCGCATTCAGCGCTTCATCCGCTGGGTCAGCCAGTTCCTGGTCCGCCGCGCTCTGGACTTCTGCCGCGGGTTCAACGAGTTCGTCATGGCCCTGATCTTCGTGGCGGTCATCGGTCTCGGTCCGTTCGCCGGCGTGCTTGCCCTGGCCATCCATACCTTCGGCATCCTGGGCAAGGTCTTTTCCGAGGCCATCGAGGCCATCGAGCCGGGCCAGGTGGAGGCGGCCAAGGCCAGCGGCGCCAACCCGGCGCAGATCATGGCCTTTGCCGTGCTGCCGCAGGTCATGCCCCTGGTCGTCAGCTACAGCCTGCTGCGCTTCGAGTCCAACGTGCGCAGCGCTACAATCCTGGGCTTTGTCGGCGCCGGCGGCATTGGCTTCCTCATGTTCGACAAGCTCAACGGCTACCTCTACCGCGAGGTCTGCACCATGATGATCATGGTCATCATCTCCGTGACCATTATCGACTACCTTTGCGCCATGCTGCGCCGGCGGTTCACCTAGCGTCTCAGGAGCATCGCCCAGCCAGCAGGCGACAGCACGCGGTCCGTTTCCGGCCAGGACCGATGCGCGTGTGATCCGCAGTGCTCAAGAAGAACGCCCCGGTCGATCAGGATGACCGGGGCGTTCTTTGTGGATCAGGCACGGAAACGCGTCGCGAGTGCTCCACGGCTCCCGAAAACATGATGAAGAGCCAGAGGCAGAGTCTCAGGCGGGCCTCGAAGTTTTACCAGAGGAACCAAGTTCGGAGCGCAGCTGTTATGTGGACCTGCGGCGGCGAGTCAGAGCGGTGCGTTTCGCGGACAGCTCCTTGCGCAGGGCCGGGTCGCGCTTCTCCAGGGCGTAGCGTAGACCCTCGGCGTTGAAGTCGGCCAGCCGCGACTCCACAAAGGCCAGCACGGCGTCGGGCTCGTTGTTGCCCAGCTCGCGCAGCACCCAGCCCACACCGAGGTTGATGAACCGCTCCGGGCTGGGCAGGAGCGCCCCGGCAGTTTGCAGCACCAGGGCCGTGAGCCCGGGGAGGGAGCTTTCCCCCTTGCGCGCGAACCCCACAAAGGAGACGGCGGCGGCGCGTTTGCGCCACACATTGGACGCATCCCGCCACGACGCCACGGCGCGGGCGCATTCCATGCCGCCTTGAGTAATGAGCGGCGCGCAGACACGGCCGCACACGGTGTCGCAGGTGGCCCACTCCTGGACGCAGCCGTCGTCGAAGACATCCGCCAGCAGGTCGAGCCCTTCGCGCCACCCCAGCGCCCCGGCTGCAATGACGCGTTCCAGCACCATGGCGCCGGCGTACTTGTCCTCGGAGTAGGGCTGGCGCAGCAGGGCGAAGCCGATCTCCCGCAGCTGCGACGGCTCGGCCTCGTGCAGGTCCTCCGCGAGCCACTGGCGCACTACCGCTGTCACACCCGGCCGCTTGACCCCGCGGTGGGGAATCACGTGCTTGAGGTAGGCGTCGGCCCCGGCCCTGACCTCGGGATCGGCCCCGGCGTCCAGACGGACGGCCAGGCGTTCGATGGCGTGTTGGATCATGCGCGTCTCCGGGTATCCCTGGGAAAGAAAAACCCCCTCCCGACGAGCGTCAGGAGGGGGCCATTCAGCGTATTGCAGTGCAGCCTAATGGTAGTCTTCGGAGTACTGCAGGTCTTCGACGTAGAGCTTCTTGAACTTCGGGGGCTCCTTGTCGAGGGTTCCGAGATCCCGCTTCACCTCGATGGCGATCTTCCAGAGGATGGTCAGGATGATCGCGCCGATGGCGTAGATGCCGATGGTGATGGTCAGCTCGGGGATGGTGGGCACGTACTCGGTAACGGTCTCGAACGGCGTGGGAGTGAAACCGCCAACGATGAGGCCGATGCCCTTGTCGATGTAGGTGGCGATGACCAGCAGCATCAGCGCCCAGGGCAGCACCTTGTGGTTGTCGCGGATCTTGGCCGGGATGAGCAGCACAAGGCTGATGGCCGCGGTGATCACGGCGACCCACATGTAGGGCACCCACTGGTTGTAGCCGTCAAGACCCGAGAACAGATAGATGATCGGGGACTTGTGGCCGGGGATGCTGGAGTAGAAGGAGGTGAACATTTCCAACAGGTAGAAGAAGATGTTCACGCACATGGCGTAGGTGATGATCTTGGCTACGCTCATGATGGCTTCCGTGCCGGCGCGGAACTTGGTCAGCTTTTGCAGCAGGAAGACGAGCAGCAGCAGGATGGCCGGGCCGGAGGCGAAGGCGGAGGCCAGGAAGCGGGCGGCCATGATGGCGGTCAGCCAATAGTGGCGGCCGGGCAGGCCGGCGTACAGGAAGGCTGTGACCGTATGGATGGAGAACGCCCAGATGATGGAGAGCCAGATGAAGTACTTGAGCCAGCTCGGCGGATCCACGCGGTTGCGCTCACACTCCAGGGAGACCCAGCCGATGAAGAGGTTCAGGTACATGTAGACGTTGAGAACGACCATGTCCCAGAACAGCACGGAGTTGGGAGTGGGGTGGAGCACCACGTTGAAGAGGCGCTGCGGCTGACCAAGGTCGACCACGACGAAGAGGATGCACATCGCAACGGAGGCGATGGCCAGGAACTCGCCGAGGATGATGATCTTCTTGAAGGCCTTGTAGTGGTGGAAGTAGGCGGGCAACACGAGCATGACCGCCGAGGCCGCCACACCGACCAGGTAGGTGAGCTGGGCGATGTAGAAGCCCCAGGAGACGTCCCTCGACATGCCTGTGAGCTTCAGACCCATGTTGAGCTGTACGACATAGACCAGCATGCCTACAGAGGCGATGCCGGCAAGGACGAAAAGCCATATCCAGTATCCAGGTGATCCCTTGAGTGCTTTTTCCAGCATGGCGAGCCCCTTAGATGATGTAATACACGCTGGGCTGGGTACCCAGAGAGGTTTTACGGCGGATGGAGAAGTTCTCCCGGAGAGCCTTGCGAACGTCGGAGTTCGGATCGTCGAGATCGCCGAAGACCAAGGCACCTTCGGAAGCTTCCACACACGCGGGCATCATACCCTGGGCCAGGCGCTCGACGCAGAAATCACACTTCTCTACGACGCCGCGCATACGCGTGGGGTAGTCCGGATTGAGCTCCTTGATGTACGGCCGCGGATCGCCGAAGTTGAAGCTGCGCGATCCGTACGGGCAGGCCGCCATGCAGAACCGGCAGCCGATGCAGCGGTGCATGTCCATCATCACGATGCCGTCCCAGTCGCGCTTGAAGGTCGCCTTGGTGGGGCAGACGCGCACGCACGGCGGGTTGTCGCAGTGGTTGCACAGCAGCAGGAAGTCCATCATCTTGACGTCTTCGGCAAGGTAGTGGCTTTCCTTCTCGGTGAAGGTGTGCTCGAAGGAGTCTTCCCAGATCCACTTGATCTCGTTCTTGTGCTTCGGGATCTTCGGGACGTTGTGGTAGCTGTGGCAGGCCGAGATGATCTGCTTGAAGTGCTCCGGGCCCTTGATCTTCCTGGTGAAGATGGCCATGCCCCAGCGCGTGGCCGTCAGCGCATGCGGGTTCATGGTGTCCGCTGCGGGGGCGTCAGCCGCGGGGGCGGCAGCGAGGCCCTCTTCGGAGGCCGCAGCGGGCAGGGCGGAGCAGCCCAGGCCCAGTGCCGATATGCCGGCGATTTTCAAAAAGTCACGTCTGGTCTTGCTCATTGCTCGTTCCCCCTTGGGGCCTGGTGGCATTGCCAGCAGTAAGGGTTTACGCTCGCAGTGTCGTGGCACTTGTCGCAGAACTCGGCCTTGTTGGTGTGGCACTTCATGCAGGTGTTCTGCAAACTCATCTCGTAAACCTTGCCGTCGGTAGCGGTGTAGAGCCGCTCGCCCTGGCGAACCACGCGATCGCGCCAGTCGTTGAGCATCTGCATGTGGTTCGCTTTCATGTAGTCAGCGGATTCAATGCACTTGTCCTGATCTTTGGGAAGTGCGAGCTCGGGCGTCTTGTAGCCGGGGACGAAGATCGAGCTCCACCAGAACGGAAGCGTCGCCAGAATCAGAAAGACGACGATGCCGGGGACGATGTACTTGGCGTTGTACATGATTATTCACCCTCCATGCCGGGCAGTTCCTCCAGGCGGAGATCCATGGTGCGCTTCTTCTCGCCCTTCATGATGAGCGCGTTTGCCACCAACTCGTGCACGCCGCTGATGCCAACGCCGGGAGCCCAGTAGTCGGCCAGCGGAATGAGCGTGGCGCGGTCGATAGCGCAGATGCAGGACATCATGTTCACATCGTGCTCACGCTGGACATGGCGCAGGGCGTTGCCGCGGGGCAGGCCGCCGCGCATGCGGATCTCCATGATCTCGTCCGTATTGAGGCCCGAACCGCCGCCGCAGCAGTAGGTCTGCTCGCGGATGGTGGAGGGGGGCATCTCGAAGAAGTTACGCACAGCCTGCTTGATGACGTAGCGGGGCTCTTCGAAGAAGCCCATGCCGCGCGCCGGGTTGCAGGAGTCGTGGAATGTGACGCGCAGATGGTCGTTGCGGCTGGGGTCCAGGCGGATCTTGTTGTGCTTCATGAGGTCCGCGGTGAACTCGCAGATGTGGACCATCTTGGTCTGGCGGGCGTTCTCGAAAACCGTGCCGGTGATGGGGCTCTTGGGCACTTCGAGGAACGGCGCCGGGCCGTTGTGGGTGTCCATGTACTGGTTGATGACGCGCCACATGTGGCCGCACTCGCCGCCCAGGATCCACTTGGAGCCGAGGCGTTCAGCTTCGGCGTACATCTTTGCGTTCAGCTTCTTCATCATCTCGTGGGAGGTGAAGAGGCCGAAGTTGCCGCCTTCTGATGCGTAGGTGGAGAGCGTGTAGTCCAGGCCGATCTCATGGAAGAGCATGAGGTAGCCCATGAAGGTGTACACGCCGGGGTCCGCGAAGACGTCGCCCGAGGGGGTGATGAAGATGACCTCATGGCCCTTCTCGTTCATGGGCGGGTCGATCTTGATGCCCGTGACCTCCTCGATGTCCTCGCAGAGGAAGTCGACGATGTCCTTGAAGGCGTGCGGCTGGATGCCCAGGTGGTTGCCCATGCGGTTACAGTTGCGCACAGGCTCCATGATCCAGTTGATGCCGATGCCGAGCAGGTGCAGGAGCTCGCGCGCCATCATCGTCACCTCGGCGGTGTCGATGCCGTAGGGGCAGTAGAGCGAGCAGCGCCGGCATTCCGTGCACTGGTAGAAGTAGTAGAACCACTCCTTGACCACATCCTGAGTCAGAGGGCGGGCGCCGGCGAGCTTGCCGAGGATCTTGCCCGCGGTGGTGAACTCCTTGCGGTAGATGGACCGCAGAAGCTCGGCGCGCAGAACCGGCATGTTCTTGGGGTCGCCGCCGCCGATGAAGAAGTGGCACTTGTCGGCGCAGGCGCCGCAACGCACGCAGATGTCCATGAACAGCTTGAAGGAGCGGTACCTGGAGAGGCGGTCCTTCATGCCGTCGTGGAGGATTTCCATCCAGTTTTCCGGCAGCTTCCAGTCATCGTCCTTGGGAGACCACACCCTGGGGTTGGGGAAGCCGATCTCCTCGATGATCTCTGGCTTGGCCGGGTAGCAGAAGTTGCCGTCTTCGAAGACGGGCTTCCTGTCCATCCAGCCCTGTTGGGGCATGGAATAGTCTATGTTCAACAATTCTTCTGGAGTGGGAACGTTGGCCATGGACCAGCTCCTTATTCGGCTTCCGCCTCGGTTTCAGGCGTTTCTTCCAGCTGCTTCTCGACAGGCAGACCAGCTTCCACCATGACCTCGCGGAAATCGTCCTCGTACGCCTCGTAGGTGTGGAACTTCTTGGGCGGATTCCAGGGGTTCACGTGATGATTCATGCGCGTGTCGTTGGGTGCGTTACGGGTGGGCGAGAGGAACACGCCGCCCATGTGCATGAGCTTCGAGAAGGGGAAATACATGAGCAGTATGCTCACGAAGAACAGATGAATGTAGAAGATGGCGCCGACCGAGTCCACGACGACGGGGTCGAACTGCACCAGGCTCATGGTCATCTGCTTCACGCCGACGATGTCGGTCTTGCCGAAGTAGCGCATCCAGAGGCCGGTGCTGACGATGCTCAGAAGGAGGAACAGCGGGAAGTAATCCGAGAGCAGCGAGATGTAGCGGACCTTGTTGTCGAAAACGCGCCGGAGCAGCAGAAAGAGCAGCGCGCCCACGATGATGAGGTCGGTCTGGTACAGGCGCGGAGCGCCAATCTGCAGAATGCCGTCCATGAACTCGGCGCCCTTCACCAGAATCGGCACGGGCTCCATGAACAGGCGGAAGTGACGGATGAAGATGAGCAGGAAGCAGTAGTGGAACGCGAGGCCAAAGAGCCACAGCCACTTGGCCGAGTAGTAGGCCACCCGGGGCTCGCCGTCCTGCCAGCGCAGCTTCATGGAGGTGTTCCGGAACAACGAACGGAACGTGAGCACTTCCAGAATCATGCGGCCGACTGTCCAGCCTTTGTTGGGCGGGTTGTCCAGGTAGTCCGTCTGAATCCAGTCCAGACTCTTCTGCTGGCCGCCTGTGGTTGGTATGCGGAACGGTACGGGCGATCGAGCCCAGTCGATCAGCTTATACACGAATCCGAATACGAAAACGCCGACAGCAACGTATGGGATGATAGCTGCAAACGTGAGCTTGTAGCCAGATTCCACTCCCAAGTACGCCAGGCTGCCGAACGCCAGGACGAGGAGAAATGCGATAAAAAATGACATGTACCCTTACCTCGCTTGCTCTGTTGACACGGCTAATGTTTCGGGGTGTCAGGGTCTTCGGCCTGATCGCCGTATATCATCTTGGCTCGCTCCAGGAGCCTCGAATGCTGCCGTTTCACTTCATCGATGCGAAGCTGATTGATCTGGTCGCGGCAAATGCAATAGTTTTCGAAGGAAAGGAGCGCCAAGCTATCGATTTTCGACTCGAATTGCAATAACTCCCCATAGAGGGAGGCCCCTTCTTCGGACTGCCGAACCAGCTCGCGGACAACGGTCTTGAGCAGGAAGATGACACCCACGGCTTGTGATGCAGAGAAGTCCTGGACGGCGCGGACGCGCACGATCTCGTCGATGTGCGGTCTGACTGCCTCGCTGTCCAGCCCTTCGCCAATCAATAAGTCGACAAGCGCGCTGATGGCCGCCGTGGTGCGTTGTCCCACGGGGTTCGCGAACTGGTCTTTCTGTCTGCGCATGAAACCGACCGTGTCGAGCGGATACGTCCGGAAGATGGCATCGCGCCACCGCTCATCGATCAAGTCCCGGTTTTCGTGTAAGATTTCCGTAAGATTCATTGTGTCTATGTGAATAGTTCGTGAGAATTTGCGCGAGTTCGTTTACTCACTGTTCGGGCACAGGCTATAATGATTTTTCGCAACTTTGTCCAAAGTAAAACACGCAGCAGAGTTACCCGGACGTGTGCGTTCTCCGGGGAATACACGTATTTCGTGAAAAAATTCCCAAATTTCTGCGACAATGGGAACCTCCCCGAAAACTGACCTGCGTCCTCTGGAAAAAACAGTGTTGCCTACCAGACCTCATCAGCTTCGTCCAGCGCTCCTTGCCCGTTCATCGCCCTTGTGGCAGAAGGTCTGACCATGTCTGCTCCGCGCCGCATACTCTTCCGCGCAGTGTCGCAAGGGCTCCGTTCCGGACGCATATTCCCCCTTGTCCTGGGGCTTTGCCTGCTGGCGTTGGCGGGGCAGGCGGCGGCCCAGGAACCCGTCGGGGTCTACATTTCCAAGCGGTTGCCCCACGTGGCGTTCGACGACTGCACCCTGCGCGAAGAGCGGCTCCAGGGGCCGTGGCGATTTCTGCGCCGGCTGGATCTCGCCGGCGTGTCGCCGGAGCGCGTCTCCTACTTCCGCGGCGAGGACGGCCGTTATGGTTTCACCCTCCACGGCATAGGCCTGGAAAAGCCAGCCCATTTCCTTCAGCAGCGTGACGGCGCCGTGGTCAGCGAGCACGAGGATTCGTCCATAACCTTTATATCCACGATAACCGGTGCCGATGAGGCGGCGGGACTGGCCCGGAAGCTGCGCACCCTGGTGCAGCTCTGCGCCAGCAGGAAGGACGCGCCGTGACGGGGCTCCATAATACGTCGCGTCAGGCGGGGAATAGCGACATCCTGCTGAACCGGTTGCAAAAACCTCTGCTTGTCCGTTATGTTGTGCCCGCCCGCGGTCCGCATCCAACGTTCCCCGTTCCGGATAGGCGGCCGTGCGCCGCGAGAAGCGTGATGAAGCACGCAGGCGAGGGGGATTGGCAGTGATATGGCATCGATACCGGAGCCTGGGCGTCCGGCTGCTTGCGCTGGTGCTGCTCTCCCTGGCGTTGATCGTATCGCGCGCCGAGCCGGCGTGGTCCCTGCTGCTCACCTCCGAGGCCATCCTGAACAGGGCGGAACAGGCCCTGACCCATCCCGAAGGCGTGGTCTGGACCCTGAATGTGGACGTGGATGAGGGCGAGCGCAGCTTGAGCCGCACCCTGCTGGTCACGGCCAAGGGCGCCAACGTGCTGGCCGAAATGCTGCGCCCGCGCGAGATGCAGGGCCAGCTCATCCTGCGCTCCGGCGACAGGTTCTGGGCCATCAACCCCGGCGTGGCGCTGCCCGATTCCCTGAAGCCCAGCAACAGTTACCTGGGTCCGGTGTCCTACGCCTGCCTCATGCCCATCGACCTTCTGGCCAACTACGAGGTGGAGGAGGTCGGCGAGGACAGCGCTTACGGCGAGGCGTGCTTCCTGTTCATCATGCGGGGCAGAAAAGGCTCCGGCGAGTACGATACCCTGCGGGTCTGGATATCCAAGAGCCGGCTGGTCGCCGTGAAAATCAACTTCTACACGCCATCGGGGCGCTTCCTGAAATCGGCATACCTTAAATATGAGCACGAGGCGCTCGTCGACGGGGAGATGCGGCCCTTCCTCTCCGATATGGACATCCGCAGCGGCATCTTCTCCGACGCCTCCGCCGTGCTGGAATGGAGCCCGCCCCAGTTCCTCAACATCCCGGCCGACACTTTCGAGCTCAGGACGCTGCTCGGCCAGGAAGCGTACGAGGAGCTGCAGCGGGAAGAGGCCAAGCGCCAGCACGCTGAACCGTCCACGCCCGATCGCAACGAGACGGACGGCGAGTAGCGTCCGCCGCAATTTCCGACAACGCAAGGAGCATCAACATGCGTATGGTTTCATTTGTTCTGGCGCTGGCGCTGCTGACCGGCGCAGGACTTTTTTCCGGCTGCAGCGAGGTACGGCCCACGTCGCCCAGGGCCAGCATGCAGCAGGGCGAAATCCCGCCGGTGCAGATCGGCATGACCAAGCAGCAGGTCGTTTCCGCCCTGGGCAGACCCTCCGGAGTGAAGGCCCATGGCCGCTACGAGTATTATTGTTACGAGGTGGACCACTACGGCGCGACCGGCAAGCCGGCCGCCATCTTCGTCAAGCACGAGGACAACCTCGTGGTTGGGTACGGCCGCGTGAATGCGCAGGACAACTGTGACTGAGAGCTCGCCCGCGCGCCGGGTGCTGCCCGCGGAGTGGGAGCCGCACCGGGCCGTCTGGCTGGGCTGGCCCACCAAGATTTCGGACTGGAGCCCCAAGTTCCAGGCTATTCCCTGGGTCTACGGCGAGATGGTCCGGCAGCTGGCTGCCTCGGAGGAGGTGCGCCTGCTGGTGGATGACGAGCGCGTGGAGGCCCGCGCCAGGAGCGTGCTGACCCGCGCCGGCATGGCGCAGGAGCTGCCCGGCGTGCGCTTTGTCCGCCAGCCCACGGACCGCGGCTGGACGCGGGACTTCATGCCCTTCTTCACGGTAGGGCGCGCTGAGGACGGCCCCGCCATATCCGGCAGCGGCATGGCCGTGGACTGCGGCTTCACGGGCTGGGCCCGCTATCCGGACCACACCCTGGACGATGCCGTATCCGTCGGGTGCGCTGCCGAGTTGGGCTGGGACATCCGGACTGCCGAGTATGATGGCAGGCGGCTGGTGCTGGAAGGCGGCGGTGTGGACACCGACGGCGCCGGCACGGTGCTCGTCACCGAGGAGTGGCTGCTGGACACCGAGGTGCAGGTGCGCAATCCGGGCATGACGCGCCAGGATTACGAGGCTGCCTTTGCCAAGCTGTTCGGCACGGACAACACTATCTGGCTGGGCCGCGGCATCGCCGGCGACGACACCCATGGCCATGTGGACGACTTCTGCCGTTTCGTGGGGCCGGGTCGCATTCTGCTCTGCCGGGAGCCCGACGGCGGCGACATGAACCACCGTCCCCTGGAGGAGAACCGCGAGAGGCTGGAGGACGCGCGGCTGGCCGACGGCTCAAAGCCGGAGGTGGTGTTCCTGCCCATGCCGCAGCCCGTGTGGTTCGACGGCATGCGCCTGCCGGCCAGTTACGGCAACTTCTACATCGGCAACAGCGTGGTTCTCGTGCCCACCTTCAACGATCCCAACGACCGCGCAGCTCTGGGCATCCTTGCGGAATGCTTTCCCGACCGCCGGGTGGTGGGCATCCACGCGGTGGATCTCGCCCTGGGCTTTGGCGGCGTGCACTGCCTGACCCATGAGCAACCCGAGGCCCTTGCCGAGAGCGATGGCTGAATAAAAATCAGCACGCCCTTGTATTCACGGTCAGAACATGGGTATAAGCGAAGAAGCGAGATAAAAAGGCGTTCACCTGCATTGGGTTCGACCCCGACGTGCTGCTGCGCATCAACGACCTTATCGAATACACGCGCAGAAAATGCGGCGATTTCCAAGGCGATGATGAAGACCGGCCAGGCCAGTTATCTTTCACGTGTGTTCCCAAGGGGGTGAGGGATGTCCGACCAGAACAAGCCGAATGAGGATGATTTCGGGTTCGAGATCGAGAAGGATTCCGCAAACGGCGGCGCCGAGAGCGAGGAGGGCCTCTCCCGCGAGGAAGCAGCCAACCTGCTCAATAATTTCAACGCCATTTTTGATGACGACGATCAAAAGGACGAGTAGCGGGGCAACTACCGCATCATGCCAGAGAGATTGAAGATTCTGATGCTGGAAGACGATCCTGTGGACCAGGACGTGTTCGAGCGTTTCATTGCCGAGAACAACCTGCCGTACGATGTGGAAACCACATCGTCGCTGCACCATGCCCTGCATCTGGTGCGTGAAAACTCGTACAGCGTGGTCATCGCCAACTACCTGCTGAACGACGGCACGGTGTTCGACCTTCTGGAGGCCGTGGACTCCGTTCCTGTGATCATCGTGACTGCCTTCGGCGACGAGGAGATCGCGGTCAAGGCCATGAAGGCCGGGGCGTACGACTACCTCATCAAGGACGAAGATCTTAATTATCTGCGCATGATACCGGTGACATTGGACCGGGCCGTGTCCCTGAACACCACGCGGCGGCAGGCCCGGATGCTTGATCTCGCGCTCATGTCCATCCACGACGCCGTGTTCATCACCCACGAGGCCGGTCGCATCGTCTTTGTCAACGCGGCCTTCTCCGAGATGTACGGCTATACCGAGACGGAGATCCTGGGCCAGGAAGCGCGCGTGCTCTGCCTGGACATGGACATCTGCCACCTCACCTCTGGTTTTGAAGCCGGCGCGGACGCCGCCGTGGAGTGCATCCACTGCCGCAAGGACGGCGTGAACTTCCCGGTCTCGGTAACGCGCTCCGACCTGGGTGACGAGTTGGGCAAGGAGCAGGCCATCGTCTGGGTGGTCCGGGACATCTCCACCTGGAAGCGGGCCGAGGAGCGGATGCTCCACTCCCTGGAGGAAAAGGAGGTGCTGCTGCGCGAGGTGCACCACCGGGTGAAGAACAACCTCCAGGTGGTTTCCAGCATGCTGAACCTGCAGGCCGGGTTCGTGCGGGACGAGCAGACCGCCGACGCCCTGCGTGACAGCCAGAATCGCGTCAAGTCCATGGCCCTGATCCACGAGTGGCTCTACCACTCGGACTCCCTCACCCGCATCGCCTTTGCCAAGTACGCCGACAGCCTGACCGATCACATCAAGAGCTCCTACCATCGCGCCGGGGGCGTTGAGGTAGAGCTGGACATCGACGAACGGTTGCAGCTGGAGGTGGACGTGGCCATACCGTGCGGCCTGATCATCAACGAGCTGGTGACCAACGCCTTCAAGCACGGCTTTCCAACCCGGGGGCCGGGTCTCGTCGCCATATCCGTGGAGCTCTCTCCGGACGGCGCGGGCCAGCCGGTGCGACTCGCGGAGTCCCGCGAGGCCAGCCGGCGCATGCGGCTGGTGGTGGAGGACAACGGGCAGGGCTTCCCAGAAGATTTCTCCCCAGCCACGGCGGACACCCTGGGCCTGCAACTTGTGGACATGCTTGCGCAGCAGCTGCACGGCACGCACACCCTGGACCGGATTCCAGAGGGGGCGCGCGTTATTGTGAACATTCCCGTGGATTAGATTTAGAGCATGTAGCAGGCTGTTGAAACTCTCCCGCCCCATAACACTTCTGGAGTCGCGATAAAATGCACCGCATCGTTTCACGCGTGTTGGCCTGCGCCGTTCTCGTACTGCTCGTGGCTGGCTGTTCTCCGCGGATCAACATTCTGGGCGGCTTCTATCGGGAGCCCCTGGAGGAGCAGACCATCGAAGGCCGTGGCACGGACAAGATCCTGCTTGTGCGGCTGCAGGGCACGCTGAAGATGTCTCCCAGCTCCGCGCTGTTGTACAAGAGGCCGAGCCCGGTGCAACGCCTGGACGAGCAGCTGGCCAAAGCCAAGGATGACAGTCGGATCAAGGCCGTGGTCGTCTCCATCAACAGCCCAGGCGGCACCGTGGGGGCGTCCGACGTCTGCTACGATCTGATCCGCCGCTACAAGCAGGAGACGGGCAACCCCGTGGTGGCCGTGCTCATGGAGGTGGCCGCCTCCGGCGGCTACTACACCGCTGCCGCGGCGGACCGCATCATAGCGCATCCGGCCACCATCACCGGCTCCATCGGCACCATCTTCCTGCGGCCCGACATGTCCGGACTTCTGGACTGGGTTCGTGTGAACGTTGAAGTAACGAAGTCCGGCGATCTCAAGGATATGGGCTCGCCGTTCCGGGCGTCGACAGAGCAGGAGCGTGCGCTTTTCCAGCAGATGATCCTGGATGAGAACGCCCGCTTCCTCGATATCGTGCGCACGTCCAGAAAGTTGGACGAAAACGCCATGCACGCCTTTGAGGACGGGCGGGTTCTCACGGCGCAGCAGGCCATGGACGCAGGGCTCGTGGACTCCCTTGGCTACCTCCACGACGGCTACGATGCGGCGCGCCACCTTTCCGGCGCCGGAGAAGACGCGCAAGTGGTGGTCTACCAGCGGCGCGAGTACCCGGATGACACGGGTTACAACACCATGGCCAGGTCGCCGATGCCGGGCGGCGCTGCCGCGGCGTTTGATGTGGAGAGCGCCCTGGGCGTGCCCCAGGCCGGGTTGTACCACCTTTGGCCCGGCGCCTTCGGCAACTGGGAGTAGGACGGCGGCGCGCAGCAAGGCACTCGCTCACCGGCGACGGTCGTCGTCTGGGGCAAGCGCGCAGCAAAACGGCCTTCGGCCCAGGTGGGATAGGGCGGATGTGCGACTCGATGCAGGGGGCAGCCGCGCGGGCCGCTACGGCATGAGGTAAAAGCCGAGCTCCTTGTCGCGCTCGCGATGCTCGGCAAAGGCGCAGCCGACGAACCGGCCTCGGACGTTGCGCACCATGACCCGGCGGTAAATGCGAGTGCCCTTGGAATCGTCCAGGTGGAAGAGCACATCGATGTAGTCGCGGGGCTTGAGCCTGTGGGGCTCGCGGGTGTGGAAACCGATGCCGCCCAGCGAGATGTCCCGCACCACCATCTCCTGCTTGTCGCCTTCTGCGTCGAAGTAGAAGCCATCCAATGAGGCGCGCTTGCGGTAGGTCTGGCGGCATTCCAGGCGAACGGGGTACTGCTCGCCGCACTCGCAGTTCACCCGGACGGCCGTCACGCTTTCATTAACGCTGGAAAGATCCAGCACATTCACGCGCTTGCAATGGATGCACGGGGCCTGGACCTTGTGCTCCGCGTTGACGCTGAGCAGGGGCCAGTCATCGTCAAAGCCCTGGGTCACGGTGAAGGGATCATGCTGCTCTGGCTCCGGCTGCGATTGGGGCCCGGCCGCCTCGTCGTACACGGGCTCAACCCCCTCCACCTCGACCACGTCCTCCACCTCGGGGATGCCATCGTCTGTGGTTCCTGAGGACGGATTCTCGCCGGCCTGGCGGTAGTCCCGCCGGTCCAGATCCACGGTGCTGCGGGGGTTCAGGGGCGGCGGCGACGCCGACGTCTTGGGCCCGAGCTCGGCTCCCAGCTTGCGGATGTAATGGCCCAACTCATCGGCCTGCATGGTCTTGGCGTGGCGCAGCTCGTCCATGTCGGGATCGGGAAGGCGTTTTTGCTCCTCATCCGTATTCTGCTCGGGGAAGACGAAGCGGCAGGGGAAGACCGCGCCGCAAGAGCAGCGCACTGGTGTCGGCTGCTTCACGTTGGCCAGATCGGCGCTTTGCAGGGTCCGGCCCTTGGAGCACTCGGGGCAAATGATGGTCACCCGGCCGCCCAGATCGGCGTAGAAGGTCTGCTCCTCGTACCGTTTGTGGCGGCTGGGGTCCTGCTCTTTGGGCAGGAATCGCACGGGAAAGGAGAAGCCGCAGGCCGGGCACTTGGTGCGCACGGGCCGGGTGTGCTGCTTGACCTTTTCGTAGTCGACGGAGCGCTTTACGCCGCAGCTGGGGCAGGAAACGTGGACGCGGTCGTCATCGTCGGGGAAGACCGTCTGCACCTTGTAGGGGCTCGTGCCGGTCGCGCGCGCCGGCAGTGTGTCGCCGGAAGGGTTCAGGTTGAAGCGGCAGAGGAACTCGTTGCCGCAGGCGCACTTCATCCGCACGGGTTGGGTCATGCCCATCAGTTTTTCCGAGCGCACCTTCTTGGCGGCGCCGCAGGTGGGGCAGGAGATGCGCACGAAGCCGTCGGGGTTGGCCACGAAGTTGGTGACGCGGGTTCCACTGTTGTGCTGCTGCCCGGAATCGGGCAGGGCGTTTTGCTCTGGCGCATCGTCCGATGCAGGAGTGGGGGAATTCTTCACAGGCGTCGAAAGCTCACAAGGGAAGACCGCGCCGCATTGACAGCGCAATGAAACCGGGCCGGCCTGACGGGCGAGATGTTGCGCAGGCAGGGTTGCGGACGTACCGCACTCCGGGCACTCGACCCGGACCATTCCATTCGCATCAGGCGCTGACGCCAGCACTGGTCGTTCAGCCATCGCGATCCCCACGTAAAGCCCCCCCAACAAACCAAGCAGAAACTCTGCAGACTACTGTCCGCGACTCAAATGCGTAAAAGCGAATCAGGATGCAGTCAAGACGGACAGCTGCGGCAACACACCGCAAAAATCCCCAAGCCGTCTCGAAATGCATGCACTGTATGTGCCGTTCATAAAACAAGTGCGAAAACGCACGATGCGCAAGGCACTATGGTAACTCGCGTAAATTTCATCGTAAAATAAAATATCACAGAACGTTCCGGAGAGAAAGTGTCGCCGTGGCAAAAAAAGCCCCCGCACCGGCAGCTGCGGTGCGGGGGAGATGCAGGGAAAGGGTATGAATAAAGATTAATGATCGCAGATGTTCGAGCCCAGGGAGAGGTCGCCGGCAAGATATTGACGCACGATCTCCTTGGGATCCTGGCCGGTGGCGCCCACAAGCACGCGCACGCCCTTGTCCGTGAACAGAGACTGCGCCTTGCAGCCCATGCCGCCGGCAATGACCAGCTCCGCGCCCTTGGAGGATACGAAGTCCGGGTACACGCCAGGCTCGTGGGGCGGCGGCGTCTCCAGGGTCATGCCGGTCACCTCGTGCGTGTCGGGGTCGATGTCCACAAAGGCGAACTGCTGGCAGTGGCCGAAGTGCATGCACAGCTTGCCGTCCGCCACAGGTACGGCGATGCGCTTCACGCCGTTCACCGGCGCTGAGGTGTTGTTCTCCTGCAGGGCGCCGGCCTTTTCCAGTATGGGCTTAATGATCCGGCCGAATGCCTCGGTCACGGCGGTGTGCTCGTAGACCTTGAGGTAGGAGAAACCTTCCTCGGCTGCGCGGCCCATGTCCGGGTCGATGGGAATGGAGCCCAGGAATGGCACGTCCATCTCGGCAGCGAGCTTCTCGCCGCCGCCGGAGGAGAAGATGTGCTCCACCTCGCCGCAGTGGCGGCATACGAAGCCGCTCATGTTCTCAACAATGCCGATAACCGGGTTGCCCAGCTGGCGCACGAAGGAAACCGAGCGGCGCACGTCGTCCACGGCAATGGACTGCGGCGTGGTCACCACCACGGCCTGAGCCTCGGGGCCGAGGTCCTGCAGCACGGAGAGGGGCTCGTCGCCGGTGCCGGGAGGGCAGTCGACCACGAGGAAGTCGAGGTCGCCCCATTCCACGTCGCGCAGGAACTGGTTGATGAGGCCCATCTTGACCGGGCCGCGCCAGATGACGGCCTGCTCAGGGCTGGGCAGCAGGAAGCCGAGGGACATGACGAAGAGGTTGCTGGACCAAGCCACGGGCTCCATGCTCGCTTCGTTCATGTGCGGCTGCTGGCCGGAAAGGCCGAGGATGCGCGGCACGCTGGGGCCGTGCACGTCCACGTCCAGAAGGCCGACCTTCTTGCCCGCCATGGACAGCGCGATGGCGATGTTGGTGGCCACCGTGGACTTGCCCACGCCGCCCTTGCCGGACAGGACCACAATCTTGTTTTTGATGCGCGAGAGCCGCGCCTGCATCTGAAGTTCTTCCTGGCTGGGGCCGCTGCAGCCGCCTGCATCGCAGGAGCCGCCGGAACCGCAGCCTGTGCATTCGTCACTCATGGTGTATCTCCTTATGATGATTCCGATTTCGAATCTTTAGTGTAGCCTGGGGTATAGCCGGTTTCGCCCAGGAGCCGTTTCCACATGTGCTCGAAGAACGGCGTGTACGTGTCCGGCGCGTACTCTACAACGCTCTGTCCTGCAAGCTGCGCCGCGTTGAAATCCTGACTGTAGGGCACGGCGCCCAGGAAAATGAGCTTGCGCTCGCGGCAGGTGGCGGCGATGGATTGCGCCAACTCCGGGTTTACGTCCTCCTTGTTCACCAGGACGGCCGCCGGAATGTCAAAGTGCGCGGCAAGGTCTGCGATGCGGCCAAGATCGTGCTCGGCAGAGCGGGTCGGCTCTGTCACAATTAACGCGAGATCAGCGTTCGTCAAGGACGCGATGACCGGGCAACCGATGCCTGGAGGGCCGTCCGTGAGGATGACGTTGATGCCGCGATGCTCGGCCACCCGGGAGGAGCGCTGGCGCACCGTGGTCACGAGCTTGCCGGAGTTCTCCGCGCCGATGTCCAGCACGGCGTGGATCATGGGGCCGTACCGCGTTTCGGAGTCGTACCACACGCCGCACTTCTGCGGGCGCATGGAGATGGCCGAGGTGGGGCAGACGTAGGCGCACAGGCCGCAGCCTTCGCAAACCTCGTGCTTGACCACAGCGCGGCCCTCGCCGTCCGTGGTCATGGCGTCGAAGCGGCATTTTTCCACACACAGGCCGCACGCCGTGCAGAGTGACGGGTTCACGGAAGGGGCCTCGCCTGAGACGAAGTCGTGAATCTGAATGACGTTGGGCTCAAGAATCAGGTGCAGGTCTGCGGCGTCCACGTCGCAGTCCGCCAGGACTTTGGGCGGCCCGCACGAGGCGAGCGCAGCAGTGATGCTCGTCTTGCCGGTGCCGCCTTTTCCGGAAAGGACAACTATCTCGCGCATGCAATCGCCTCCTGCGCGGTTTGCTCCAGCGCGCTCCAGAGCTCGGCGTATCTCTCGGCGAGCTGGGCCACGGCGTCGATAAGCAGCTCCCCGCGGGAGCCGGCCTGCGCCGCATCCATGCTCATGGGCAGGGAGGCCAGATAGGGGATGGACTCCTGCGCAAGATACTCCTCCACGCGGTAATCACCCATGCCGGCGCGGTTGACCACGACGGCGTGGGGAATGCCCAGCACGCGCACGGTCTCCAGCGCGAGCTTGAAGTCGTGGAAGCCGAAGGCCGTGGGCTCCGCCACGAGCAGCACCAGGTCCGCACCCTGCAGGCCGGTGATGGCCGGGCAGGAGGCTCCGGGCGGGCAGTCCACGAAGACCACGGGAGCGTCGCCGCCGTCTTCGGTCCGGGCAATGGCCTCGGCCTCTTGCTTGACGGCGCGTATCAGCGGCGGAGACATGGCCTCGCCCACGCGCATCAGGCCGTCCACCACGTGCAGCAGACCGGCTGAGCTGTCCAGAATGTTGGACTTGATCCGGCCGTGGCGCACGGCCCCCACCTCGCGGATGCCGGGTTTGATGGCGTCGGCGGGACACGCTTCCTCGCACAGCCCGCAGGCGTGGCACAGCTCCGGGAAGACCATGACCTCGCCGACCATGAGGATGAGCGCCTTGAACCGGCAGAGCTCGACGCACGCGCCGCAGGACTCGCCCAGGCACGCATCCTCGTCGATCTCGGGCACGGTCACGTCCACTCGGCGCTGCGCGTCAAAACCGTCGCACAGGGAGATGTGGGCGTTGGGTTCCTCCACATCGCAGTCGGCCAGCACGACGCGGCGGCCCTGGCGGGCAACATGCACGGCCAGGTTGGTGGACACGGTGGTCTTGCCGGTGCCGCCTTTGCCGCTGGCCACTGCGATGCGCAGAGGACGAGACCGATCAACCACGGCCCCGTCCTCTGCCGGCCCCCCCGCCGCCAAATCCGCCACCGCCCATGCCGCCCCGGCCCATGCCGCGACCCATGCCACGACCCATTCCGCCGGGGCCCATGCCGCGACCCATGCCACGACCCATTCCGCCGGGGCCCATGCCGCCGCCACAGGGGCCGAGACCTCGGCCTGTCCGTTGTGGCGCAGGTTGGTTCATGGGAGCCTGAACGTTGTCCTGTTGTCCAAAATTCTGGACGGTGGGGTCGTTGACGTTCTGGTTCTGCCAGAAACGCCATCCCATACCTCGGCCCATGCCGCGACCCATGCCCATACAGCGGCGGAAGAATCCGCCGAACGGTCCGGTTCCATCACGATTAGGCATCATAGTACTCCTTGAAATGTATGGTTTACCAATGCCCCTGCTTGTCAGGGCCGTTGGTCACTGGCAGCTCGCCGCGCTTGTAGGCGTCCAGCGCCTCGGCGGCGGTGCCGCCCTCACGCAGATACACGCCGATGTTGCCCTTGCTCAGGGCGGCGTACGCTTTGGGGCCCACATGGCCGGTAATCACGGCCTGGGCGCCCGCCTTGGCCACGTTCATGGCGGACTGGATGCCCGCGCCCTGGGCCAGGTTGAGGTTCTGCTCGTTGTTCACGTACTCGGTGTCGCCGGACTCGGCATCCACGAGGAGGAAGCCGCTGGCGCGCCCGAAACGGGGGTCCACAGGGGCCGCAAGGTCCGGCCCGGGGCTCGATATGGCAATCTTCATGATCCACTCCTGTTTCTTGATGTGGCGTTGCTTCTGCGTCCGCCACGTGGGTTCACTTCGTTTCTGCCGCGTCTGCCCTGGCGGTTTCCCAACGGGTTGCCCCGTTGGTTGCCAGATTGGCAGGCCTGGCCCCGGCCCTGGCCGCAACCCGGTCCCCAGCCCGGAACAGACGGTTGGGAATCGTCCTGCACCCAGCGGCAGCCAGGCATGGCCAGCTGGTCCAGGGAGCCGTCGGCGCAGGCGGCCAGCACCGTATCGTTGTCGCCGCAGATCCAGGGCACGACCTGGAGACCGGCGGCCTCCGCCTGCATGGCCAGCCGGCGGCAGATACCGCCGCAGACCAGGGTGCTCACGTCCTGCTCGCGCAGGGCGGCCAGCCGCAGACCGGGATCGTGATGCGCCGGCGAGAACGTCGCCACATGGACCGGGAGCCCTTCGGCTTCGGGATCGAGCTCGTAACAGGGGAACTCGGTCGCGTTTTCGAAGAGTGCGGCAAGGCGGCCCCTGTAGCTGGCAAGACATAGTCGCATGGCGCTTCAACAATCTCCTTCATCTTCCTGGAGCGGGGCGGATCGTCGGCAATGGCGAAATCCCTGGGCGATCCGCCCCGCATCCCGGGTGGCTGTCACGGATACAGCAGAAAGGGTGCCAAAAGTTGAAATACTATGATTTCAGCAGATTAATGAAAGACAGGGGCAAGTCGCGCCGAGATAAAGGGCGAAAAAATAGCCATGGCGTGAAATGGAGGCGAATTATTCGCCAAAAGGTGGCGGCGGGCGAATTATTCGCCGGAATTGTTCTGCAGGAGCTTGCGCAGGGTGTCCTTGGTCACGCCCAGCTCACGGCTGGCTGCCATGCGCTTGCCGTCGTTGCGGCGCACGGCGGCGCGGGCGGCCAAGCGTTTCACCTCGTCCATGGTGCGGGGGCCGAGGTGCATGAGCGCGTCCACGTCGTCGGCCGCGGACAGGGGGGGCTGAGCTCCGGCGGTCGCGGCTGTGCTCAAGCTTTGGGCGTGTTCCCGGCGCAGATACTCGGGCAGGTGCTCGGCCTCTATGAAGCCTTCCTTGCAGAGGATGAAGGCGTACTCCAGCACGTTTTCCAGCTCGCGCACGTTGCCGGGGAAGGAGTGGCGCATGAGCAGGGTCAGGGCGTTTTCGGAGAGCCCTTCCACGGCTGCGCCCTGGCGGCGGTTGAGTTTCTCCACGATGTGCTGGGCCAGCAGCGGGATGTCCTCGGCGCGTTCGCGCAGGGGCGGGATGGACAGGCGGACCACGTTGAGCCGGTAGAAGAGGTCCTGGCGGAACTCCTCGGCTGCCACCAGGGCGTCGAGGTCGCGGTTGGTGGCAGCCAGCACTCGCACGTCGGCCTCCTCGGGCTGCACGGCGCCCAGGGGTTCGTACTGCTTCTCCTGCAGCACGCGCAGCAGTTTGACCTGCAGGCTGGGAGCGAGCTCGGCGATCTCGTCCAGGAAGATGGTGCCGCCACTGGCCTGGCGGAAGCGGCCGGGCTTGTCCTTCTTGGCGTCGGTGAATGCGCCGGCCTTGTAGCCGAAGAGCTCGGATTCGAGCAGCGTTTCGGGCAGGGCGCCGCAGTTGACCGCCACAAAGGGGCCGGAGGCGCGCTCCGACAAGGAGTGCAGGGCGCGGGCAAAGAGCTCCTTGCCCGTGCCGGACTCGCCGGTGATGAGCACGGTGGCGTTGCTGGCCGCGATCTGCGGCATGATGTCGAAGAGCCGCGTGAGCGCCGACGACTTGCCCACGATGTCCTCGAACACGTAGCGGTCGGCCAGCTCGCGGCGCAGGCGGACGATCTCGGTGAGGTCGCGGAAGGTCTCCACCCCGCCCACCAGAGCGCCGTCAGCGTTGCGCAGGGGCGCGGCCGAGATGGAGATGGGCGTCTTCTCGCCGTCGGGCCGGATGATGAAGATGGACTTGCCGGAGAGCCGCACGTCCTCGTCCATGCACTGCTCCAGCGCGCAGGAGCCGTCGCACAGGCTGGAGTGGAATACCTCCCAGCACTTGCGGCCCACGGCTTCTGCGCGCGGGATGCCGGTGATGTTCTCGGCGGCGCGGTTGAAGAAGGTCACGTTCCATTCAAGGTCGACGGTGAACACGCCGTCGGCAATGGAGTCCATGACCTCCTCGCAGGGGACCCCGGTGGGCAGGCCCATTGGTCCACCTCCCAAGCGTCGGCGGCTATCAGGCCGCGGCGGAGCGCTTCTCTTTCAGCGCGTTTTCGATCCAGCCGTACCAGCCTTCCAGGCCCTCGCTGGCGCGGCAGGAGACGCGGAAGGAAGCCAGACCCTTGTTCAGGCTGCGGGCAAAGGCCTCGGCGCGGTCCGGATCGAAGTCCACGTAGGGCAAGAGGTCAATCTTGTTGAGGACCATGGCCTTGGAGAGCTCGAAGAGCAGGGGATACTTCTCGGGCTTGTCGTCGCCCTCGGTGACGGAGAGCAGGGCGATCTTGGCGTCCTCGCCCACGTCGAACTCCACCGGGCAGACGAGGTTGCCCACGTTCTCGATAAACAGGATGTCCACGTTATCCAGGTCCAGGGAGACCAGGGCGTTGGAGACCATGGCGGCGTCCAGGTGGCAGCCGCCCTCGGTGTTGATCTGCACGGCCTGGGCCCCGGTGGCGGCCACGCGGCGGGCGTCGTTGTCCGTCATCAGATCGCCTTCGACAACGGCCATTTTGTACTTCGCGCCCAGGTCGGCCAGGGTGTGCTCCAGCAGGGTGGTCTTGCCGGCGCCCGGCGAGCTGATGAGATTGAGGACCAGGATGTTCTTTTTGGTGAACAGCGCCCGAAGCTCTTCGGCTGTGGCGGAGTTCGCCTCCAGGATGTTGCGGACCACGGGAATTTCCATGACCTCTCCTTGCAGAATTTGGGATTCCTATTCCGCCTCGAGTCTGTCGAGGTAGAGCTCCTTGCCGGCGATGACCTTGTGGCCCAGATCCTCCCCGCATTGCGGACACGGCGCGAGCAGGAACTGGCTGGACTCGGGCGTAAACTGGTGCTTGCAACTGCTGCATTCCAGCAGCAGGGGGACCTCTTCGAGGGTAAGCACGGCGCCGTCGAACTCGCCATCCTTGGTCAGTATCTCCCAGGCCAGATCCATGGCCTCGGGCACCACATTGGCAAGGGTTCCGTGTTTGACATGCACGCTGATAAGCCGGGTCTTGCCGTGCTTTTCGAGCTCTTGTCTGACGATATCGAAAAGCGACTGAACGATGGACATTTCATGCATGCAGAATGGGGTAAAGAAAATCGCGCCGCTCGTCCAGGAACCATTGCGCTGGGAAACTTGACGGAACGCTGTGATTAAGGTCATGAGCGTTCAAAGATGCCGCACCGTTGACGGCGTGCAATCGACCGTTCACGGAATATTTGCGGCATGGGCTGGGGGAAGGGCTTAGTTGGAGCGATACGCCGTGTGCGCGTTCGCTCCGGATGCGACAACCGGAGTTCGATTTTCCAAGGAGAACGTACATGTACGTTGGACTCAAGATGCTGCCGCGCGGCAAGTTCGTCACCGTGACCAAGGAGACCCTCGTCACCGAGGCGCAGTCGCTCATGGTCGAAAACAGATTATGGATGCTGCTCGTGGTCGAAGGCGAGCAGCTGGTCGGATACATTCGCAAGGAAGATGTGAGCGAGGCGCTGCCCAGCGTGGCCACGAGCCTGTCCAAGCACGAGATCAACTACCTGCTGTCCAAGCTCAAGGCCGAGAAGATCCTGAAGAAGGACGTGCCCACGGTGGGTCCGGACGCCACCATCGAGGAAGCGGCCAGGCGCATGAACGACGAGGACCTCACCGGCCTGGCCGTGGTGGGCAAGAACAAGCGGCTGCTCGGCTTCATCAACCGCAGCGTCATGCTGGAGGTGCTGGTGGAGGAGATGGGCCTGAACCAGGGCGGCTCGCGCATCGCCTTCGAGGTGGTGGACCGCACCGGCGTTATCCACGAGGTCTCCGGCATTATCGCCGATATGGGCATCTCCATCATCGCGACAGGCACTTTCCACCACAAGGATCGCCGCATGGTGGTCTTCCGCGTGCAGACGGACGACCCCACGCCCATAGAAAAGGCCATTGTGGAACGGGGATACAGAATCGTCGGTCCTGAAGATTTTGAGGAGGAATGGTCCCACTTATGACCATGCTGGAGGTCCGCGGCGTTACGCTCACATTCCGGGGCATCGCAGCCCTGCTCAATGTCGGCTTTTCCGTGCAGGCGGGCGAAATCTGCTCGCTCATCGGTCCCAACGGCGCCGGCAAGACCTCCATGCTCAACTGCATCTCCGGCCGGTACACCCCGGACGAGGGCGCCATCAGCCTGGACGGCAGGACGCTGCTGTCCATGAAGCCATCCAGGCGCACCACGCTGGGGCTCTCGCGCACTTTCCAGAACATCGCGTTGTTCCGCGGCCTGTCCGTGCTGGACAACCTCATGGTGGGCCGCCACAGCCGCATGGGCTACGGCCTGCTCGCTTCCTGTTTCTACTGGGGCAAAGCCAGAAAGCGCGAGGACGTCCACCGCCGCCGGGTGGAGGAGGTCATCGACTTTCTGGGCCTCTCGCCGTACCGGCACCAGCCCGCGGGCCGGCTGCCCTACGGCGTGCAGAAACGGGTGGAGCTTGGCCGCGCCCTGGCCGCGGAGCCGCGCCTGATCCTGCTGGACGAGCCCATGGCCGGCATGAACCTGGAGGAGACCGAGGACATGGCGCGCTACATCCTGGACATCAACGAGGAGTGGGGCGCCACGGTGCTGCTGGTGGAGCACGACATGGGCGTGGTTATGGACATCTCGGACTCGGTGGTGGTGCTGGACTTCGGCAGCGTACTGGCCGAGGGGCGGCCGGACGAGGTGCAGCAGAATCCGGACGTGGTCGCGGCCTATCTGGGCAGCGAGGACGCCACGTTTCTGGGGCGGTGAGGAGCCGGACGGTGGAGAACGCGACAGGCTACGCGACGAACTATGCCACCACGCTGCCGGCGCTGCTGGCCGGGAACGCGCGCTCGCGCGCCAACCGCACGGCCATGCGCGAGAAGGAGTGGGGCGTGTGGCAGAAGCGGAGCTGGCGCGAGTACGCCCTGGCCGTGGCGGAATTCGCCGCTGGTTTGGAAGTGCTGGGCCTGGGCCGCGGGGACATCGTCATCCTCATCGGCGACAACCGGCCGGAGTGGCTCATCGCCGAGCTGGCCATCCAGTGCCTGGGCGGCATTGCCCTGGGCCTGTATCAGGACGCGCCGGCCGACGAGGTCGCCTACATCTTTGAGCTCTCGGAAGCGCGGCTGGTGGTGGCCGAGGACCAGGAGCAGGTGGACAAGATGCTGGAGATCCGCGAGAGCGTTCCGGCGTTGCAGCACGTGGTCTACCACGATCCCAAGGGGCTGGCTTCCTACCAGACGGCCGGGCTGCAGCCTTTCGAGGCCATCCGCGAGAGCGGCCGCCAGGGCAGGGCGGACGAGGCCCTGCTGGGCGAGCTGGACGAGCGCATCGCGGCGATTGCGCCGGACGACGCCTGCCTCATCGCCACCACCTCCGGCACCACGGGCCGGCCCAAGCTGGCCGTGCTCTCGCACAAGAATCTGCTGGCCATGGCGCACAACCTGGGCCTGGCCGATTCCAAGCACGAATCCGACGAGTTCGTCTCCTTTCTTCCCCTGGCCTGGATGGGCGAGCAGATGATGGCCGTGGCCTCGGCCCTGCTCTTTGGCTTTGCCGTGAACTTCCCGGAGGAGCCGGACACCGTGCAGAACGACATCCGGGAGATCGGACCGCACCTCATCTTCTCGCCGCCGCGCGTGTGGGAGAATATGGCCGCCTCGGTGCGGGTGAAGATCATGGAGACCACACGGTTCAAGCGCTTTCTCTATGAGAAGCTCTTCCCGGTGGGCCTGAGGATGGCGGATACGCGCTTCCAGGGCCGGGAGCCCTCGGCCGGGCTCAGGCTGCAGTACTTCCTGGCCACGCGCCTGCTCTTCAACCCGCTCAAGGACAGGCTGGGGTTCTCGCGCGTGCGCTCGGCCTCCACTGGCGGCGCCGCCCTGGGGCCGGACACCTTCCGCTTCTTCCACGCCCTGGGCGTGAACCTCAAGCAGATCTACGGCCAGACCGAGATTGCGGGCATCTCCTGCATCCATCGGGACGGCAGCATCGATTTCGATTCCGTGGGCGCGCCCATTGCGGAGACCGAGATACGCATAGCCGAGGACGGCGAGATCCTCTCGCGCAGCCCGGCCGTGTTCCTGGGCTACTACCGCAACGAGGAGGCCACGGCCGAAACCATCAACGAGGGCTGGCTGCACTCCGGCGACGCCGGCTACTTCGACGATGCGAACCGCCTCGTGGTCATCGACCGGCTCAAAGACGTGATGCGGCTGGCCGGCGGCACGCAGTTCTCCCCGCAGTTTCTGGAGAACAAGCTCAAGTTCTCGCCGTACGTGAAGGAGGCCGTGGTTCTGGGCCGGGACCGCGACTTTGTGGCGGCCATCGTCTGCATCGACGCGGACATCGTTGGTCGCTGGGCCGAGTCCAGGCTCGTCACCTACACAACATATCAGGACCTTTCGGCCAAGGATGTGGTATACAAGCTGATCCGCGAGGAAATACGGGAGATCAACGAGACGCTCCCGGAACCGACGCGCATCAGGCGATTCGCTTTGCTCTACAAGGAGCTGGACGCGGACGACGGCGAGCTGACCCGCACGCGCAAGGTGCGGCGCAGCACCGTCTGGGAGCGTTACAAGGGCCTTGTGGAGGAGCTGTACACCACGGCCGGCGAGGTGAACCTGGAGGTGCAGATCCAGTATCAGGATGGAAGCCTCCGCGAGATGCGCGGCGCAATCCGATTACAGGACGTATAGGAGAGAGACGCCATGAACCGCACCAGGCTTTTCATTCTCGGCATCATCGTGGCCGTCGTGGGATTCGGCGGCATGTGGTGGGGCCAGAACTATATCGAAACCCATCCAGGCGTCGTGATAGGCGACGCGGTGATGGGCATCTTCAACGTACAGCAGGAGCTGCCCATCGAGGCGCGGGCGGCCCTGTTCTTCAAGGACTCGGGCCTGGTCATCGGCATCGTGGGCCTGGTCATCGCGGCGGTGGCTTTCGTGCTCAAGGGCCGCAAAGGCCACCTGTAGCCGCACTCGGAGCATGGTGAAAAAAGGCATGGCAAAGAAAGGACGCAAAAAGACGCGATACGTGCGCTGGGGGCTCACGGCGGCCGCCGTAGGGCTCATCGGCTGGCAGATGGCCGAGGTGTACCTGCAGCGCTACGCCGCCAAGGCCGCGGCGCTGGAGCTGGTGAGCTTTTTCGGCGCCGTGGGCCAGCTGCCGCCGGAGGCGCAGGCCCTGTGGCTGTTCAAGAGCACGGGGCTGGCCGTGACGCTGGGCGGGCTCGCCCTGGCCGGCTGGGGGCTGATCAAGGGTCGCTAGGGCCGCCGGGCCAGCCGGAAACGACTGGCAGCCTCAGGCTGCCGCAACATCAGTCGTGCAAACAACGCCGCGGCCGCCGGTCGCGACGCATATATCTCGGGACAGAACATAACCCGTGCGGAAGGACCGCATGGGAGGGGCGATGAGGACCTGCCCGCCACGAAGCGCTGAGGCGTGCTCTTTGCCCCTACGCAATCGGCGCAACCGGCAGGCGCATCTCCGCCCGCGCCGGCAACGGCAGGGGACCATCCGGCAACCGACAACCGGCAGTCTGGGGAGACCGCAGTGGAATACTATCTCCAACTGATCATCAACGGCCTCGTGGTCGGCTCCATCTACTCCCTGGTGGCCCTGGGGTTCGTCATTATCTACAAGGCCACCAAGGTGGTGAACTTCGCCCAGGGCGAGCTGGTCATGGTGGGCGCGTACGTCTGCTTCGCGCTCACGGTGCAGTTCCACATCCCGTTCCTGGCCGCCTTCCTGCTCACCCTGGCCTTTTCCGTGGTCTTCGGCCTGGCTATCGAGCGCGCCATCCTGCGGCCCATGGTGGGCGAGCCCATCATCAGCGTAATCATGATCACCGTAGGCCTCTCCACCGTGCTCAAGTCGCTGGTGCAGCTCTTCTGGGGCACGCAGATTCGCGTCTACCCGCAGGTGTTGCCGCAGCAGCCGGTGTTCATCGCCGGCCTGCCTGTCTCGCCGGTGTACATCGCGGCCTTTGTGCTGGCCCTGGTGCTGTTCGGCGTGTTCTCGCTGTTCTTCAAGTACACGCGCTACGGCGTTGCCATGCGCGCCACGGCCTTTGACCAGACCGCGGCCGCTTCCATGGGTATCGGCATCAAGAACATTTTCGCCCTGTCGTGGTGCATCGCCGCGGTGGTCAGCTCCATCGGAGGCGTCATCCTGGGCAACATCAACGGCATCAACTCCCAGCTTGGCCACCTGGGGCTCAAGGTCTTTCCGGCCGTCATTCTGGGCGGGCTGGACAGCCTGCTGGGCGCGGCCGTGGGCGGCGTGGTGATAGGCGTTCTGGAAAACGTGCTGGGCGGCGCGGCCAAGGAGTGGTTGAACCTCGGCGGCTTCAAGGAGGTCGCGGCGTTCATCGTGCTGGTGGTCATCCTGATGGTCCGGCCGTACGGCCTGTTCGGCACGCACGAGATCGAGCGGGTGTGACATGCAGACAAAGTGCGGAGTCTTTTTCGAGAGCTACCGAGAGGAGGCACGGCTTCTGGTGGGCGGCTTCCAGAAGACGCGGTTCGCCGCGTTCCTCCTGGTGCTGCTGGCAAGCCCGTGGTTCCTGAACAACTACCACGTCTCGGTGCTCATCCTCATCAACATCGCGGTCATCGCCGCGGTCTCCCTGAACATCCTCACCGGCGCGTGCGGGCAGATATCCCTGGGCCACGGCGCTTTTGTGGGTGTGGGCGCATACGCCGCCGCGTACTTCAGCTTCCAGGGCGTGCCGTTTTTACCGGGGCTGCTGCTGGCCGGAATCGTGGCCGCCGTGGCTGGCGCGTGCTTCGGCATCCCCTCGCTCAGGCTCAAGGGCATCTACCTGGCCATCTCCACGTTGGCTGCGCAGCTCATCCTGGAATACGTCTTTCTGCACTGGGAGGCGGTTACGGGCGGCTCCAACGGCATGCCCGTGGACTCCCCATCCGTGCTGGGCTTTGTCTTCGATACCGACCGCTCCATGTTCTACCTTACGCTGATTTTTGCGGTCCTGGCGGTGCTGGCGGCATCCAATGTGATGCGCACGCGCTTCGGCCGGGCCTTCGTGGCCATCCGCGACCATCACCTCTCGGCCGAGATCGTGGGCGTGGACCTCTTCCGCTACAAGCTCGTGGCCTTTGCACTGTCCTCCTTCATGGCTGGCGTGGCCGGGGCGCTGTGGGCCCACTACACCATGTACATCACGCCGGAGCCCTTCGGCATCACACTGTCCATCTCCTATCTCGCCATGATCATCATCGGCGGGCTGGGCTCGGTGCAGGGCGCGGTGTTCGGCGCGATCTTCATCACCATTCTGCCGGAGGCGCTGGGCTATCTGGCGGACGGGCTGTCCGGGGCCTTCCCGGAGGTGAGCAGCTACCTGCTCGCGGCAAAGGAAGGCGTGTTCGGCCTGGTGCTCGTGCTCTTTCTGATCTTCGAGCCCGAGGGCCTGAACCACCGCTGGCGGCTCTTCAAGGCGTACTGGAAACTGTATCCCTTTGCGCACTGATGCGCATAAAAGATTTTAACCAAAGGGGGTTACGCATGCATTCGACAACCATCAGCAGACCGACGGACGTTTTGCAACGCGCCATCCTCACCGCCGCGCTCGTGGCCCTCGCACTGTTTCTGGGCGCGGCCACAGCCCACGGCGAAACCGTGGTCAAGATCGGCGTCATCTCCGATCTGTCCGGCCCCACATCCACGGTGGGCGTGCCCTACGGCGAGGGCGTGATGGACGCGGTGAAGTATATCAACGAGTCCGGCTTCATCCCGGACGTGACCATCGACGCCATGCAGGTGGACTACGCCTACAATGTGCAGCAGGCGCTCTCGGCCTACAAGAAGTTCAAGAGCCAGGGCATGGTGGCGTTGCAGGGCTGGGGCTCCGGCGATACCGAGGCGCTGGTCAGCTTTGTGGCGCGCGACGAGATCCCGGTGATCTCGGCCTCGTACTCCGCGCACCTCACCGATCCGGAAAAAGCGCCGTACAACTTCTTCGTGGCTGCGGACTACTCCACGCAGCTGCGCGGCGCGCTTAAGTATATCAAAGAAAACCTGGCCACAACCGACGCGCCCAAAATCGCCTTCATCTACCCGGACAACCCGTACGGCCTCGCTCCCATCGCGGCGGGCAAGGAGTACGCCGAGGAGCTCGGCTTCGACATCGTGGGCGAGGAGAATGTGAGCCTCAAGGCCATGGACGCCACCACCCAACTGCTGGCCCTGCAAAAGGCGGAGCCCGAGTTCATCTGGATCGGCGGCACCACGCCCTCCACGGCAGTGATCATGAAGGACGCGGCAAAGCTGGGCATGAAGGCCACCTTCTTTACCGATATCTGGGGCGCGGACGAGAACATCTTCAAGCTCGCGCCCGAGGCCTCCACCGGCAACATCAGCCTGCAGACCTCCGTGACCTATGACGACGACTCCGAAGGCAACACGCTCATCCGGAAGCTCACCAACGATCAGCACAAGATGGTTCACTACATCCGCGGTTTCGCCTCCATGTACGTCATGGCCGAGGCCATCCGCCGGGCGGCGGAGCAGGGCGACATCACCGGTCCGGCCATCAAGGATGCGCTGGAGAGCCTGCGCGACTTCGATCCCCTGGGCCTTACCCCGCCCATCAGCTTCTTCCCGGACGACCACCGGCCGAACATGGCGGTCACGCTGTACCGCCTGGAGGACGGCAAGTTCGTCACCCTGGGCACCGAGACCCTGGAGCGCAAGAAGGAATGGCTGGGCAAGTAGCCTGGTTGATACGCGGTGGGGCGGTGGTATACGCCGCCCACTCCGCGCCAACACAGGCTGTTGAAAAAGGCTTTTTTCGGAAAAGGATTATTCTGACAGGCTGCTCAAAAAACATGCTGGCAAGGCACAAAAATAGTTCAAGGACGACGCGTATAGAAAAATACGCGTGGGCTTGAACTATTTGAAGGAACGCAGCCAGCGTGGGAATTTGGGCAGCCTGTAACCAACGCATCACAAGGATTTGAGAAAACAGTGTCCCTGCTCACCGTGGAAAACCTCGAGGTCGTGTACAACGACGTGGTCCTCGTGCTCAAAGGCTTGTCCCTGCAGGCTGCCGAGGGCGAGATAACCGCGCTGCTCGGCGCCAACGGCGCGGGCAAGTCCACCACGCTCAAGGCCATCTCCGGCCTGCTGCACAATGAGGACGGCGAGGTGACCGAAGGCGCCGTGGTCTTCCAGGGCGCGAAGATCCACCACAAGGCCCCGGAAAAGATCGTGCGCCAGGGCGTTTTCCAGGTCATGGAGGGCCGGCGCGTGTTCGAGGACCTGAGCGTGGAGGAGAATCTGCGCTGCGGCGCGTTCACCCGGCCGCGCGGCGAGTTTTCAGAGAGCCTGGAGACCGTCTATCACTACTTCCCCAGGCTGAAGGAGCGGCGCAAGCAGCTGGCCGGCTACATGTCCGGCGGCGAGCAGCAGATGCTGGCCATCGGCCGCGCGATCATGGCCCGGCCCACGCTCCTGTTGCTGGACGAACCCTCGCTGGGGCTGGCGCCCCTGCTGGTGGAGGAGATTTTCGAGATCATCCTCCGGCTCAACGCCGAGCAGAAGGTCTCCATTCTGCTGGTGGAGCAAAACGCACGGGCGGCCTTGAACATCGCCTCCAGGGGCTATATCATGGAGAACGGCCGCATCGTTCTGGAGGGCGAATCCAGGGCGCTGCTGAACAACCCGGACGTCCAGGAGTTCTACCTGGGCCTGTCCCACGCCGGGGAGAAGCGCAGCTACCGCGACGTGAAACACTACCGCCGCCGCAAGCGCTGGCTCGGCTAAAGGTTCCGGCAGGGCGGCCGATAGGACGAGAGCGTCAGGCAGACGCATCGCCGCGGCCGGCCGGCAGGGACGCATCGGGATAAAGTCGCGTAGCGTCCATTGCCGGACGCACCATGTGCAACGCTGTGACTCAAGGATCTTCTCGGAACGTTATGGTGGATGACAACGACCTCAAGCCCGGTGGCGCTGGGAAAGAATCCGGCACACTCAAGGGCATCTACTCCACAAAGGAGAAGGCCACCCTCGGCGTGGGCATGACCAGCCGCGTCACCCACCGCAAGCGCTACTGGGCCGTGTGGGAACCGGAGCCCGGCGACGACGCCTTTCTCGTCCAGTCCCTCAACCAGAATCTCATTCCCACCGGCTCCAAGCGCCGGGTCACGGCCATGGAGTTCAAGGAGCGGTTCCGCCTGGAGCCCGACTTCTTCGTGGACGTCAACGCGGAGCACGTCCGCCATCTCTGGGAGCTGCAGAAGAAGGAGCCCGCAAAGGCGGAGCCGGAACCGGACCGCGGCGCGGAAGACAACCGCCGGACCATCTTCGACCGTGAGGACAGGCGTCGGCCCCCGCGTAAGGAAGAGCCCCCGCGTAAGATGGAGCCAGAGGAACCCCCGCGCAGAAAGGAACGCGAGGAGCCGGCCCGGAAAGAGCGGTTCGAGGAGCCTTTGCTGGAGGACATCGGCGAGCCGACCCCCCAGCCCCTGACCCGGGACCAGATGCGCGCCATCGAGGCGGAGCGCAACGCCCGCGCCGGTTTCGGCCTGGGCATGAGCCACCTCAAGCGCGGCAACATGGACAAGGCCCACGAGCTTCTCCGCCGCGTAGCTGTGGAGGAAGGCGACTACGTGCCCGAGCACAAGCACATGTTCAACGAGTTCGGGGTGGGCCTGCGCAAGAACCAGATGCTCGACCTCGCGCTGTTGCACATGCGCCGCGCCCTGTCCCTGGCGCCGCATGACGAGCACATCTACCACAACATGGCCCGGCTCTATTACGAGAAGGGTGACAAGGACATGGCCCGCAAGCATCTGGAAAAATCCCTGCAGATCAATCCGGACTTCAAGGAATCCAGGCAGTTTCTCGACTATCTCGACAAGCACCCGGCCCGGCGGAAGAAAAAGCTCCGCTTCAAGATCTGACAGGAGGCCCGCTCCGCATGCTCGACTACACCGCGATTGTGGATTCGCTGCAGAAAGCCTTTGCCGCCAAATGCATCGAGGCCCCCGAGATCGTGAACCATCCGGGCCTTTCCCTCGCCTTCAAGATCGATCCAGTCTACGCCGTGGGTCTTGCCCCGGCCTTCATTCGCAACATAGCGGAGTGGGCGCGCGTTGCGCCCAGCCAGGCCCACGAGGCCATGCTCCGCACCGGCAACCTGGTGAGCCGCAAGGACGGTTCCGGCAACCGCGAGAGCGAGCTGGACCTCATGCTCACCTGGCCCTCCGGCAGCCGGCGCATGAACGGCCGTATCCACGTTGCCTTCTTTCTGACGGATTTTCTGGATCGCGCCCTGGCTCTGTACGCCAAGGCTGCGGCGCTGCCCCTTGCGGAGCTGCGCATCGCGGCTACGGAGCGGGAGCGGGTGGAGCAGTTCCTCCAGGGCAAGAGCCTGCCCCAGGGGCTGGCCTACCAGGCCACGTCCTGAGCGGGTCGGCGCACCGCCATCCTTTTCGAACAATCAGTACGAGTAGCCGTCCAGGCAGAGCTTGAGCAGCTCCGGGTCTTGCATCTCGCACGGCTGGTGCGAGGCAAGCAGCCGCGCCAGAGCCGTTTCGTCTTCGGGCGGCGGCGCTTCGAACTCGTTCATGATCGTGCCCACGGCATTCGGGGTGTGCGCGTCGGTGTTGTACAGCCGCGTAAGGTCCCGGCCTCTGTTGGCCTGCAGGTACAGGGCATCGTCGTCCGGGGTGTAGCGCCTGCCGATGCGGCGGTGCTGCGCCCGCAGGATGTTCACGGAGTTCATCTCGATGCCGTCCACGGCGTCCAGCACGTGCTGAATCCTGGAGCCGTACCGCTTGGAGAAGCGGAAGGGGTGGGCGATGAAGAGAAAGACCTCGTCGCGGCGGTCCTCCAGGGCGGTGGTCAGCTCGGCAATGGAGATGAGTCGCCTGCCCACGTCGCGCAGCTCCTTGCCTATCATGACAACGTCATATCCCTCGCGTAGGGTGACCTCCATGCCGGCGTAGATTCGCAGCTGCGGGAACTGGCCCGCCAGATCGGAAATCTCGGACGGTTGCCACTGGACGTGGTGCTCGGTGATGACAATGGCGTCCAGGTTCTGGTGCAGGGCGAGCTGGCAGAGTTCCTCCGGTTCGAGGGAGGAGCAGCTGGAGTATCGTCTGGTGTGCGTATGGCAGTCGATGCGCATGTATAAAAAATATTGCAATGAAAACTTTTTGACAATAATTAATATTAGTTATAAATTTTCTAGAAATACAGCTGCCGCGGGAGGCGTCCGATTCGCCGCCAAGGTCCTTATATTCCCCGGATTTTGGGCGAGAACGCACGGGTCCGCATCCATCGACAACGTTCCCGTGATGTAGCATACAAGGTGCGCACCGTGCGAGCCTGGCTCGCGATTTTTCCAGCACGCAACACGCACCCCAGGGGACAAATCATGGAACCCAAGGACGTTGAAAGCCTGTCCCGGAAGATAGACGAGGTCAAGGAAGAGACGGATTATCAGCTCCAGGCCTTTTTCGAAGAGACCAGGACCCTCATCCAGACCACCAAAAAGCGGTACAACCGCATCATCTACGTGCTCATTCTCCTGATTCTCTTCGAGCTGTACTCCACATGGAAGATTTCCTCGATCCAGGACTATGCGATGCTCATGGCGCAGCATGTAACGAACTTGTACGAGAACCTCATCCAGCTGCTCATGAATATCAAGTAACAGGCAGGGGATGACTCGCCGGCACCGTTCAGACAGAGAGGTAGTTTGATGAATCCGAAGATAACCTACGTCTTGCTCGGGATCATCTTCGTAGTCATGGCGCTCATCATAGTCAGCCAGGTTGTTACGAGAGAGCCTGCCATGGAGCCGGAGATTGTCGCCCCGGCCACGGAAACGGCCCCGCCGGCCAACCAGGAGCAGGCGGCTCCGGAACAGGGCGCGACCGAGCGGCAACCCATGCAGGCAAAGCAGGAAGAGCCCCAGGCCCCTGAGCAGGAGGCCGCCGCCCCCAGCATGCAGACTCCTCCCGGCGAGCAACCCGCGGCAGTGCCGTTCCGCGAGCAGCCCGCGCCCTTGGTGGCCGGGCAGAACGGCAGCGACGCCGGCAACATGACCGGCCGCATGCCCGTCAAGACTCCTGCGCCCGAAGCGACGGCTCCGGAGCAGGCCCCGGCGGCCGTCGAGACCGCAACCACCCCGGCCCCGGTAGAGCAGACAAAGCAGACCGCGAAAGCCGGCACGAACGGGAGCCTGGCCGAAGCGGCCAAGGAAATGTCCCAGCCTGCGCCTGGCTACAAGCCAATCCAGGCCAAGGACCTGAAGCACGAGAACACGCTGCGGCTGGTGTCCGCAACGGCCAAGGACGGCGGCGTGGTCATCACCTTCAAGGCGGACAAGCCCATCGGCCGCTACAAGTACTTCACCCTGACCGAGCCCTCGCGGCTGGTTGTGGACCTGATCGGCGAGTGGGAGCAGAAGAGCCCCGGCGTGAAGGTGCCGCAGAACGAGCTGTTGAGCCGGGTGCGGTTCGGCCGGCACGACAACAAGCTGCGCATCGTGGCCGACCTTTCGACCACGGAGTACGCCGAGCCGGTGGTGAAGCAGGAGCCGGACACCCAGCTCGTGATCACCCTGACCAAGAAGTAGAGTCGTCTTTTCGGAGTACGGCGCGGTCCTGCCTGCAAGCAAGGGGATCGCGCCGCTTTGATGCGCGGCGTGTGAACCTGAGCCTTACTCCGCGCAGGCCGCTGCGGCCCAGCCCGGCATGGCCGAGCGCATGAAGCCGCGGTCGATGTAGTCCTTGAGCAGCATGAACAGCCGGCTGCGCAACGCGACGCCCCATTTGTTGAAGACGGCGCTGCCGTCGCCCAGGTTGTAGAGCAGCATGAAGCGCTGTTGTGGGGTGAAGGTCTTCAGCGCGCCGCTGTCCACCAGGGTCGTCTCGATGTTGTCGGCCAGAAGAGGCCCTTCCCGCACGGCGTGCACCCCCACGCGGGGAATGACCTCCCCGCCCGGACACACACAGTCCCCGCCGCCCAGAAGCTCGGGAAAGTCCGGGCAACGCAGGTGGTCGTCCACCTCCAACCCGCCGTCACTCCCCACAGGCAGACCGGAGTCCTTGAACACGGACGGAGCGCTGGTGCCCAGAGCCAGCACCACGATATTGGCCGGATGAACCCGGCCGGAGTCCGTGCGCACACCCTCGGCCGTGATCTCCTCGGCCCGCTCGCCCTCCATGATGGCTACGCCGTGCGCATGCAGCGCGTTGGCGGCAATGCGCCGGGCCGCGGCAGGGGCGTTGTGCAGCACCTTGGAGCCGGCGATCAGCGTGAGGTCCAACAGCTTTGAAGCATCGTTGCGCTGGGCCAGGGTGACGAGGTTGCCGCTCATCTCTACCCCGGCCGGACCGCCGCCAACCACCACGACGCGGACGGTTTCCTGCTCCGCAAACATCCGTACGACCATGTCGTGCAGCCTGTTCACATTCTGGATCGGCTTGACCTTGAAGACCGCCGGGCCGGCGTCCATGCCGGGCAGGGAGACGATCTCGCTGCCGATGTTGAAGGAGGCCACGTCGTAGGGCAGTGTCGCGCCCGAAGCGAGGACGAGCTCCCGCCGCGTGGCGCGTATGATGGTCACTGTATCTTCCAGAAACTCGCCGCCGGCCAGCTCGACGATGCAGCGCATTGGGAACCGGGCCTCCTTGAGAGCGTAGCGGCCGCTCAGCAGGCCGGGGGCCATGCCGGAGTAGTAGTGGAAGGGGGCGGGACCGACAACGGTGACCTGGACCCCGGCTTCGATGAGCTTGGGCAGCCGGGCGAGGATGGGTAGGTGGGCGTGTCCTGCGCCGAGCAGGACCAGGCGTTTGCCGCGCATGGGCATGGGGGAAACTCCTGAGAAGGGTTTCGGGCGGATCATCCAGCCGGCATTGTAATCAAACAGGCGGCCGGCGCAAGGCCCGTGCGAAGTCCTGGATAAATTCTTAGGGCAAAGATTGAAGAAATGCCTCCAGCGGCCAGGAGAACAATGTTCCCCTGGAGGGAGCCCGAGGGCAAAGCCCTCGGATCACATTTGGCGAGCCAGGGCAGTATCCAACTGGTGGCGATGAAAGCGCCAGCCCGGGTGCGATTGCCGCCACGGCGCTCGTGATGGCGCAAGCGGATTGCCCGGAGGCGGGGAATGGCGTACGATCCGCCGTCCGGAACAATCCGAACCAATCTACCGCGAGGTCGCCGACAATGAAGAAAATCGAAATAATCATGCGTCCGTTCCGCATGGAGAATGTCAAGCAGGCACTTGCCGATCTAGGCATCCAGGGCATGACCGTTGCCGAGGCCAAGGGCTTCGGCCGCCAGGGCGGCAGAAAGGAGCACTACCGCGGCGCCGAGCAGCATGTGGAGTTCGTGTCCAAGGTGAAGATAGAGGTGGTGGTGGACGACGCCGTGCTGGACCAGGCCGTGGACGCGATCATCAACGCCGCCAGGACCGGACAGGTGGGGGATGGAAAGATTTTCATCTACCCGGTGGAGGAGGCGATCCGCATCCGCACCGGGGACCGCGGCACGGAGGCGTTGTAGCCAGTTTCGGCGTATGCCTGAAGATTGTCGGGTCAGGGGGGAGAATGTCCCCGGATGGCCGGGCGAAACCGCAGCCCGGGTGTGGTTTTTCTGGACGGCGTTCTGCGAGGAATATCGTTAGACTACGGCCCGAACAGATTACTGCTGCCCGACAACGGTAATCGACGTGGCAATGAGTGCTTCAAAGCCTGCGCGTGCAAATCAGCGCGGCAATCAGCTTGGCTTGTGGGAGAGGGCGCCCGGCTGGACACACCAGTGTTTTACGCGGGTCCGGCGGATGGTGTGCTGCAGCTCCAGCTGGCTCTGCTCGCACGTGGCTCCCACGGCAACCTCGTCCTTGCGAACGCGCATGCGCACCAGGCGGCAGCGCAGGCAGACCGAGCGGTTCTTTTCCGGCAGGGAGAAGAGCACCTCGAAGTCCTTGTCGATGTCGTCCTCCAGCAGCATGGCGCCGAGCTCCCGCGAAAAAAGCACCTGCACGCCGCTGAAGGAAAGATCGTGGATGGAGCAGGAGAGGTACCGGCTGCGGCTCCTGTTGCGGTTGCAGAACTGCGCCACGGCGTCGCGCTGGAGCCCGTATCGTGGGAAGAGCCGCCGGTCCCGGCCGGCGTAGTGCTCGCTGCTTTGTGCGTCCCTTGGCCTGGCTGCGCCGTCGCTGGTCGGCCTGGCGATGCCGTTGTGGTGCATCCCGTGGGCTGCGGCAGAGGGTTCGGGCTCGTCGTGGACGCTTTTTTCCTGGGGCTCCGCCGACCCGGAAGGTGCGGTTTTTCGATACGGCATGTGCAACCTCGTCATGCTGTTGGGGAATATGGCCCGCAGATGAAAAAGAAGCGGGCGGAATCGCGCGGACACAATACGAGAAGGGGTGAGGATGCAAATTTGTAAAACTTGATGGATTCTACTGAAACGCTGCAGAATGGCAACAAAAAAATATGGCGAAATTTACTACCAACACAATGATGTTGTTGCACAGGCTCAATTTCTATCCGCTATCCATACCCGGCTGGTTTGAAGCGTCCGACAAATCCACACCAGAAGCGCCGATAGAGAGCGGGCGGTCCCCCTATGTGCCCGGTGTTGTGGCAGGTTCAGGCAGGCCGCGGCAGGCATCGGGGTTCCCAAGGTCGTCTTGCTTGCCATAGAGCCCATGGGCGAGGGCAGCGGCCTCTTCTTCAGCCCCGTAGCTTGCGTCATGCTGACCGCTTTGGGCGGCAGCCTCCATTGCATAGCCATCAAACCACCCCTCAGGCGCGTATGGGGCGGCGATGACGATCCTCGGCGCGCGATCCCCTGAGCTATACGACAAACACGTTACGGGTGGGCACATTGCGCAAGGCTGTGTTCGCATCGTCACGCCCGTGGGGCAGGGTGCGGCCGGCGGCGTCCTGGACTTTTGCGGAGAAGTTGTCGTGAATACAGGCACAGTTATGAAACAAAAACGGAGTAAGGCGGTAGGAAAATGTGGCTGTAATACCGCTCCGAACCGCGCCGGACAAGGGAAAGGTGGTGCTGGACACACAACCTCTTAGCACGTAACAAACTTGTCAATCTTGTGTTTTCCGGCTAATGAATCACCACTTTTTCCCATGCAGAAGAAGGAGGCCAGAATGGCCGAGAAGAAGCGCGAAAAGAGAGAACGTTCGGAAGCCGCCGAGGTGATGTGTCCCAAGTGCGGCAAGACCGAGATTGTGTATATCCCTCAGGAAGAAGTCCCCATGTGCCCCATCTGCAAGCGGCAGATGGTCATCAAGGAGCTGCTGACCGAGGGAAAATCGTATTAGGACCCAGCTCCGGCAGCGGTTCGGCCGGAGTTGAAGACACGCGGCGACGCATCACAACAATTCTTATCTGGAGGGGATATGAAACGCATTCTCGCACTGACCGTGGCGTTCCTGCTGGTAGCATCCACGGCGTTCGCGGCCGACATCGATCTGGCCAAAAAGTCCACCATTGAGAGCATCCTGCAGGCCGGCAAGCTCCGCGTCGGTTTCGAGTCCGGCTACATGCCGTTCGAGATGACCGACACCAAGGGCGAGTTCGTGGGCTTCGATATCGACATGGCCAAAGAAATGGCCAAGGCCATGGGCGTGGAGTTCGAGCCTGTGAACACCGCCTGGGACGGCATCATCCCCGCGCTGCTCACCAACAAGTTCGACATCATCATGAGCGGCATGACCGTGACCCAGGAGCGCAACCTCAAGATCAACTTCGCCGACCCCTACATCATCGTCGGCCAGACCATCATTCTCAGCCCCTCCGTGAAGGACGAGGTCAAGTCCTACCGCGATCTCAACGATCCCAAGTACATCGTGACCTCCAAGCTGGGCACCACCGGCGAGCAGTCCGTCAAGCGGATGATCCCCAAGTGCACCTACAAGTCCTTTGAGACCGAGCAGGAAGCGGCCCTCGAAGTGCTCAACGGCAAGGCCCAGGCGTTTGTCTACGACCTGCCGTACTGCGTGGTTTTCATGGCCCAGCAGGGCGCCTCCGGCGGCCTCATCCTCCTGGACAAGCCCTTCACCTACGAGCCTCTGGCCTGGGCCATCAACAAAGGCGACCCGGACTTCATGAACTGGCTGAACAACTTCCTCCTTCAGCTCAAGAACGACGGCCGTTACGACATGATCTACAACAAGTGGATCAAGTCCACCGACTGGATCAAAGAAGTACAGCAGTAGCGTGAAAATACAGGGCGGGGCAGCCGAAAGGCGGCCCCGCTCACTTTTTGTTCAAGACGCGCCCTTTGCTGCGGCGCATGGCTCCAATCGGGGACGACACGACTCATGAAACCCTTATCGGGAATTAGCGTACGGCGAACCCGCGGCTATTACCTCTTTTGGAAGTCCTTCTTCTTCGTGATGGTATTCGTCCTGCTGGGCGGGATCTACTACGCCACGAAGCAGGTGGACTACAACTGGCGCTGGTACAGGGTGCCGCGGTATTTCTACTACCAGGACAACGTGGAGATCACCTCGGCCGACGCCGGAAGCATCTCCCAGATCGAGCAGGCAGACGGCAAGACTATCGTCACCGTGTCCGGCCAGGGCTTCACCGAAGATTACGAGCTCCCGCCCAAGGCCAAGTTGCGGATGGGCAGGGGGGATCTCGTATTTCCCGGCGATGTCCTCGGCTCCTACAAGGTGGGCAAACCCGGCATTCTGATCATTGGTCTGCTGACAACGCTCAAGGTCTCGTTCCTGGGCATCATCGCCGGCATTATCATCGGCCTGTTCGCCGGACTGGCGCGGCTTTCGGAGAATCCGGCCCTGAAGTGGGCGTCCATCACGTACATCGAGCTCATACGCGGCTCGCCGCTGCTGGTGCAGATCTTCATCTGGTACTTCGTGTTCGGCACCCTGGTGAACCAGCTTCTGGCCCCGACCGGGTTGCCGCAGATCCCGCCGTTGTGGTTCGGCGTGGCCTCCCTGGCCACGTTCGCCGGAGCCTACATCGCAGAGATCGTGCGCGCCGGCATCCAGTCCATCCACCGCGGCCAGGTGGAGGCGGCCCGCTCCCTGGGCATGAACGCCGCGCAGTGCATGCGCTACGTGGTGCTGCCGCAGGCCTTCAAACGCATCCTGCCGCCCCTTGCCGGCCAGTTCATCAGCCTGGTCAAGGATTCATCCCTGCTCGGTCTCATCGCCATCCGCGAGCTGACCAAGGCAACGCGCGAGGTCATCACCACAAGCCTGATGCCCTTCGAACTCTGGATCGTCTGCGCGATTCTCTACCTTGTGCTCACGTTCGCCCTGTCCATGCTGCTGCAGTGGATGGAGAGGAAAATGGTGTCCTGATGATTGAAGTCAAAAACATCAACAAATACTTCTACACGCCGGAAAAGGTCCACGCGCTCAAGGACGTTTCCACCACGGTGGAGGCCGGCGAGGTGGTCGTGGTCATCGGTCCTTCCGGATCGGGCAAATCCACCTTCCTGCGCTGCCTGAACAGGCTGGAGTACGCCGACGAGGGGCAGATCCTCATCGAAGGCGTCGATATTCTCGACTCCAAGACCAACATCAACAAGGTCCGCGCCGACGTAGGCATGGTCTTCCAGTCCTTCAACCTCTTTCCGCACATGAGTGTGCTGGAGAACCTGACCATCGCGCAGCAGGTGGTGCGCAAACGCGGCAGGAAGGAAGCGGAAAAGAAGGCCATGGGCCTGCTGGAAAAGGTGGGCATCCACCAGAAATCCCAGGTCTACCCGGACCAGCTCTCCGGCGGACAACAGCAGCGCGTGGCCATTGCCCGCGCCCTGTGCATGGACCCCAAGGTGATGCTCTTTGACGAGCCCACCTCGGCCCTGGACCCGGAGATGATCGGCGAGGTTCTGGACGTCATGAAGACTCTGGGCAAGGAAGGCATGACCATGGTGGTGGTGACCCACGAGATGGGCTTTGCCCGCGAGGTGGCCGACCGCGTCATGTTCATGGACCACGGCGCCATTGTGGAGGTGGGCACGCCGGAGCACTTCTTCGTCAACCCGGAGAACGAGCGCACCAAGCTCTTCCTGAGCCAGATCCTGTAGGCGCGACGCGCATCCCGCACTTCGACAGTACGCAAGCACACAGTTACGCAATTGCGCAATCAAGGCGCCGGCTCCTCGGAACCGGCGCTTTTTTTGCGCATGGGGGCAGGGGGCGGCGTAACACGGCCGCCGCACAGCTTCGATGGAGTGGATGGTGTCATCATCCTGGACTGACAGGCGATTTGGAGTGTCCTGTCCATGCGGGCAGGGGACAGGTTCCTGAGCATCGTGTCCGGCACCCCTGAAAAATACGCGGTATCTTCACAGGGTCGTCACGTTTCCGCCACCAGGACGCCGCGAATCCAGGTACTATGAAAGAAGCAGGGGGCCACCATGGGAGTCGAACGGGAGAGCGGTCTGCCGCTGTGGCGGCAGGTCCATGGCATCCTTCTCAAGGAGATCAAGGGCGGCGTGTATCGTCCGGGCGAGAGCCTCCCCTCGGAGAGCTCTTTGTCCCGGCGTTTTCGCGTTGCGCGCCACACCATACGCCGGGCCCTCAAGTCTCTTCAGGACGAAGGCGTGGTCTGCACGAAGCGTGGCCGCGGCTCCGTCATCCAGGATGAGACCAAGACCGCCGTCCGTTCGCTCAGGTCGCAACCCGGCCAGCGCCCCGCCGTACATCACCACCGCAACGGTCAGAATCACTTTCTGCATGGAGGCGTCGTGCCCGCCACCGGGGTGGTGGCCGCGCGCCTGCGCATCCCGCCGTTCGCGCCCGTTATCCATATCGAGGCCTGCGGCGAGAGCCTGGGCAAGCGGCTGTACATCAACTCGCAGTACTTTCCTGCCGAAGACATGGCCGGGATCATGGAAGCGTATCAGGAGACCCGGTCCATGGCGCAATCTTACCAGAAGATCGGCGTGCACGAGTGCATTCGCCTGGAGAGCCGCATCTCCACCTGCGGTGCCGATGCCGAGGAAGCACGGGAGCTGGGCCTGTCGCCCGGCTACCCCATGCTCGTCATCGAGTACGTCAACGTGGATACCGACGGCCGGCCCATCGAGTACGGCCGCACCCGCTTTGCCGGCGACCGCATCGAGTTGCTGGTGCCCGGCGAGGTGGAGAAGTCGTTGGCGTGACCCGTTTTCCTGCCCGGACCTGAAATACGCTAGCTCCCTTCACGCACTGTCCAGCCCATGGCCGAGAGCTCCTTCCTGGCCGCGGGGCTCAGCCTGCCATCGACCATGAGGATTTTCCGCCTCATGCCCTTGTCGGCGGCGATGGTGTCGAAGTAGCGCATGACCGTGGCCGTGGCGCTGGTCCACATGCCGTAGTCCAGGGGGAAGCATACGAGCATCTCTCCGGCCTTGGTCCGGGCCGCGATGAAGCGGTCCACGGCGAAGAACCCGGCCAGGCCGTGCTCCGCGTGGTACGTGTAATACATGGCCGCCATGCGTTGGCGGAAGTAGGCCAGGTCCATGGAGTCGGTCGTGGCTGCGAACTCCACGAAGGCCTGGCGGTCGGCCACGCCGCGGCTCTTGTCCAGGGCGGCGACCAGGAAGCTCTGGCCGCTGGGAGAGAAAAACGTGTTGTTGATGAACACACGGGCCGCGCTTTCCCCCACGCCCATGGCCAGGAGCTTTTCGCGGTTCTCACGGCGCAGGTCCGCCGGGGCCTTTGTCAGGTCGATCTCCTGGATCAGCTCGCCATACCGGACGCTCGTCACGGCGATTCCTGCGGCTCCAGGCACAACCGCCGTGGCCAGGCCGAAGGTCAGCCCACCAGTGTAGCCGGCCCAGGAGAGCTTTTCCAGCCGCTCCTGCAGAGCCTGGTTGGTGCTGTATGGGTCGACGCCCAGCTCCACGGCGTACTCGCGCTTGGCCTTGGAAAAGCCGATCAGGTTCTTGGCGGCGCCGTCCTCGGTCTGGCTGCGGTTGCTCTCAACCAGGTTTTCCTCGGCCCGTTCAAAAGCCGTGGCAATGCCCGAGAACACGCCGGTGACCACCTCGTCCGGGCGGGTGACGATCTTCTTCGCGCCCTCGATCATTTTCTGGCCGCCTTCCACCACGGAGTCTCCGAACTCCTTGGAGAGATCGATCTTGTCGATGGCCTCGATGGCCGCCAGCTCGCAGATGCGCTGCTTGAGCAGGTTCGTGGAGACAACGGTGAAGTCGCCGTACGCGCTGTGCAGGGTGTAGACGTTCATGTAGCCGTCGTTGCGGACGGTGGGGTCCACACTGAACTGCGGACCCTTGAGCATCTCGGCGGGCAGCATGTCGGCAGCTCTGAAGTTCTGCGGGGCCTGATCGTATCCCCAGGCCACGGTGGGGGCGCAATGCAGAACAACACAGAGCATGAGAAGCAGTCGAATCATGGGACACCTCGCGTCGGGTGCGACTATAATGTGGGAACAGGCCGGTCCTTGTTTCGTCGCAGCATGCGGGCGGCAGGCGTCCTTGCATGCAAGAGGCCCGGAGCCGGCAGCCTGTACACGGCAAGGCTTTGCGACGAAAGCACGATATATCCCCATCATCATACGCAATCAAGTACAGCGCACGCCAAAATGACGGCCGCATCCCAGCCATCCCAAAAGCCGGAGCTGATCCAGGCCCGGCAGCAGTTTCCGTACGGGTGGAGTGTGCGCTGCATGACGCCAGCCGCGGCGCCATGCAGCGCATAGGTATGTCGTTACTTGTCTATCCGGTAGTGCTCGACCACATCGTCGTCGATCTCGATTCCCAGTCCGGGTTTATCCGACAGGGTGATCTTGCCCGCTACAGGCCGCAGGCTCGGGCTGATGAAATCGTTCTCCAGCGGCGTGACGTTGATCTCCATCTCGTCGCTGAGGGGGTTGGCCATGACGAAGTGCGCGGTCGCAGCCACGCCGGGTCCATAATAGAAGGAATGGGTAATCAGCTGCAGGTTCCAGGCCTCGGCCATGCCCAGAACCTTCCGGCTCGGCAGCAAGCCGCCGGCCTTGATGATGTCCGGTTGCAGCAGATCCGCCGCCTCTTTCTCGATAATGCTCTTGAACCCGAAATGGGTGTACTCGTTTTCGCCCGCTGCAATGGGGATGTTGCTGTGCTCCCGGACAAAGCGCAGTCCGTCGTAGTCGTCCATCGGGCTGACCGGCTCTTCGAGCCAGCGCACGTCGGACTCTTCCAGGCGGCGGGCCATGGCCACGGCCTCGCGCGGGGTCCAGCAGCCGTTGACGTCCAGGGCCAGTTGCACATCCGGGCCGATGGCTTTTCGGGTCTGAACCACGGATTCGAGGTCGCGCTGGTGCAGCTTGACCAGATGGTAGCCTTCCGACGCCCTGTCCGCGGCGTCCGCAGCCGCATCCTCGGGATTTTCGTATGGCGGCAGGCTCGCATATGCCCGAATCTGTTGCCAGCAGGGACCGCCGAGGAGCTGGTACACGGGCGCTCCACATGCCTTGCCGAGAATATCCCACAAGGCGATCTCGACGCCGCTGATCGCATTCAAAACCATGCCCTTGCGGCCGTAGCGGAAGGTGTCCAGGTACATTTTCCGCCACAGGACTTCGATCTGCCTGGGGTCCGCACCGATGAGCCGGGGCTTCAGCGCCTCCAGGATGAATGTAGCGACAGCGCGGGGCGTCAGGCGCCAAGCCTCGCCAAGGCCGACAATGCCTTCGTCGGTGATGATCCTGACCAGGACATGGCCGTCGCTTTCCGTGTTGAATCCTTTGGTCGGGGAAGCAAACTTCATTTTTTGCGGGATGTTCAAGGGAATTGCCTGAACGTCGGTGATCTTCATAAAGCAGCTCGCTCTAGAGGTTTACAGCTTGCGTTGGTTGATGACGAATCGTGCCGGTATCCGATTGGGACCAGGTGGTCCCGAACAAGGCTGATGGAGGCGTCTCGCGTTGCAGGGAAGGGCGCTTCAACGTGGGGCGGGTTCATGGACAGAGAGTAGCACAGACGAACATCTAAGCATCCGCACGGTATGAAGTGCTGCGCGTCATCCAAGGTGTATGGTGTTGGTCCAGGATGGCGGAAAGGTTGACGATACAATCCATGTGAGAACGGTACGATAACGTTGTGTGACTTTTTTAAAAAACGTAGCACCGTGGTGTGTGCAGGTCAACCAGGCGCGAAGACAATAAATCCTCCGCCTCGCCATCCCTCCCTTCGCCCGCGGTTCCCGTTTTGGCGAGGGCTTTCCTTCTTTTTGGGGGGTGAATATCTGTCTTTTGCCCTGGAAAATCACCCAACAACCTTTCCCGGGCATACGAGACCGCCCCTCGGAAGGGCCCGAGGGCATTGAAAGTCCGAGCGTTGCGGAAGCGAGTGCACACAACATGCAGGTTGCAAAATGCGACGAGGTTGCCGAGAATCATACCCTGCTAACGCCGCTACGGTGGGTTGAATCACTTCTTCCTGCGACACAAGGTACTTTTTCGTATGAAAAAAATCGTCGTCATAGCTCCACTTCAAGACATTTATGACAAGGCGCTGCAAATAGTCAGGGAAAATGGGTTCACCGATGTGGACGTCTTGCTCGGCAGTATGGGCGAAGGCCTGCTCAGGGCGCGCCAATGCGTGCAACAGGACGCTGCCGTCATCGTATCCCGCGGTGGCACGTATCGGATGATCCACGACGAACTGGACATCCCCGTCGTCGAGATAAAAGTCAACGCCTACGACATCATCGAAAGTCTCTCGCCCATGACCGACAAGTACGACGCAGTGGGAGTTGTGGGCTATAGCAATGTAATCGAAGGCTTTGACATACTCCAAAAACTGCTGCCTTTAAAAATTGTGAAAGTGGTTCTGAACCGGACGGAGGATATTCCGCAGGCCATCCAAAAGTACAAGCGTATGGGCATCCAAATCTTCATCGGGGACGCCAACGTAAAGCTTGTTTCCGAAGAACTCGGCCGCACCGGGATTGAAATATCATCCCAAAAGGACTCCGTGCTCATGGCCATCATGGAAGCGCGCAGGATGCTCAAAGTAGCTCGGGCCGAACGACGACGGGCACAGAGGATCATCTCCATAACCGACTTCGTGCATGATGGAATCATCGCTATCGATGGAGATGGGGTTGTGGTGATCTTCAACCGCTCGGCGGAAAGGATTTTCGGAATCAGCAAGGAAAAGGCTCTGGGGCGTTCCATCTCCGAGGTGGTCAAGACATGTAAGCTCCCGGAGCTTCTCAATGATACCCGCTCGCAATTTGCACAGGTGCTGGATGTAGGACCGAACAAGGTCGCCATCAACAGGGCGCCTGTCGTTATCGACGGCAAGACATCCGGGGCGATCGCCACATTCCAGGACGTGACCGAAATGCAAGACCTGGAGCAGAAGGTCCGCCGAACCCTCGCGGAACGTGGATTTTCCGCCAAGCATACCTTTGACGACATCATCCATGACGGCGGTGTCATGCAACGCTGCATAGACGACGCCCTGCATTATGCCCAATATGATACGCCGGTGCTGGTCGTTGGCGAATCCGGAACCGGCAAGGAGCTTTTCTGCCAAGGGCTGCACAACAGTAGTCCGCGCAGCCGCGGACCTTTTGTCGCCATCAACTGTGCGGCTATCCCGGCTTCGCTTATGGAGGCGGAATTCTTCGGCCATGTGGAGGGCTCGTTTACCGGAGCCAGCCGCAAGGGCCGTGCAGGCATTTTCGAAATGGCCCATCGCGGCACTGTTCTTCTGGACGAAATAGGCGAAATCCCCCTTGAGCTGCAGGCCAGGCTTTTACGCGCTCTTCAGGAAAAGCAGGTCATGCGGCTCGGCGGCGATAAGATGATTCCGGTCGATGTCCGCATTATTTGCGCCACCAACAAGCCGCTGGAACAGATGGTGGCCGAAGAGCGCTTCCGGCGCGATCTCTACTTCCGCATCAACATCCTGACGCTGCGCGTGCCTTCACTGGAAGAACGCGGTCCAGGAACCATCCTCAAGCTCGCAGAACATTTTCTGCGCCAGTATTCGGAACGTTTTCACAAACGTCCTCTCGCCATCACGCCTGACGTTCAAAGCGCGCTGCTCTCGCGGCGTTTCGAGGGCAACGTACGTGAGTTGAAAGGCCTCATGGAGCGCTCAGTCATTCTCGGATCCTTCAAAAAGGTGCTGGCAGACGAGCCATTCCCCGCAAGCCATGCCACGCCAGATCGTACAGACCTACTGCCCCTGGGAGCAAAAAACCTGGCGGCAACCGGCCCACTCCCAGATCTCAAATCTTTTGAGAACAGCTATATCCGCGAAGTGTTGCGGCGCACGAACGGCAGCGTCAAACAGGCCAGCCTCGTCTTGAACATCAGCCGGTCAACCCTGTGGAGACGGTTGCGCGAGGACGGCATGTCGCAAAACGAAACTGATGTTTTAAAATGAAACGGATTTGGTTTTATTTTGCGACATCTGGAATTTGTATGTATATAGTGTATTGTTTTTATTAATTAAATTTCTTGGCATATGGATTGCTCAATCTCCGTCAAACTTACAACAGGAGATTGTTGCATGAGAATTCTGCATACTGTCCAGAAGATTCCCGGGGGGCTCATGATTGTTCCCCTGCTGTTGGGTGTTTTGGTCAACACGTTTTGTCCTGACATCCTGGACATTGGAAGTTTCACCACGTTTCTCTGGAGAGACGGCGCCATGCCCATACTCGCTTTTTTCATGTTCTGTACTGGCGCACAGATCAGCGTGAAGCAAGCCGGCATGCCATTGGTCAAAGGACTCTCACTTACCATCACCAAGGTAGTTATTGGCGCAGTGCTGGGTGTGCTGGTGAACTATTTCTTCGGCCCGGCCGGGGTGCTTGGCGTTGTGCCTATGGCCATAGTGGCCGGCATGACCAACTCCAACAGCGGCCTGTACGCCGCGCTGGCCGGAGAGTTCGGCGACTCCACAGATGTAGGCGCGCTCTCCGTTCTCTCCACCAACGACGGCCCGTTTTTCACCATGTTGGCCTTCGGCCTTACTGGTTTGGCCAACATTCCTCTCCTGATTCTGCTTGGCACCATCTTGCCCATCATCATCGGCTGCGTTCTCGGCAACCTGGACACCGAGCTGCGAGACTGGCTGAAGCCTGCCGTGTCCATTTCCATCCCTTTCTTCGCCTTTCCGCTCGGCAGCGCCCTGAACCTGCGCCAGCTCATCGAGGCAGGAGCCCCTGGCATCCTCCTGGGCGTCGCATGCACCATCATCACCGGCTTCGGCGGCTACTTCGCCATGAAACTTGTCCGCGCTAAACATCCGCAAGTAGGCGCCGCCATAGGCACCACGGCGGGCAACTCGGCGGCGACCCCCGCCGCCCTCGTCGTGGCCGACCAGAGCCTTCGAGGAGCGGCGGCCATCGCCACGGCCCAGGTTGCGGCGTCGATCATGGTCACGGCCATCCTCTGCCCAATCCTCGTCTCGTGGCTCGATAAAAGAGAGAAGCGAAAGGCATCAGAACATCTCGATATTTCAACGATGGACGAGCCTGTCGAGGCGGCATGACAACAGCCATCCCAGGGAGAAACCATGCACACGAAGAACCAGGAGAAACAGGTATGAACCCGATTCTGCACGTCAACGAGAAGGACAACATGGTCACCTGTCTGCGCCCGGTAGCCAAGGGTGAGAGCGTGGAAGTGGAGGGCCGGACCATCACGGCCGCGGCGGACATCCCCGTGTTCCACAAGATGGCCATCGCGGAGATCAAGGCGGGCGGCCTCTGCTACAAGTACGGCGAGGTCATCGGCGACGCCACAGAGGACATCCACGTCGGCGACCATGTCCATGTCCACAACATCGAAAGCACCCGCGGCCGCGGCGACAAGCAGCACTAGAGGAGGCCAGGCATGAAGATCAAGGCATTTCGCAGAGAGAACGGCCGCTACGGCATCCGCAACCACTTGCTGGTGATGCCCACCTCGGTCTGCGCCGCAGACACCGCCGCGCGCATCGCGGCCCAGGTGCCGGGCGCGGTCTCCATCCCCAACCAGCACGGCTGTTGTCAGATCAGCTCCGACCTGCTCCTGACCCAGAAGACCATCGTGGGTTTCGGTAGAAACGCCAACGTGGGCGCGGTGCTCGTGGTCGGTCTGGGCTGCGACGGCATCCAGGCCGAGGCAGCCGCCGCCGAGGTGGCCGAGACCGGCAAGCCGGTGGAGCATGTCGTCATTCAGGAAACCGGCGGCACCCTCAAGACCATCTCCCGCGGCGTGGAGCTGGCCGCGTCCATGGCGCGCAAGCTCTCCACCCAGGTGCGCGAGGAGTGCGACATCAGCGAGCTCATCATGGGCCTGGAGTGCGGCGGCTCCGACCCCACCAGCGGCCTCGCCTCCAATCCGACCATCGGCTACGCCTCCACCAAGCTCGTGGACAACGGCGGCAGCAGCATCCTCAGCGAGACCACCGAGGTCATCGGCGCGGAGCACCTTCTGGCCGCCCGCTTTGCCGATCCGCTGCAACGCGAGAAGTTCCTGCGGCTGGTCAAGGCCGTGGAGGACCGCGCCATCTCCATGGGCGAGGATCTGCGCAGCGGCCAGCCCACGCCGGGCAACAAGGCGGGCGGGCTCTCCACCATCGAGGAGAAATCCCTGGGCTGTATGTACAAAGCCGGCACCAGCCCCTTTACCGGCGCGCTGGATTACGCCGAGGAAGTGCCGGACGCCCACGGCCTGTACTTCATGGATACGCCGGGCCAGGACATCGACTCCATCACCGGCATGGTGGCGGGCGGCGCGCAGCTCGTCATCTTCTCCACGGGCCGCGGCACGCCCACGGGCTGTCCCATCGCGCCGGTCATCAAGATCACCGGCAACCCCGAGACCTTCGAGAAGATGCCCGACAACATCGACATCAACGCCGGCCGGATCATCTCCGAAGGCGCGACAGTGGCCGAGATCGGCGAGGAGCTCTTCGAGATGATGATCGAGGTCTGCAACGGTTCCATGCCCAAGGCCGAAAGCCTGGGCCACAAGGAGTTCGGTATCTATAAACTGACAGGAACGTTTTAGCCGACGAAGGACGCATCAGCGGTGCAACAGAAAAAGGCGGCCGGGCGGAATGTCCCTGGCCGCCTTTTCTGTTGGGGGAGAGCCGGGCCACAGACACCGGTGCGAAGTAGGCCGACTAGAGCGTGGTTGTTGGACCTTTTACGAGAGCAGGGGAGGAGAAGACCAGAACCCGTCTTCAGGAAGGCTTGGACGAGGTGGCCAGCCGCCGTATCGCGGTTACGAAGTCGGCGATGGCAAAGGGCTTCTTGAGCATGGTCACGTGCTCGTCCAGCTCGGTCTCGGCCAGGCGTGAGGCCTCGCCGTATCCTTCCAGCAGCAGCACGGGGACCTGACCAGGTCCGGAGATCCATGGCAGGTAGACGGCCTCGGGCAGGCGATCCAATGACAGCACCACCAGCGCCAGCTCCTTGCCGGATGTGCCGGGATCGGTCTCCAGGCCGTCCACCGGTATCAGCCCGGCCTCGGTCATGAGGTCGGAGAGCAGGTCGCGCAGCTCAGGGTCCTGACACAGCACCATGGCGCGAAGCCTGGGGCCGGGGTTGGAGGTCGGGCCGGCGGCGTTGGTCGCACCGTTCTGACGGCTGCGGGCCAGGTCGGCCAGTACGGCGCGCGCAGGCTCCAGCGCCTGCAGGGCCGTGTGCGCCTCCATGCCTGTTTGCGGGAACAGATCCTCAATCATGGCAAGGGCCGTGTCCATCTTGGCCAGCGCCTGGATGGCGCGCGGCTGCAGGTCCGCCCGGTATTGCCCCTGCGATTCTGCCGGGGGCAGGGTGGATTGCAGCCGGGTGATGGATTGCTCCAGAAAGACCTCGGGCCCGGCGTCGGAGGCCTTGCGCTCCGTGTGGGCCACGAGCCGCTTGGCCGCATCGCGCACCAGCCGGCAGAAGGGCGCGTCCGGCTCTGTCTCCAGCACCGGGGAGCGCATCAGCGAGGCGCGGCCCACGGCCGGGTCCTCCGGCAGCCAGCCCAGGGGCAGGCAATCCAGGTCCAGCCGCTTATTGGCCGTCTCGCGTAGCCTGGCGAACACGGCCACGGCATGGCGGGTGGAGCGGGCGCGGTTGATGAGCAGCAGCGGTTTCCACCACAGGCCGTTCTGTTTGAGTACCTTGATGAGCGCGTAGGCGTCCGTGATGGAGGCCGCCTCCGGCGTGACCACCACCACAAGCTGGCGGGAGGAGAGGCACAGGGAGATGACCGAGGCGCTGATGCCCGGCGAGTTGTCCACCAGCAGGTAGTCGAAGTTTGTGAGCTTCTTGAACTCATCTACCAGGGCGGCGCGGCGGCTCTTGTCCAGCGAGGCGAGGCGCGCGACGCCGGAGCTGCCGGGCAACAGGTAGACATTGGGCCGGATTGGCAGCAGGCATTCCTCCACGCCCACGCCCTCGAAGAGCACGTCGTCCAGGGTGCGCTGGGGATCGATGCCGAGCAGGATATCAACGTTGGAAAGGCCGAGGTCCGCGTCGAGCAGGCACACCCGCTTGCCGGACGCGCCCAGGGCCAGGGCCAGGTTCACGGCCACATTGGTCTTGCCGACGCCGCCCTTGCCGCTGGCGATGGAAACGACATGCGCGGTCATTCCCGTTTCTCGGCGGTATCCAGGATTTCCTTCACGGCCTGGAGCAGCGATTCGATCTCGAACGGTTTCTGGATGCAGAGCGCGGCGCCCAAGGCTTCCGCCTCGCGCACTTCCTCGGCCCCGGCCAGGCCGGTGAGCATGATCACCGGGGTGTCGCCCAACTCGTCACCGATCTCGGCCAGCAGGGACAAGCCGCTCTTCTCCGGCATGCGGATGTCGAGCAGGAGCAGCCGATAACGCTTTTTCCTGAGCTTGCGCAGGCCGTCGCGGCCATTGGCCGCTGTGTGCACCACGTAGCCGGCGGCTTCGAGGGATTCCTTCAGGATTTCGCGGATGTGCTCTTCGTCATCCACCACCAGCACGGCGTTGCCGTCTTCCAGCGGCGCTGTTCCGGTGCGGCGGAGCTGCCCGCCGGCGGGGCGCTGTACCGGCAGGCGCACGCTGAAGGTCGCGCCATTGCCCGGCTCGCTCTGCACGTTGATGGATCCGCCGTGGCTCTGGACGATGCCGTACGACGTGGAGAGGCCGAGACCGGTGCCTTTGCCTTCCTCCTTGGTGGTGAAGAAGGGGTCGAACAGTTTGTCGCGGTGCTCCGGCGGGATGCCGGGGCCCTGGTCGGCCACGCTGATGACGATATCGCCGCTCAGGCTGTCAAAGGATGTGGAGACGAGCAGCTCGCCCCCGGTCTTCTCCATGGCCTGGGTGGCGTTGAGCAGAAGGTTGAGCAGCACCTGCTCGATCTGGCGCGGGTCGCCCTGGATGGATGGCAGGTCGGGGTCGAGCTCCAGCCGCAGCGAGATGCTGGTCTTGTCCAGGCCGCCGCGGATGAGGTCCATTACCTTGTTGACCACGCCGTTGGCGTGCATGGTCTGGAAGGTGGGCGGGTCGGGACGCGCGAACTCCATGAGATTCTTCAGAATCCTGGTGATCCGTTCGATCTGCTCCTTCATCTGGCCGATGTTCTTTCTGCGTTTGGGGTCGCCCTCGTTCTGCTCCAGGAGCTGGGTGCGGGCGTAGATGATGGCCAGGGGGTTGTTGATCTCGTGCGCGGCGCCGGCAGCAAGCTGGCCCACGGCGGCTAGGCGCTGTGTCTGGATGGCCTGGAGTTGCATCTCCTTGATGGTGCGCAGGGCGCGGGCCAGACGGTACGCCCGTTCGTCGCGATGGCGGGCCACGTCCAGCCGGCGCAGGGCAAAGGCGGTGAGGGACGCGAGCTGCGCCAGGGCCGAGGCGTCCAGCGCGTTGCCGCCGAAGAGCTCGCTCTCGGCGTTGTCCGGCTCCAGGATGATCTCGCCGAAGTGCTCGCCCTCGCAGGTGAGCGGCATGATGAAAAAGGGCTCGTGGAATGCCGGGCCCAACGCCTCGGGAGCGCCGCCGTTGGGCGGAATGCGGCTGGGGTAGCTGTTGAAGATGTCCAGAAAATAAGACGGCACGCCAGCATCGGCGGCCGATGTGCAGGGCAGACGGCGCTCGTCGATGCGGCAGCACATTCTGTGCGTCTCGGCCCCGTCCACAAATCGGCCGTCCAGGGTGCTGGCGGTGTCGTCTATGCGGAAGACGCCGCAACGCCGCGTACCGGCGCCGATCTCGTCGCGGAGCGCCTCGATGGCGGAGGTGAAGACTTCCTGCACGGTCTTGGCGCGGGCCATGGCCAGCCCGGCCTGCAGGCAGGCCTGTTGCCGCGCCACCTGGCGGTCCAGGGCGGCGGATGTCTGGCGGAGCTTGAGGCCCGTGTCGCTGAGCTTGCTCCTGGCGCGCTGCAAAAGGCGCAGGTACATCTCGCGGGGGTCCTGGTCCAGGTCGAATATGGACGCGCGTTGCGAGAAGCGCTGCTCCAGGGCCTCGCCCACTGCATCCAGCGCCCCGGCGTCCAGGCCCAGGTCGTCGGCCAGCAGCGTGGCCTCCTCGCGGGAGGGGGCGTCCAGGTCCGGCTCGCCGGTGAGCCGCCGCGAAAGCAGGTCGGCCAGCCGCAGCAACCGGAGGAGGTCGGCGTGCTTGCCCACGGAGTCCATGGCCTCGGCAGGCAGGTGGTGCAGGGAGGCGGCGTCGATAAGCACGGCGGGCATGCCCCAGCGGGTCAGCAGCTCGGCTCCGGCGTGGCAGTGGTCCATGCCCAGGTGGCGGATTTCAAGGTCGACGATGGAGTCCGGTCTGGTGTGGGCCAGGTCCAGCACAGCCTCATACTCTTCCGGCTGTGCCGCAAAGAGCAGAGTCTTGCCGCAGTCGTGGATGATGGCTGCGGTAAAGGCGAGGGGGGCGAGCTCGGGCCGGGCGCGCTGGGCGAGCAGCTCGGCGGCTGCGGCGCAGGCCAGGCTGTGCCGCCAGATATTGGCCAGCACGGGATCGTCGAGGTCCACTGGGTCCAGCAGGGTCTCGCGGACAACGATGGACAACAAAATTTGTTGCAGCGTGGGCAGGCCCAGAACCACGATGGCCTGTTCCAGGGTGGACACCCGGCCCGGGTATCCATACACCGGGGCATTGGCGACCTGGAGCACCTTCACGGCAAGGGCCTGGTCAGCCTCGATGGAGCGGGCGACTTCCTTTGCGCCGATGTCCTCGTCCAGCGCAAGGCTCAGCACCTGCGTGGCCACAGGCGGCGGCGAGGGCAACTCATCCATGCAAGACGTGATATCAGGAGGCGTCATCGCGTTGGCCGCAGCGCCATTGTGCCCGGTGCGTTTCATATGTTCAGTATATGACTTTTTGTAGAAACGTAATATTTGAGAAGTGCTGACACTTTACTTTTGGTAGCTGATTGATGTACGAAAACAAAGAATTTCCAGGGCAAATAACAGCGAAATTTTTATAAAAGATTTGGGGACCTCTGTCTAGTCTGGGCCACAGCACCCGTTGCACTACTTCATCTTCATTCTCTTTTTCAACCGCGCCAGCGACACAGGACGACATGCAAAGCAGACGTATTCTTCTCGTTGACGATGAACCCGCGCTGTTGGAGGTTTGTCGGGAAGGGCTGAACGAGAAAGGCTATTCGGTACTGACCGCGAGCAACGGCGAGGAAGCTCTGCAACTTCTGGAGCAAGAGCATGTAGATCTCGTGGTGTCAGATATCAAGATGCCGCGCCTCGGCGGTTTGGATCTCATCAAGGAGATTCGTGAACGCCATCTGGATATCGCGGTGATAGTGCTTACCGGATACGGCACCATAGAAAACGCCGTGGAGTGCCTGCAGCAAGGCGCATCGGAGTATCTGCTCAAGCCGTTCGATTTTTCCCGCCTCACACACAAGATCGAGAAAGTCTTCGAAGAACGCCGACTTAAACAGTACGATTCTGAAGTCGGCGGTCTGTTGCATATCCTCTCGCTGGAACGCGAGCTGAGCATGGAGCTGGACGAGCCAAGTCTGCTGAAGCGATTCCTGCGCCACGTCAGGAAGACCTTTCGTCCCACGGCTCTGGCCTACTTCGCACCGCGGCAGGAACGCATGGAACCGCTTATCGTGCTGGGCCAGTACTTCAAGGATAATGAAGCGTTGGAGTGGTTCGAGCAGGCGGCGGACTCCGTGGCCAGCACGGCGCAGCCCAGGCTCTTCGATCCCATGAACATAGCGGCCAGCAAGCTGGCGAAAAAGATCGCACTCTCCGGCGTTTCGGCCATGGCCGCGCCGCTCAATGCATTCTACGAGCAAGACGGCGTGCTCGTCATCGTGCGCGATACACAGAACGCCCCGCTCAACGGAAATGGCAATGGCCGCAGCAACGGCTTCAATCTCAACGACTTGCAGCTGTTCAGCATCTTCACGGCGCATGCGGGATCGGCAGCCGGCTACCATCGCTCCTGCCGCCGCATGCAGCGCATGAATGTGGAGTTCATCACCTCCTATGTGCAGGCCGTGGAGGCCAAGGACCCGTACACCAAGGGCCACTCGGAAGTGGTGCGGGACATCTGCCTGCTGCTGGGCGAGGCCCTGGGCCTGGACCCTGACCAGCTTAACGACCTGGGTGCCGCAGCGCTGCTGCACGATATCGGCAAGATAGGCATCCCGGACGAAATATTGAACAAACCCGAGTCGTTGACCTCTGCCGAGCAACGCATCATGCGCCGGCACCCGGCCATTGCGCGCGACATCCTGGCCGGCGTGAAAAGCCTGAACAGCATCCTGCCCCTGGTCTACCACCACCACGAGCGCTACGACGGCTCAGGCTATCCCGACGGCCTGAACGGCGAGGACATTCCGTACATGGCCAGAATCCTTCAGGTTGCGGACGGGTTCGAGGCCATGACCTCCAACCGTGCCTATCAGCAGGCCCGCGGGGCACAGGAAGCGCTGCAGATTCTCCAGGCCGGCGCAGGCAAGCAGTGGGACCCGCGCATCGTGGAGGCCTGGATCCATTTGGTGGAGAACGGCGACGCGCCGCGCTTCTGCACCATGTCTCCCGTGACAAGCTGACGCCCCAGGCGCATCCTTTTTCTTCTTCATATTGCAATGGCGTATCGGCACCTGCGTGCTTTATGGCGCGGCGTGTCTATAGTATTCTCCATGCAATGCCCAACCTAATCCGGGATGTCAGTGTGCAGTGGGGACAGTGATCCCTGTATGTGATGTGCAGACAGGTCTGTACATCATGCGACGTTGATGAACGCCATGTTGCCGTGCGTGCGGATGGTTGCGTTCAGACCGTGCTGGGCAAACATCGCCTGCAGCTGCGACTCATCGCGGCAGACGAGCTCTTTCCTTTTCTCCCACATGCGCATGTAGCCGTCGGACCACCTGCCGGCGCGATGCAGCGTGGTAAAGCCGATGGAGCCGCCCGGCACGGCAACGCACATGACTTCGTCGATCATGGTCTCCGCCTTGGGAAGCACGTGCAGCATGTTCATAGACATGACTGTGGAGAAGCTGCTGTCGCGAAATGGCAGGTCCATGACATCCGCCTGCAGAAATACGATATTGCTGTTGCCGGTACTTCCGCGCTCCAGTCGTTCCTTGGCTTTGCGCAGCAGGGTCAGGGACTGGTCCGCGAGCACCACGGGTCGATCGCTCTCCTGATAGGCGCGCGCCGTGAAGGCCAGGGAGCCGCACCCCGCATCCAGGAACCAGCCGTCCGTGTCCGAGGCAAGAAGCTCGCTGCAGAACGCATGGAGACCGGAGACGCGGTAGCCCCAGACCAACCTGTTGAACAACGGGTTGCAGGCCACGCTGTCGTAAAAGGCGAGGGCGCCCTGCGCATCGTAGGAGTTGGCGGCGTTGTCCGGATCGAGCGCGGTCAGAATGCCGGGCTCAGCCTCGCCAAGCGTTACGCCGGGCTTGAGTAATGCGTCGAAATCTTTGCATGAAGTCATGGAGGCTCCTTATCAGATGTTCGTACGCAGAAGACCCGTCGCTCATAGTACATTTGCGGACCGTGCACAATACGAATGCTGAAAAAATATCAATATCTGTCTGTGGTTGCGCGAAGAGGCTCTGATGCCCATGCGATAGTGACCGCGGCCGCTCACTTCTCCGCCTGCTGGTCGCACACGACCGTGCCGAGCCGCTTGGCGTTGCAACCTCATGTGTCGCCACTCCAGGTGAATCGCCGCCGGCGGCGGTCGGTTCTCTGCACACAATCTGCACGAATTCCTCGGAAAAGCTCCACACCCTGTCCATAGGCAGTGCACCGGGCGGCGTCATGGTGTGACCATGAACGCACGAACCCGCCTTCTCTCCGCACTGCCGTCTCTTCCCTCGCTGTGCATCGGTCTGGGAGCCGCAGTGCTGGCGGTGCATCCGCTGCTGTGGCTCACGCGCACCTGGACGGACCCGGCCTACGGCTCCTACGGCTACCTGGCCGCCGGGCTGACCTGCGCGCTGTTCGCCTGGAGCTGGTTCAGCCCGCGCGCCGCGACCGGGAGCGAAAGCATGCACGCGAGCCGCCTCGCCCTGGCGTTGCTTCTGTGCACCTCGGTCATCCGCGCCGCTGGACAGGTGCTGGCCGTGAACATCGTGGCCGCGGCGTCGCTGGCTGTGGATGTGTACGCCCTGGGCCTGCTGGCGGACCTGCCGCGGCGCAAGCGCGCGGTCTCGCCGGGATGGCTGGCCTGCGCTTTTGTCTTTGCGCTGCCGCTGGAGCGCGTGCTGCAACGCTGCGTAGGCTACGGGTTGCAGTCCGTGTCTGCGGTCGGGGTCGGCGCGCTGCTGCACACGTTTGTGGACGCGGTTTCGGTGCAGGGAGTGCGGGTGCTCATTGCCGGCAGGGATGTGCTGGTGGACCTGCCGTGCTCCGGCGCGCGCGGGCTGCTCAACCTCCTGCTCTTCTACGCCGTGCTCATGGCCGTGCGGCGGCCGCGGGTGTGGCAGGGAGCCGCGGGCGTTGTCGTTGCTCTGCTTGGAGCGCTGGCTTCCAACATCGTGCGCATCACGCTGCTGTCCCTGGGCATCGCCTTCCCGGATGCGTTCTTCGGCGTCGATGTCATGGCCGAGCCGTGGCACTCCATGATCGGCCTGGCCAGCCTGGTGCTGGGGAGCCTGCCCGTGTTCGCCTGGGTGCGTTTCGTCCGGCCGAAGCCGGTTTCCGAGGCGCGCAGTGCCGCGCGTCCGCTCCATCCCGTTCTTTACCGCGCGGCCGCCGTCTGCTTTCTGATGGCCGCCGGATTTATCCTCTTCCTGCCCCACCGGCCTGTGGACGTGAGCGCGCCGTCGGCGCCGTTGACGCCGCCTGCGCATCTGCGCGGCGAGCAGGGTTGGCCGATCCCCTTGCTTCCCAAGGAAGCAGCCTACTTCCGCCAGTACGGCGGGTTTGCCGCCAAACAGCAGTATGGCCCGTACGCCGTCACGCTGGTCCGCACCTCCGCACCGCTACGCCATTTGCACAACCCGGACGAGTGCCTGCGCGGCCTGGGCTACGCCGTCACGCCTCTGGGCGTGGAAGAGCGGCCCATCCCCACAGCCGTGTACCGCGCCGTGGATACGGACGGTTTCGCCTGGCGGGTGGGTGTGAGCTTTGTTTCCGGCGGCAGGGTGGCCACCAACGTCTCGGAGGCGGTGTGGCGCTGGCTGCACGAGCCCGGCTCCAGCTGGCTGGCCGTGCAGCGGATGGTGCCTTGGGACATGGACCCGCGGCAGGCGCATGCCTGGGACCGGGCGCTGATGACCGCACTGGATATTCCGATGCATCAATCAACGATCACTGTTGCTGCAAAGCACAACTTTTGAATGAAGGAGGGAGATGTATGTGCAGCAAGATGTTCTTCATACTGATGATGGCTGCTGTTGGATTTGTATTGCTGGCATTCACGGGCAGAAGCGAGGCAGCGGAGACAGAGTTGCGGGAGCCGCAGCTTGCCGGAAGCATCGAAGCGGTCGTCAATAATCGCGTCATACAGTTTCCATCCCTGCATACGGACATCCGCATCAATATCCAGGGCGACATGGCCAATGTGGAGGTGGTGCAGAAGTTCGCCAACCCCACGACCATCCCCATGAACGCCACGTACCTCTTCCCGCTGAACAAGGACGCGGCCGTGCACGCCATGACCATGGAGGTGGGCAACGAGATCGTGCGCGCGACGATACACGAGAAGCGCGAGGCCAAGGAACAGTTCGAGAAGGCCAAGGCAGAGGGCAAGTCCGCCGCGTTGCTCGTGCAGCACCGGCCGAACATGTTCACCCAGAACCTGGCCAACCTCATGCCCGGGCTGCCCATCACCGTGCGCATGGAGTACGTGCAGCCTGTACTCAAGGTGGACGGTGAGTACGAGCTGGTCGCCCCGCTGGTGGTGGGGCCGCGCTATCAGCCGGCGGAGCACATGGGGCCGCCGCCGTCCATGGTGGACGTGACCGGGGTCGCGCAGGAGGAGGTTGGCGCAGGGGGTTCGGCGGAATCCTCGGCCGGGCAGTGGCAGCTGGATACGCTGCCCGCGTACCCCGAGGTCGCCGGCATCGACCCCATCCCGGACACCATCGACTTCGACCGCGTGAGCATCCGCGTGACCCTGGACGGCGGCATGCCCATCTCCACTTTCTACAGCCCCACGCACACGCTGTACGTCGACACCCCGAGTGACGAGCGATGCACGGCGCAGCTCGCCACTGGCTCGACCATCGACAACCGGGACTTCATCCTGCGCTACGGTCTGGATGGGCAGCACGTGCAGGCCGGCCTGCTCACATACAAGCAGGGTGAAGACGGAATGTTCAGCCTGCTGCTGGAAGCGCCCAAGACGCCAGCCATAGAGGAGATCGCGTCGCGGGAGCTGGTCTTTGTGCTGGATACCTCGGGCTCCATGAACGGGCTGCCCATGCAGGCGAGCAAGGCGTTCATGCGGAGCGCACTGCAGACCTTACGGCCCAATGACTACTTCCGTATCGTGCGCTTCAGCAACTCCGCGTCCCAGTTCGCGAACCAGCCCTTGCGCGCGGACTCCGGGAATCTCAACCGCGCCAGGAACTTCGTGGATACGCTCGCGGCCAGCGGCGGCACCGAGGTCAGAACGGGCATCAACTGCGCCCTGGATACGCCCCAGGCCCCGAACACCCTGCGCATCGTCGTATTCCTCACGGACGGTTACATCGGCAACGAGGCCGAGGTGCTGCGGCTGCTCCAGCGGCGGCTGGGCCGGGCCAGGCTCTACGCCTTCGGCGTGGGCACGTCGGTGAACCGCTACCTGCTCTCGGAGATGACCCATATCGGCCGCGGCTTCGTGCGCGTGCTCGACCCCACGGAGAACTTTGCCAAGGTCGCCGCCGACCTGGCCGCCAAGCTGGATTCGCCGGTGCTCACGGACATCCATGTGGATTGGGGCGGACTTCAGGTGGCCGACGTGACCCCGCCCGTAGTGCCGGACCTCTTTGCCGGGCAATCCGTGCGCATCCAGGGCCGCTACGCCAATCCGGGACCACGCGACATCACCGTGTCCGGTCTGGTGAACGGCCGCAAGGCCACCCTGACCGTGAACGGCGAGTTCCCCAAGGAAGACACCGGCCCGGAACGCGCGGCCATCCCGCTCATCTGGGCGCGGTCCCTTATCCGCGACAACATGCGGCTCTATAACACGCCGGCCGGCCTCGCGTCGGACAATGTGTACCAGGGCACCTACAAAGACCGGGTCATCGAGCTCGGGCTCAAGTACTCGCTCATGACGCGCTGGACCTCCTTCGTGGCCGTCACGGAAAAACGCTACAACACGCAGGGCACAGCCGTGGACAAGAACGTGCCCCTGCCCATGGTCAAAGGCGTGAAAAGCACGGCCTATCCCAACGCACCGGGCGGCGGCATCGCGCCGGAACCAGCGACCACGCTGGGCATGCTGCTCCTGGGCGCCCTTGGCGGCCTGGGCGTGCTGCGCAGGAAATTTTGGGGCAGAAGGCGTAGGAATGGTTGAACAATAGAGCTACTGCCCGGCTGGTGAATCTTCTGGATCACAGTCGGGCAGCTGCAACGATCCTGGAGAAACCCTGTGAAGGCACAATACTGGCGATGGTTCGTTTCCATATGTACGACAAGTATTATCTACGCAGTCATATCATCTTTTTTCGCAGGGCTTATGGTGGGGGCAACGCAGGTCGTAATGCGTGAAGGTTATGTAGAGTGTGGATGGAAGTGTCTCGTTTCATTGATGCTCATACCTTTTATAAAGGTCCTGGATGGTTCTTTGCAGTTGCCAGCACGGTTGTTGGAACCGATCTTATGTGCAGCTTTGATAGGGTCAATGGCCATTAAGCACGTATTTTTCCGGTCATTCTTCCAGTTGCTCATCGTGCTTTTCATGTTCGGCATACTGTTGGGGTAGTGTTCGTGCTGTCCCCCGCACACAGCGCAGAGCTCCGAGGGCTCTGCCCTCGGGCACCCGCCAGGGAGCTTAGCTCCCTGGACCCAAATATTGGGGTCCGGGGACCATTGGTCCCCGGCAGGGGGCCTGGGGGACAGCGTCCCCCGGAAGTCAGAAGCGTCCTTTACAGCCCGGAATGTTGCAATAACAGCGCACCTCTTCTATGGAAATCGCATGCATACGATACTCGTGGTCGACGACGACGCCCATATCCGCGATGTGATCCGTTTTGCTCTGGAGCAGACCGGCATGCGCGTGGCCGAGGCCGGGGACGGAGCCGAGGCGTTGGAGCAGTTCAGGAGCGCCGGGCCGGATCTGGTGATTCTGGACATCCTGATGCCGGAGATGGACGGGTTGGAGGTCTGCCGGCAGCTGCGGAAGCATGCGGACACGCCCATCGTGTTTCTTACATCGCGCGACGACGAGATCGACCGGGTTATCGGGCTGGAGATCGGCGGGGACGACTATGTGGTCAAGCCGTTCAGCCCGCGGGAGCTGGTGGCCAGAGTCAACGCCATCCTCCGCCGGCTGAAGAAGGGCGGTTCTCCGGTGGAGAGTGTGTCCGGGAAACCGCTGGGCCGCGGCCTGGTTGCGCTGGATGTCCAGAGCCACGTGGCCACGTGGGACGGCGAGGACGTACCGCTGACGGCCATGGAGTTCTCGCTGCTGCAGGCCATGCTGCGCCATCCCACCAAGGCGTTCACCCGCGACGAGCTCATGGACCGGGTGTACGACCAGGGCGTGGCCGTGAGCGACCGCACCATAGACAGCCACGTGCGCGGCGTACGCGCCAAGTTCGCGGCTCTGGGCGGCGGTCACGTCATCGAGACCGTGCACGGCGTGGGCTACAAGCTGGGAACGTGCCGGTGAGGGAGCACGGGAAAAGGCGGCCCCGGCTGCGCACCATCCTGCTGGTGGTGAACCTGCTCGTGCTCATCCTGCCTCTGGGCTCCATCTACTTTCTGCGTATTTACGAGAACGAGCTGGTACGCCAGACCGAGTCCGAGCTGCTGGTGCAGGGCGCGTTCATCGCCGCCATGTACAGGCAGCGGCTGTACGAGATTGCCGGGAGTGACGAGGTCTGGCTGGGCATACCCGCGCCTGCCAAAGTGCAGGAGAAGATGGAGGAGGAAAAGGACGAGCCGTACCATCCCATTCCGGCGACCATCGATCTGTTCGAGGACTGGATCTACGAGCCCAGGGCCAAGGCCGAGACAGTGGATGCCGTGCCCGATCCGCTGGTTCTGGACGTCAGCGGCGCCATCCTGCCTGTGCTGAAAGACGTGCAGCGCACCACCCTGGCTGGCATCCGCGTGGTGGACTACCAGGGCCTGATCGTGGCGAGCACGGGGTATGAGCAGGGCAACTCCCTGGCGCGCATCCGGGAGATCGGCCACGCGCTGAGAGGGGAGGCGTACAGCATCATCCGCGAGCGCCGGGACGACACGCCGCGGCCGCCGCTCACCTCCATCAGCCGCGGCTCCAACATTCGGGTCTTCGTGTCCATGCCCATCTTTTTCCAGGAGCGCATCGTGGGCGCGGTCTATCTTTCGCGTACGCCACGCAGCATCCTCAAGGCGTTGTACGAGAAGCGCACCATGGTCCTGCTGCTGGGCCTGGGCTTGCTGACCGTGGCCGTTCTGCTCGGTCTGCTCACCTCGTACACCATCACCCGGCCGGTGGGCGCGCTCATCGGCAAGGCGCGGTCCCTGGCCAGGGGGGAGAAGGTCGAGCGCTTCCCGCGCGGGCGGTTCATGGCCCAGGAGGTGGAGCAGCTCGCTGACGCCTTCCAGTCCATGGCCGAGGACATCGAGTACCGCACGCAGTACATCCGCGACTTCGCCATGCACGTGTCCCACGAGTTCAAGACGCCGCTCACAGCGATCCAGGGCTCGGTGGAGCTGCTGCAGACCCATCTGGGCGACATGACCGAGGCCCAGCGCGAGCGATTCCTGGTCAACATGACCAAGGATACGGACCGCTTGCAGCGGCTGGTGTCGCGGCTTTTGGAGCTTGCCCGCGCCGATGTGTTCGAGCCTTCCAACGAGTCGGCGGACATCGCCGCTATGGGGCTGCGGATTCGCGAGAGCTTCAAGGACTCCGACATGGAAATAGAGGTGGCCGCTGAGGGCGGCGTTCGCGCGCGCATTGCGCCGGACGTGCTGGAGACCATCATCGTCGCGCTTGTGGACAACAGCCAGCAGCACGGCGCGGACTGCGTGCGCTACAAGGCGCGGCGCAAGGGGCCGGTGGTGGAGCTCATCATTGCGGACAACGGGGAGGGCGTCTCCCCGGCCAACGTGGACAAGGTCTTCACGCCGTTCTTCACCACCAACCGCAAGAACGGCGGCACCGGACTGGGCCTAAGCATTGTGCGGGCGCTGTTGACCGCGCACAAGGGTGCGATCGAGCTGAAGCCCGGAACGGTAGGCGGCGCGACCTTCGTCATCACCCTGCCGGCGGAAAACGCGCGGTAGCGGCCTCTTCCACGGCGTCTCCGGCTGGAATCGCCGGGCCGCGCCGCGGGTATCCTTCCCGGCAATCCCTTTCTACTTCCCGGTGTGGAACTCCCAGCGGTACGGCGGCAGCGCGTTGCCGGCTTCATCCGTAAAGTTGTGGAGATTCGCCGTGTTCAGCCAGATCACATAGCTTTTGCCCGGCTCCAGCAGTACGGGGAGAACGCAGGTGACGCCGCCGTCTTCGTAGTGGGGTTGCGCGGTTATCTGCGGGAATGTGGCCTGGTCCTCGTACGCCCACGACCAGCTCTGGTCGCGCATGGGCTTGCTGAAGGTCACGCGGAGCTCGGTTTTGCCGGGCGCCACATTCTGCGCGCCGTTGGCAGGGGAGGTGGAGGCAACCTGCGGCAGTTCGTTATCCGCAGCCAAGATCGGAAGGGCGATGAACACGGCCAGACAGGCTGCCAGGAACACGATCGTCATTGTTTTTGAAGCAGGCATGGCGGAACCTCCGATACGTGGGGTGGAAGCGGCCATGGCCGGCCGCGACAGGGGTGAATCCACACACAGTACAATGTCTGTACCACAACATACTCAAATCATAAAGCATGTGCAGGCGTTCCAGCTGCATTCGGCGCGGTGTCGCTCCGGAATGCGCCTCGCGATTCTATTCCAGAGCAAAATCGTCAAATTTTATGGAGCCATTAAGCGAAAATGGGGTCGGATGGCGTCCTTACGGCGTTTCCGCCGCTGCAACGGCACATTGCCGCTCCGTTTCCGGGCAGAATGCGGCGATTCTGGGTGCAACAGGTGGAATTCGGAGATAAATATGGTATGGATGAAGAATTGAGAAGTAATGTCCGTATCACCTATACTAAGGATGGATGCACCATGCAGATAGCGATGATCGGCCTCGGCAGAATGGGACGCAACATGGCCGCCCGGCTGCTGCGCAATGGCCACGACGTGGTGGCGTATAACCGCACATTCGAGAAGACCGAGGCTCTGGCAATAGAGGAGGGCGGATTCGCCGCCCGCAGTCTGGAGGAGGTGGTGGAGCATCTGAAACCGCCGCGCACCGTGTGGCTCATGCTACCGGCAGGCGGGGTAGTGGATCAGCATGTGGACCAGTTCCTCGGCCTGCTCCAGGAAGGCGACATCCTCGTCGACGGCGGCAACTCCAACTTCCACGACGACAAGCCCAGACACGACAAGGCCGCGGAAAAAGGCGTGCACTACCTGGACGCGGGCGTTTCCGGCGGGGTGTGGGGTCTGGAGGAAGGGTTCTGCATGATGCTCGGCGGCCCGCGCAAGGCGTTCGAGCACGTGGAGCCGGCCATCAAGACGATGGCTCCGGACAAGGGCTACTATTACTGCGGGGCCAAGCCGGGCTCCGGCCACTTCGTGAAGATGGTCCACAACGGCATCGAGTACGCGATCATGCAGGCCTATGCCGAAGGGTTCAACATCCTGGAAAAATCGGACTTCCGCGAGGAGCTGGACTACGCCGAGATCTGCGAGATGTGGAACCACGGCAGCGTCATCCGCTCCTGGCTGCTGGAGCTGACGGGCAGGGCGTTCAAAGAAGACCCGGGCCTCAAGGACATCGCGGCGTGGGTGGACGACTCCGGTGAGGGACGCTGGACCGTGCAGCAGGCCGTGGATACAGCCACGCCGGCGCCGGTCATTGCGCTGGCGCTCATGGAGCGCTTCCGCTCCCGCGACGAGTCCAGCTTTGCCGACCGCATCCTCGCGGCGCAGCGCAACCAGTTTGGCGGCCACGCCATGAAACATAAAGATTGAGGAGCGGACAGCATGGGTGATTCAAAAGATCCGAAGGAGCTGCTGGCCGCGGATCGTTCCGGGACCTTCGAGTGCAGTACGATGCCGAAGCTGGAGCCGTGCGCCATCGTCATCTTCGGCGCCACGGGCGACCTGACTTCGCGCAAGCTTTTTCCGGCGCTGTACAAGCTGTACGCCAGCGAGGACATGCCGGACGGCTTCGTGATCATGGGCGTTGGCCGTACCGAGTACGGTGACGACGCGTTCCGCGACAAGATGCGCGAGGCCCTGGAGGAGTTCGCGCCCAACTTCGACCATGGCCTCTGGCACAAGCTCGCCTCGCGTCTGTACTACCACACGCTGGAGTACGACGAGCTCGACGGCTACAAGTCGCTGGAAAAACGGTTGCAGGAGATCGACAAGAACGAAAAGGCAAATGGTGAGACGCAGGGCAATCGGCTCTTCTACCTGGCCGTGCCGCCTGAGCTCTACACCACCATCGCCAACCACCTGGGCGACGCCGGTCTGGCCGCTCCAGGCCAGGAGAGCGGCTGGCCGCGCATTGTCGTGGAAAAACCGTTCGGCCACGACCTGCCCAGCGCTCGGGAGCTGGACGCAGCCCTGCACCGCAGCTTCTCCGAGAGCCAGATCTTCCGCATCGACCACTATCTGGCCAAGGAGACCGTGCAGAACATCCTGATGTTGCGTTTCGCCAACGCGATCTTCGAGCCGCTTTGGAACCGCAACTACATCGACTACGTCTCCATCATTGCGGCGGAGAGCCTGGGCGTGGGCCACCGCGCCGGGTACTACGACACAGCCGGCGTGCTGCGCGACATGTTCCAGAACCACATGATGCAGCTCCTGGCGCTCTCGGCCATGAGCCCGCCGTCGAGCTTCCATGCCGACCGCGTACGCGACGAGAAGACCCGGGTGTACCGCAGCCTGCGGCCTTTTGACGTGGAGCGGGAGTTCAAGGACCTAGTGCTGGGCCAGTACATGTCCGGCACGGTGCACGGCGAGAAGGTGCCCGCATACCGCAAGGAGAAGAACGTTCCGGAAGATTCCAACACGCCCACGTTCGCCATGCTGCGCGCCTATCTGGACAACTGGCGCTGGCAGGGCGTGCCCTTCTACATCACCTCGGGCAAGCGCCTGGCGGATAAGGTCTCGCGTATCGTTGTGCAGTTCAAGGAGATCCCCCACTCCATGCTGCGCGGCGTGGTGGAGCAGAGCATCGAGCAGAACAAGCTGTTCCTGGGCATCTACCCGGACGAGGTCATCCACATGTACTTCATGGCCAAGCAGCCCGCGCCGCTGCTGTGCCTCTCGCCGGTGTACATGCACTACGGCTTCAAGGAGTCCGGCGTCGGGCCGGAGCTGGAGGCGTACGAGAAGGTCCTGCTCGATTGCATCATGGGCGACCAGATGCTCTTCTGGCGGCAGGACGGCGTGGAGCTCACCTGGGGCTTCCTCACTCCCATCCTGGAGATGTGCGATGATTGCGGCACCATGGAACGCCACCTGCACCGCTACAAGGCCGGAAGCTGGGGGCCAAACGAGGCGTGCGAGCTGCATCCAGGCTTCTTTGCAGACGTTACCACGTCAACATCATAGATTTTCGAGGAGTAGTCAGACATGGCAGACATCGCCACACAGAAAAAACTCGCAACGTTGATGCGTTATCATATCCTGTCCTCGACAACCAAGGCCGGCTCGGGCCATCCCACGTCCTCGCTTTCGGGCGTGGAGCTCATGGTCGCGCTGCTCTTCGGCCGCAGCGGAACCGGCGAGCCGTTCTTCCGCTACCGCCTGCAGGACCCGTCCTTCCCCAATAACGACCGGCTCATCTTCTCCAAGGGCCACGCCTCGCCGCTCTTTTACGCCACGTGGGCGGCGGCCGGCGGCCTGGACTGGAAGGAGATGCAGACCTACCGCCAGTTCGACAGCCCGCTGGAGGGCCATCCTACCCGGCGCTTCCGCTACACCGAGGCCGCCACTGGCTCCCTGGGGCAGGGGCTTTCCATCGGCGTGGGCATGGCCATAAACGGCAAGTACCTGGATGCGCTGCCGTATCGCACTTTTGTGCTGCTGGGCGACAGCGAGATGGCCGAGGGCTCCCAGTGGGAGGCCATCCAGCTTGCCGCGCACTACGGGCTGCACAACCTCGTGGGCATCATCGATGTGAACCGGCTGGGCCAGCGCGGGGAGACCATGTACGGCTGGGACATCGACGCCTATGTGGATCGCGTGGAGTCCTTTGGCTGGCAGGCCGTGCCTGTGGAGGACGGCCAGGACGTGGAGCAGGTCGCTGCGGCGTACGAGACCATTCTCGCCATCCGGGACCGTCCGCTGATGATCGTGGCCCACACCACCAAGGGCGCCGGCGTCTCGGACGTGGCGAACAAGAACGGTTGGCACGGCAAGCCGCTGCCCTGGGATGAGTTCGAAAAGGCCGTGGCCGAGATGGGCGGCGTGCCCGACCCCTTCACCCTGGAGCTGGCCGAGCCCGAGGCGCTTCATCCACCCAAACGCGAAGACGGCGAGGCCAAGCCTCTCCACTACGAAAAGGGCGAGGAGGTGGCCACGCGTTCGGGCTACGGCAACGCGCTGCAGCGTCTGGCCCCGGCAATGCCCAACCTCGTGGCCCTGGACGCCGAGGTCTCCAACTCCACCAGAGCCGAATACATCAAGAAGGTGGCGGAGGACCGCTTCTTCGAGATGTACATCGCCGAGCAGAACATGGTGGGCGCGGCGCTGGGGCTCCAGCTGCGTGGCCGCACGCCGTGCGTCTCCACGTTCGCCGCGTTCATGGAGCGCGCCTACGACCAGGTGCGCATGTCGCGCTACTCCGACGCCAAGCTGCTTTTTGCCGGCTCCCACGCCGGCGTATCCATCGGCCAGGACGGCCCCTCCCAGATGGCGCTGGAGGACATTGCCTACTTCCGCACCATCCTGGACTCCGCCGTACTCTATCCCTCGGACGCCGTATCGGCCGAGCGGCTGGTGGAAGAGGCCCTCAAGTACGAGGGCATCAGCTATCTGCGCACCACCCGCGCCAAAACGCCGGTGCTCTACGCCAACGACGAGCAGTTCCCCCTGGGCGGCAGCAAGGTGCTGCGGCAGAGCAATGACGACAAGACGACCATCGTGGCGGCCGGCATTACCCTGCACGAGGCCCTGGCCGCGGCGGATGTACTGGCCGAGCGCGGCGTCAGCGTGCGCGTCATCGACCTCTACTCCGTAAAGCCCATAGATGCCGGGACATTAACCATCGCTGCGCGGGAAACCGGCAGCATCATCACCGTGGAGGACCACTCCGCGTCCGGCGGCATCGGCGAGGCAGTAATGGCTGCAATCGCTGCCGATCCTTGCCCGGTTCATGTTTTGGCCGTACATAAGAAGCCGAGAAGCGGGAAGCCAGCCGAGCTCATGGCCTTCGAGGGCATCGACAAGGAAGCCATCATCGAAGTTGTCATGCGCATAGCCGGCTGAGCAGCGCATTGCGCGTTCACTCAATGAAAGGAGAGAGGACATGCCACGCAAGGAACTGAATACCAAGATATTCATCGACGGCGGCGACCCGGACGAGACCCGCGCCATCATCAAGTCCCTGGGGTTTCTGGACGGACAGACCACCAACCCCAGCTTTGTCTCCAAGAACCCCCGCGCCCAGGAGAAAATGGACCGCGGCGAGACCTTTACCGAGCCTGAGCTGCTGGAGTTCTACAAAGGCATCGTGCAGGAGATTTCCAGCTTGATTCCGGACGGTTCCGTGTCCATTGAGGTCTACGCGGACGAGAACACCACGGCCGAGGAGATGCTGGAGCAGGGCCGGACGATGAATAGCTGGATTCCCAACGCGCACATCAAGCTGCCCTCCTCGAAAGAAGGCATCCGCGCCGCCGAGCAGGCCGTGAAGGAAGGCATGCGCGTCAACATGACCCTGTGCTTCAGCCTGAAGCAGGCCGCGGCGGTGTATAGCGCCACGCGCGGGGCTAAGCGCGGTCAGGTCTTCATCTCGCCCTTTGTGGGGCGGCTGGATGACCGCGGCGAAGACGGCATGAGCTTTATCGCCAACCTCCTGAAGCTGTACAAGAAGGGCGACGGCCACGTGATGGTGCTCACGGCCAGCGTGCGCCACGACGCCCACCTCATGGAGGCGCTGCACCTGGGCTCGGACATTATCACGGCCAAGCTGGAGACCCTGGACGAGTGGGCCAAGAAGGGCTCGCCTCTGCCTGGCGAGGCATACGCCTACGATCCCCACGGCCTGAAGCCGCTGCCGTACGAGGACCTGGACCTGGAGGCGGACTGGACGAGCTTCGACTTGACCCATCCCCTGACCACGCAGGGCATGGAGAAGTTTACCAAGGATTGGAACAAGCTGCTGGGAAAATAAAGGCTATCGATACTGGCCGCCTGTTTTTAACGGCGGCTCGCCAGACATAATAAAGGCGCCTTCGCATGATGCGAAGGCGCCTTTATTATGTCTGGGAACAGGAAATGTGACTTCGGGACAAGGTCCCTGGTCAGAGAAAATTAATCAGCATTCTGCCTGTCTCCTCGCCATCGCTTGATCTGCGGCCCAAGCCAGATAGCCGGAACGAGTCATGCCGCGTTTGCGGGCTGCCTCGTCGATCTTCTTAACCAATCCGCTGGGGAGACTCACGTTGAGCCTAACCGGTTTGCGGTCCAGGAATGAGAGATCAAGATCTGCGAATGCCACCACGCCGCCGTGTTCTCGCACTTCTTCGTGCTCCAGCACGGCCTCCAGTTTGGATGGCTGGGGTGCTTCTTCTGCGTCTTCCAGGTAGAGTTCCACAGCCTCTTGCAGGTTTGCCAAGGCTTCTTCGATGGAATCTCCGAACGACGCGACTTCGCCGATGTCGGGAGCAACGGCGGTGTACGCCTGCTGCTCCGGCTCCGGAACAACAATGATCGGATAATGCATACGGGTCCCTTGTCTGTTCTGCCCTCGTTAAGTATTTGCCGAGGACTTATGTCTAGACGGCCCGTGCCGAACCCTTATCAAGGGGGCCAGGGTAGGTCGGCCTGACGGTAAATACTGCGCAGGGTGCCGGCCGGAATATCCTTTTTCGGATCAGGGACGATCACCATTTTATCGCCCCGGCGGAACTTTTTATGGCTGCCTTTGGTGGATACATGCTCAAAGCCTGCATCTCTCAGCCGTTGTATGACTTCCCTGCTATCCATGTGTATAAAATACACACAGGGCGATCGAACGTCAATAGGTGGGCAGTTTTTGTGTACAGATTATGAAGATGCTAGGGCAGCCGAGCGAGAAGAGCATTATTTCTCGAAGCTACCTCGGTACTCAATGAAAAAAAGCCCTCACGAGTCATGCTCGTAAGGGCTTGAAATTCCATATGGTGGAGACGAGGAGACTTGAACTCCCGACTTCTGCCTTGCGAAGGCAGCGCTCTCCCAGCTGAGCTACGTCCCCACGGGAAGCAAGAACCTTAGCGAGTCTCGTGACAAAGGGCAAGAGAGTTTTACTTCTGTTTGGTCCGAGGGTTTCACCCTCGGGCTCCCACCAGGGAGCATTGCTCCCTGGACCCAGAGATGGGTCAAGGGGCCACTGGCTCCTTGCGGAGTGTCTGAGGGGCAGCGCCCCTCTGTACCAATCCACCGGGCTGCTGGAGCTATATTAATATGTTAATCCAATTAGTTCCAGCACGCTCCGCGCGCGATGCGCATACGTGTGTGATTCCAGAATAAGCGCGCGCCAGGCGTCGCGGAGTGCGCGTGTGGTGGCGGGCTCGCGTTCCAGCCGGGCTAGCGCCGTCGGGATGTCGGCGGGCGAGGCGTAAGTGACGGGTGTGGTAAGCTCGCGCGGGAAGATGTCGAGGCCGGGGGTGGCGTCGGTGAGCAGCAGGCCGCCGGCGGCCCAGACATCGAAGTGGCGTTGGGTCAGCCCGGCCGGCAGGAGCAGGCTGGTGGCACCGAGCACGCAGCGCGCGGCGGCGTAGATGCCGGCCAGCGGACCGTAGTAATCCACCGGTTGGGAGAGCGAGAGCTGCGAAGATTCGGGCAGGAGCCCGCGCCAGGCCTCGTCGCCGAACACGCGCGTGGGCCCGTGCTCTGCCGCGGCGGTCACGGCTGCGATGCGCAGGGCCAGGGACGATTCCTCGGCGCCCAGACCGGCGGCGCGAACCGCCTTGCCCGGCCAGAAGGTGTCTATCCCCAACCGCTCGGCCCACCAGAAGAAGTCCGGCCGTTCGCCACTGGCGAGCATGGCGCGGGCTTTGGTCGCAATGTCTGGTGGAATCTGTATTCCAGCAAAAAAGTTGCGTTTCTCCGGGAAGGAGGAGCGGCCCACAAAGACCGTCTCCTGGGCCAGCGTGGCCGTTGGTATGGGCAGGGCGGATGGTTTGAAGTCAGCGGCGTTGCACATGCCGGGGCTTGCGGCCAGGGGCAGGTGGTGCACCTCGCGCGCGCCATGTCGGCGCAAGGGCTCGATGAAGGAGGCGTCGGTCACGAACAGCGGGATCTCCTGCCAGAAAGGCGCGTCCATGCCCGAGAGCTGGTGGAAGGGGTTGTCCACGAACCACACGGCGGTGCGCGTTCCGGCGCGGCGCAGCAGGTGGAACGTCTCGCCCAGGGGATCGAGACCGCGGAAGTTGACGCTGAAAAAGAGGTCGGGCCGACGAGATGAAAGCAGGGCGGCGGTGGTCGAGGGCTCGCTGCCGGCGGGGATGTCGTGCTGCGCGACCTCGCAACCGGCGGCCGTGAAGCCGTGGGTTAGCTCCTGGCGCAGCAGGTCGTGCGGCGTGCCGGGAATGAGTACGCGGCAGGCAGTGTTCGTAGACCGTGCGGATGACGGCGCATTGGAGGCTGCGGCCGCATCCATGGGCAGCCCGGCCCGCGCCAGCCGCACCGCGGCGAGCACCGGGGCCCAGAACGAAGGGAACAGCCTGAGCCCGCTCTTATATATAAGGAGTGCGGCGCTGCGCAGCAGCTCCTTTACCTCGTCCGGAATTGGCGCGTCCGGCGTGTCCCGCGGCCAAGGCAGGGCGGAAGTGCCCAGCGGAATCCCGCGCGACCAGCGCGCGTCCATCTGCTCCTGGAAAGCCGGGGCCTCCACGTAGCGGATGGGGGCGGCGCCGTGCAGATTGTGCTTGAGGATGCCGATGGCCGTGGCCGGGGACGGGCCCAGGCCCAGGATGACGCCCGGCGTGGCTCCGCCCGGTCCGGCGGACGGCGGCGGGATGAAGACGAACTGCCCCGGATGGCCGGAGAGGGTGCGCGTGCGACCGGATTCGTCGCGGATGGTGAACCGTGCTGGTCGTTGGGGCATGGTCTATGTGCTTGCGATTCCTGGAAGTGTCTGCGCGCGGCGTCGTGCGCCCCGCCATCTTGGCTCTTGCACGGCTTTGGGGTACGGTTGGCCGCTTTATGAAAAAATATCGCGACCATTACTTCAAGCGCGCCAAGCAGGAAAGCTATCCGGCGCGCTCCGTGTACAAGCTCAAGGAGATGGACAAGCGCTTCTCCCTGCTCAAGCCGGGCATGAAGGCGCTGGACCTCGGCGCGGCCCCTGGCTCGTGGACACTGTACGCCGCCGAGCGCGTGGGGAGCAAGGGCGTCGTCGTGGGCGTGGACTTGCAGGAGACCGAGACGAAGTTTCCGGAGCAGGTGCGCTTCTTCGTGGACGACGTGTTCGAGCCCAGGGCCGGGTTCCTGGGCGCTCTCAAGGAGTATGCGCCCTTTGACATCGTGCTGAGCGACATGGCGCCCAAGACCACGGGCAACAAGTTCACGGACCAGGCGCGCTCCATGAATCTGGTGGAAGAGGCCCTTGCGCTCGCCCACAATTGCCTGATAAATGGCGGCAATTTCGTGGTCAAGATTTTCATGGGGCCGGATGCGGACGCCTACCGCCACGAGCTCATGCAGCATTTCCGGTCCGTGAAAACATTCAAACCAAAAAGTTCTCGCAGCGAAAGCAAAGAGATTTTCTACGTGGGTCTCGGCTTCAAAGGTGGCCAGGACGCATAGGCCGCGTCCGGTCCGGAATTTGAGACCGCATCAGGAGGATACGTATGGCTGGACACAGTAAATGGCACAACATCATGCACCGCAAGGGGCGCCAGGACGCCAAGAAGGGCAAGCAGTTCACCAAGGCGGCCAAGGAGATCATCATTGCGGCGCGCGCCGGCGGCGGCGATGCTGACATGAACCCCCGGCTGCGCGCGGCTATTGCCGCGGCCAAGCAGGTGAACCTGCCCAAGGACAAGATCGAGAACGCGATCAAGAAGGGCACCGGCGAGATAGAGGGCGAGAACTACGAAGAGGTCACGTACGAGGGCTATGGTCCGGGCGGCGTGGCTCTGCTCGTGGAGTGCGCTACGGACAACCGCAACCGCACGGTCTCCGAGGTGCGCCACGCCTTTACCAAGCACGGCGGGAACCTGGGCGAGAACGGCAGCGTGAGCTGGATGTTCGATCGCAAGGGCGTGTTCACCTTCCCCAAGGACCAGGCCGAGGAAGAGCAGCTCATGGAGATCGGGCTGGAGGCCGGGGCCGAGGATGTGGTGGATGACGGCGACGCCTGGACCGTGCACAGCGCGCCCGAGGACTTCGAGACCCTGCGCGAGGCTTTCGAGGCAGCCGGGCTCACGGCCGAGGAGGCCGAAACCTCCATGGTGCCGCAGAACACCATCGAGGTGGACGCGGACAACGGCCGCAAGCTGATGAAGCTCATCGAGGTTCTGGACGAGCTGGATGACGTGCAGAACGTGCACGGCAACTTCGACATCCCTGACGAAGTGATGGCCGAGCTGGAGGGCTAGCAGGCTGCCCGGAATCCTACGCCGGCTGCGTTGCTTCGAAAGGTCCAACCCCTCGCGTGCTTCTATGGATGCGTCGGTCGTGAGCTTTCCGCGCGTCGCGCCAGCGCGGTTTTTGAACAGCGTGCCGGATACGGTTCTTTACAGCAGCGTGCTGGGGTAACACACCATGGCTGAAGTCATTGTCCTGGGCATAGATCCCGGAACCCGCTGCACCGGCTACGGCGTGGTGCGCGAGGTTTCCGGCCAGGCCGTGCTGGTGGCGGCCGGGGCTATCCGTCCTCCGGCCAAGGCTACCATGGCCAAGCGGCTGGGCGAGATCTACAAGGGTATCGCCAAGGTCATCGAGCAGTACGGACCCCACGAGGTGGCCATGGAGGAGGTCTTCACCTACAAGAACGTCACCTCGGCGCTCAAGCTTGGCCAGGCGCGCGGCGCGGCCATGGCGGCCTGCGCCGTGCACGGTCTGGAGGTGCGCGGCTACAACCCCATGGCCGTCAAGAAGAGCATTGTGGGCACGGGCCGCGCGGACAAAAACCAGGTGGCCTACATGGTTGCGCAGGTGCTGGGCACCAAAGCCCGGCAGGAGTGCGAGAGCTGGCCAGCGGACGTGACCGACGCCCTGGCCATGGCCGTGTGCCATCTCAACTCCCGGCGGCTGGCCAGACTTACCGAAGCGGCAGGCGGCATGCGGTGAGCCCCAGGCGCGGCCGCGGACGATCACGATTTTCCAAACAGCGGGCCGCAACAGGCCGCCCGGACCCCATAGCCATGATAGCGTATCTGGAAGGACGTCTCCTGGAAGTCGGCGAGAGCTCCCTGGTCCTCGTTACCGAGGGCGGGGTGGGGTATGAGCTTTACGCACCCGTGCCGCTGCTTGCGCGCCTGCCCGTGCGTGGCGAGCAGCTCACAGTGTATGTACAGACAATCGTGCGCGAGGACGCCATCGAGCTGTACGGCTTCGAGGACTGGGAGTCGCGCAAGCTCTTCGCCATGCTCATCTCCATCTCCAAGCTGGGCCCCAAGACCGGCCTGGCCATCCTCTCCATGTACTCGCCGGACGACCTGCGGCGCGTCGTGGCGGACGAGGATGTGGCCGCGCTCACCAAGGTGCCGGGCATCGGCAAAAAGACCGGCCAGCACATCTTTCTGGAGCTCAAGTATAAGCTCAAGGACACGGTGGGCGGCCTGCCGGCGGCCGGTCCGGCCGGAAGCGTGCTGCGCGATGCGGTGACAGGACTGGTGAACCTGGGGTATTCCGAAGAGGAAGCGCGCCCGGCCGTGGAGCAGGCTCTGGCGGATGACGCCGACCTGGACGTGGCCGAGGCATTGCGTGCGGCGCTCAAGCGGCTGGCCGCCAAGCGATAACAGGCTGCCCACACCTCTATGCCGGTTGTGTTGCTTCAAAAAATTCAAACCCTCACGTATTGCTATGTACGCATCGGCCTTGAACGTTTTGTGCGCCTTGGCAGCATGATTTCTGAACAGCCTATGATACAAGGTCTTTTTCAACGCTCAGCGATGACGCACCGGATTTTTTCATGACAGAGCGCATGCCTCCAGAACAAATGCCCGGCAAGGCGCCGGGCGACGAGACCATCCGGCCGCAACGATTGGACGATTTCATCGGCCAGGATGACCTGCGCTCGAACCTCTCCGTCTATCTGCAGGCGGCCAGGGATCGCTGCCAGGCCATGGACCATGCGCTGTTCTATGGCAACCCGGGCCTGGGCAAGACCACCCTGGCGCAGATCATGGCCTCGGAGCTGGGCGTGAATATCGTGCCCACCTCCGGCCCGGTGCTGGAGCGCGGCGGCGATCTTGCGGCCATCCTCTCCAACCTGGGCGCGCGGGACATCCTGTTCGTGGATGAGATCCACCGCATGCCGGCGGCTGTCGAAGAGATTCTCTACCCGGCCATGGAGGACTTCAAGCTCGACCTGGTCATCGGGCAGGGGCCGGCCGCACGCACCGTGAAGATAGATCTGGAGCCCTTCACCCTGGTGGGCGCAACCACTCGGCTCGGCCTGCTCACCTCGCCGCTGCGCGACCGCTTCGGCGTTATCCTGCGGCTGGAGTTCTACGCGCCGGACGATCTGGCGCGCATCGTCAAGCGCGCGGCCGCCATTCTGGGCATCAACATCACGGACGACGGCGCGCTGGAGATCGGCCGCCGGGCGCGGGGAACGCCGCGCATCGCCAACCGGCTGCTGCGCCGGGTGCGGGACTTCGCCAGCGTGCACGGCAACGGCCTGGTGGACGCCGAGGCGGCATCCCAGGCCCTGGGACGCATGGACGTGGACGAGCACGGCCTGGACCAGATGGATCGCAAGATCCTGGAGGTCATCATCCACCACTACGGTGGCGGCCCCGTGGGCGTGAAGACCATTGCCGTGGCCTGCTCCGAGGAAGTGCGGACCATCGAGGAAATCTACGAGCCGTTCCTCATCCAGCGCGGATTCATCAAGCGCACGCCGCGCGGCCGGGTGGCCACGGCGCGCGCCTACAAGCACCTGAACATATTCTAGGAGGCGGACATGCCCGCTGTCGAAAGCCGGGTGGAGCTTCTGGCCCATACACCGGAAGCGCTCTCGCTCATCTTTGCCGCGTTCCGGCAGTGCTACCACAAGGGATTCGTGGGCGACATGTGGCCCAAGCTGCTGGCCGGCGAGGTGGACAAGGACAAGCAGGCGGAGTTCGTCTGCAACGTGCTGGAGTCCGGCCATACCAGCCCCATCGAGCATGTCTCCTTCACCTTCGCCATCGAGGGCGTGTCCCGCGCCCTGACGCACCAGCTGGTGCGCCACCGCATCGCCTCCTACTCCCAGCAGAGCCAGCGCTACGTGGACGGCAGCAACTTCGATTACATCCTGCCGCCGCACATCGGCCGCATTCCGGAGGCCAGGGAGCGCTTCGAGAAGTTCCTGGACGAGGTGGGCAGCGCCTACCGCGACCTGAAAGCGATCCTTGAGGAAAATGGCCGCAGGGGGCCCAAGGCCAACGAGGACGCGCGCTTTGTGCTGCCCCAGGCGGCGGAGTCCAAGATTGTGGTCTCCATGAACTGCCGCACGCTCATTAACTTCTTCGAGCAGCGCTGCTGCATGCGCGCGCAGTGGGAGATACGCGGCCTGGCCATGAAGATGCTGGCCCTGGTGCGCGAGGCCGTGCCCGTGATCTTCGACGCAGCCGGCGCCAAGTGCGAGCGGCTGGGCTACTGCCCGGAAGGGGAGAAGTTCAGCTGCGGTCGCTACCCCACGCGCGACTAGGCTTCCCGACTTATACCTGCCTTTGGGCATGGCCGTAGAGCGGTTATTGCTCCTCGTTGTCCGAAATCGCGGAATTTGGCCGTATTCTCGGGGTGGAGCACTATACCCTAACGCCGGCGTGTGCTTTTTTCCCCAGAAATCGCTCGTATTGTTCCGGGGCAAGAGGGGCACCATGCCGCAGCTTAGGAAGGCTGATTATACCTGGCAAAAGGGCCGCGCGGTTGCTACGGTGGTGTCGTGTTACAATTGTAAGAATCAGTCATCCGTATAATTTTATTAGATAAAAAGAATATCAGGTCCGATGTCGGTGTTCGGCTGCCGCCAAGGCAGAGTTGTCCGGCGAGGCCTCTCCGTGAAACGTAGAGCCCGTGCCGCTTCCTAACATTGCAGCGCAGAGAGTGTGTGCGGAGTCGCCCTATCTCACAGTTTAGTCACAAGTGCAACAGGAGCCTGGAACACGAAAAGTACAAAAAAAGTCCGAAAAAGAGAGCATAGTCAAATTAAGTCTGTGGAAAATAATTTTCACAGGTGTGGAAAAGATGGGGGCGAGGCTATGAAAATCGTTGTACATAAAGAATCCTTAATCTTTGAAGCAGGGCATGGATTGAGAGGATTCTGCTGCTATTTTGATATGTTATAGTGATTTGATGCTTGGGAAAAGCCATGCCTGCCACCAGACACAGGATTGCCATAATCCGCCTTGTCGGATTCAGAGCACCGACGTATCACCCCACGC